>JBDHSX010000236.1:0-4594 GCA_039808365.1 Xanthobacteraceae bacterium | reverse complement strand
AGCTTCTTCGCCAACGCCTCGTCATTGGTCAGGATGAAGCCGCCGCGCGGGCCACGCAACGTCTTGTGCGTGGTCGATGTGGTGACGTGAGCATGCGGCACGGGGTTCGGATAATAGCCGCCGGCGATCAGTCCGGCGTAGTGCGCCATGTCGACCATCAGATACGCGCCGATCTCATCGGCAACCTTGCGGAAAGCGGCGAAGTCGATCTCGCGCGGATAGGCCGACGCACCGGCGACGATCAGCTTCGGCCTCGTCTCCAGTGCCTTCTCTCGGACCTTCTCCATGTCGATCAGATGGGTTTCGGGGTCGACCTGGTAGGAAACTACGTCGAACCACTTGCCCGACATGGTGACGGGCGAGCCATGGGTCAGGTGGCCGCCATGGGCCAGCGACAGGCCCATGATGCGATCGCCCGGCTGCAACAGCGCCAGAAACACCGCCTGATTGGCCTGTGCGCCGGAATGCGGCTGAACATTGGCATATGCCGCGCCGAACAGTTGCTTCAGCCGCTCGATGGCGACGACCTCGACCTTGTCGACGAACTCGCAACCGCCATAGTAGCGCTTGCCGGGATAGCCTTCGGCATATTTGTTGGTCAGGACCGACCCTTGCGCGGCCAGAACATCGGCGGAGACGATGTTCTCCGAGGCGATCAGTTCGATCTGGGTCTTCTGACGGTCGAGTTCCTCGGCGATGGCGTGGGCGACCGCCGTATCCGAAATGGTGGTTTTGGCGAGCATGGAGGCGTCCTTTGGGAAATCAGGCGGGCTCGGCGGCAAGTTCCTTGCAGCCGGTTTCAAGCAGTTGGGCGATGTGCGACGCGAAGCTGTTCCAGACGTCGATGCGGAAGCGGTCGGCCGCGTCGCGCCACAGCACGACGGTCGCGCCGTCGAACAGCGTGCGACGACCCTCGCCGGGCGGAATGGTTTCGATGTCGCGTGGGCAGCCCAGCGTCAGCAGTTCGGCGGCCCTCGGTCCCTCGACCAGCAGCGTGACCTCGCGCCCCGAGATATCGACGAGGCTGTGCGGATGGTCGGCATAGACCGCGGCGCAAGCAGCGGTCCGCGCCGCCATCCCGTCAGCTGGGACACGCAGGGTCCATTCGTCGGGTCCGAGCCGGATGGCCTCGATCCCGCCGGCCTCGGCCCGTTTGCCGATGCGATCCGGCAAAGCGAGGCCCAGCGCCGCGTTCAAGGCCGTGAGGTCGCCTCTTGCGCGCAGCGACAGCCGTCCTTGCGCCGGCGCGACGCCGACCCGTCCGGCGGCGGTTTCGATCACGACACCGGGGGTCAGCGAGGAAACTTCGATGCTCATCTTCGCCTCCGGTCAGATCTTCAGACGGCTGTTTTCAGGATCGACGAAGACGGTCCCGGTGATGGTAGCGGCGATGGTGCGGTCGGGCATCGGGATGTAGACCGTCTCGCCCATCCGCTCATGGCCGCCCTCGACCAGCGCCAGGGCGATCGGCCGGCCGACCGCTTCCGAATGGTAGGACGAGGTGACGTGGCCGACCATCTTCATCGGGATCGACTGCTTCGGGTCGAAGACGATCTGCGCGCCTTCCTCCAGCTTCGTGCGATCCTCGGTCAAAAGGCCGACCAGATGCTTGCGGCCCTTCGCCGTCAGGTCGGGGCGCGCAAGGCCGCGCTTGCCGACGAAGTCGGGCTTGTTCTTGCCAACCGCCCAGCCCTGTCCGGCGTCATAGGGCGTGACGGTGCCGTCGGTGTCCTGGCCGACGATGATGTAGCCCTTTTCGGCACGCAGGACGTGCATCGTCTCGGTGCCGTAAGGCGTGATCCCGTACTGCTGGCCGGCGTCCCACAGGATCTCCCACAGCGCGCGGCCCATCGGGCCCGGCACGTTGACCTCGAAGCCGATCTCCCCGCTGAAGCTGACGCGGAATAGCCGCGCCGACATGCCGGCGACCACGCATTCGACGCAAGACATATGCGGAAAGGTTTTCTCGGTGAGTTCCACGCCTTCGACCAGCGGCGCCAGCAGCTTCGCGGCGTTCGGACCATTGAGCGCGATGGTGGACCACTGCTCGGTGGTCGAGGTCAGCCAGACGTTGAGGTCCGGCCATTCGGTCTGGAGGTAATCCTCCATCATATTCAGCACCCGCGCCGCGCCGCCGGTGGTGGTGGTGACGTGGAAGCGCCCCTCGGCCATGCGCCCGATGACCCCGTCGTCGCGGATATAGCCGTCATCGCCGAGCAGCAGGCCGTAGCGACAGCGCCCGACGCCGAGCTTGGCCCACGGGTTGGTGTACATGCGCTCCATGAAAGTAACGGCATCGGGGCCGACCACCTCGATCTTGCCGAGCGTCGAGGCGTCGAATATGCCGAGGCTGTCGCGCACCGCGCGACATTCGCGGCGGACGGCGGCGTCCATATCCTCGCCCGGCTTCGGAAAGTACCAAGCGCGGCGCCACTGCCCGACCGGCTCGAAGGCCGCGCCATTCTCCGCCGCCCAGCCGTCGATCTGCGTCTTGCGCATCACCTCGAAATGATCGCCGCGATGATAGCCCGCGAAGGCGCCGAATGTAGTCGGCGTATAGGGCGGGCGGAAGGTCGTCAGCCCAACCTCCGGCTGACGCTTGTGTAGCGCGTCGGCGGCGATGTTCAGTCCGTTGATGTTCGACATCTTGCCCTGATCGGTCGCCATGCCGTTGGTGGTGTAGCGCTTGACATGCTCGATCGAGCGCATGCCCTCGCGCACGGCCAGCCGCAGATCCTTGGCGGTGACGTCGTTCTGATAGTCGACGAAAGCCTTGGCCCGACCAGGATTGCGATCGGTCGGCAATTCCTTATGCGACACGCCGGTTCCGGGGCGATCGTTGTCGACCGCATAGCGTGCGACGTGGCCCGCCTTGCCCAGCGCTTCCGCCGCCTCGCGGCCGCGCGCCGCGCCGTCGTTGAGCGCCGCCTCGACGCCCCACAAGCCGCGGCTCGCGCCGGCGATGGCGCAATCCTCGTTGGTCCGGCCGGGCAGGAAGGTGGTCAAATCGTCGCTCCACGCGAGCTTGCCCTGCGTGTGCGAGAACAGGTGCAGCGACGGCGTCCAGCCGCCCGACATTAGCACCGCGTCGCAGGCGATCTCCTGTCCGGTCCCGACACGGCCGCCGCTGACCGGGTTCACCCGAATCGACCTGACGCGCAGGCGGCCCGAGGTGGCGGTCACCGTGTGCGACAGCTTGACGGCAATACCGAGCTCGCGAGCCGCGTTCGCGAGATCCTCACGGACGGCGGCGCGGGTGTCGATGATGGCCTGGACATGCGCACCGGCGCCTTGCAGGTCGAAAGCGGCGTACCACGCGCTGTCATGGCTGGTGATAACGACGGGGCGGTCGCCGACCCGCACCCCGAAGCGGTTCAGATAGGTCTGGGCGGAACCCGCCAGCATGACGCCCGGCCGATCGTTGCCGTGGAATACCAGCGGCTTTTCCAGCGCGCCCTGCGCGAGGATGACCTGGCGCGCCCGCACCCGCCACAGCCGCTCGCGCGGCGTGTCGTTCGGCACGGCGTCCAGATGGTCGGTGACGCGCTCGCACAGGCCGAGCATGTTCTGGTGGTAGTAGGCGATGGCCGTGGTGCGGGTCATCAGCCTGACGCCAAGTTCCTTCAGCACCTTCAATTCGTCCGCCAGCCAGTCCCAGGCCGGGCGGCCGTCGATCCGCGCCTGCGGTTCCGACAGAAGCGTCCCGCCGGGCTCGGTGTTCTCGTCGACGACGACCACCTTCAGCCCGTCCACCGCCGCGGCGCGCGCCGCCGCAAGACCCGCCGGCCCGGCGCCGACGACCAGCACGTCGCAATACAGGTAGCGTGAGGCGTAGTGGTCGGGGTCCGCCTCGGTCGGGCTGACGCCGAGGCCGGCGGCGGCGCGGATGAAGGGCTCGTAGACCTTGTGCCAGAAGCTTTTCGGCCACATGAAGGTCTTGTAGTAGAAGCCGGCCGAGAACAGCATGTAGGCGGCGTCATTGACCGCGCCGATATCGAACGTCAGGCGGGGATATCTGTTCTGCGACGTGGCTTCGAGCCCGGCGCGCAGTTCCTGCACGGTGGCGCGGGTGTTCGGCTCATAGCGGCCGGGGCCGCGCCGCGTGCCGATCAGCGCGTTCGGCTCCTCGGAGCCGGCGGCGATCGGCCCGCGCGGGCGGTGATACTTGAAGGAGCGGCCCATCAGATGGACGCCGTTGGCGAGCAGCGCGGAGGCGACGGTGTCGCCGCGCGCACCCTGATAGGTCCTGCCGTCGAAGGTGAAGGAGACCGGACGCCCGATATCGACCCGCCCGCGGCCGGGAACGCGATAGCGGCTCATCTCTGCTTCTCCGTGAGGGTGGCAAGCGCCGGGCGCGGCTCGCCCGCCTTGTAAGTGGTCAGGAAGCGATCGCTGACGGTGTCGCGCACCGCGTTGAAGTAGCGGCCGCAGCCATGGAAATGCCGCCAGCGCTCGTAGTGCGGGCCGCGCACATTGGCGCGAATGAACAGGAAGCTTTCCCACTGATCGTCGGTCTGCGACGACGGGTCCTGCGGGCGCGCGACATGCGCCTCGCCGGCATAGGTGAATTCGGCCTCGGGCAGCGTCTCGTTGC
>JBDHSX010000235.1:0-4602 GCA_039808365.1 Xanthobacteraceae bacterium | reverse complement strand
GCAATGACGGGATGAGGCAATCCGGGCCCCGGCGACGGGATCGTCCGGTTGGAAATAGACCGACTTGGTGACATGCCGCCGCGCTCAGTGCGGGATCGTTTCGATCTTCAGCGCCTTGATCTTGCGGTAGAGCGTGGCGCGGCTGATTTTCAGCGCGCGCGCCGCCTGGGCGACATGGCCGCCGTTCGCGCGCAGGGCGTCGATGATGACGTTGCGTTCGGCGGCGTCGAAATCGGCCACCGGCGTCTCGCCGGCGGGCGGAAGATCGAGATCGGCCTCGGTGATGAGCCCGTTCTCCGCCGTGCATGCGGCGAGCCGCAGCACATGACGCAACTGCCGCATGTTGCCCGGGAAAGGATGCGTCAGCAGCATCCGCCAGGCATCGGGCGACAGGCGCGCGTTCGGCGCTTCCTCGGCGGCGACCTGCGCGATCACCGCCGCCTTGTCGGCCCGCGCGCGCAGCGCCGGCAGTTCGACCTGCAGGCCGCGAATCCGGTAATACAGATCGGCGCGGAAGCCGCCATCCGCGACCATGGCGTCAAGGTCGCGATGGGTGGCGCTGACCAGGCGAATGTCGACCTGCACCGGCTTGAGCGCGCCCAGCGGCCAGACCTCGCGATTTTCCAGGACGCGCAACAGGCGCGTCTGCAACGCCAGCGGCATGTCGCCGATTTCGTCGAGGAACAGCGTGCCGCCGCTGGCCTGCACGATCAGCCCCTTGGAGCCGTCGCGCCGCGCGCCGGTGAACGCGCCGGCCTCGTAGCCGAACAGTTCGGCGTCGATCAGGCTTTCCGGCATCGCCGCGCAATTGAGCGCGATGTAATCGCCGCGCGTGCGATGGCTGGCGGCGTGAATGGCGCGGGCGAACATGTCCTTGCCGCTGCCGGTCTCGCCCCGCAGCAGCACGGGAATATCCTCGTCGGCCACCAGCATCAGCCGCTTGACGCTGCGCTGGAGCTTCGGGTCGGCGCCGGCCAGGCGCGCCAGCGCGTTGTAGCGCGGATCACCGGCCTTCGCGCGCCGGTGCGGCTGCGACGCCGCGCGCATGCGCGGCCGCGGCATGCTGATGCGGCCGCGGCCGAGGTCGCTACCGTTGCTTCGCCGCAGCCGTTGCGGCGCGTCGGAGCGTCGCGCCGCATCCATGTCGAGACGGATGAATTGCGAGAGCGGCGTTCCCGCGTCGATCTGCGCGTTCGACAGATTGAATTCGCGCCGCGCCGCCCGGTTGGCGCCGAGCACGCGCTGGTCGTCGTCGAAGGCGATGAGCCGGGCGGGCGTGCCGTCGGAACCGGGCAGCGCCGCGATCCAGGCGTCGCGATAATGGGCGCGGAAAATCGTTTCCTCGATCCGCCGCACCGCCTGCGCGGTGACCGCCAGCGCCATCTGATGCGCGGTGCGGTCGAGATCGGCGCGGCACGAGGTGATGTTCACCGCGCCCGCCAGCTGGCCGGCATGGTCGAACAACGGCGCCACCGCGCAACTGAACATCGACCATTGCTCGCGGAAATGCTCGTCGCGATGCACCAGGATCGGCCGCTGCTCCGCCAGCGCGGTGCCGAGCCCGTTGGTGCCTTCGACGGATTCGGAAAATCGCGACCCGGTATAGACCTTCCATCGCCGCAGGATGGTGGCGGCCTCGCCCTCCGGCAGGCGGCTGACCAGAATGGTGGCGTTGCCATCGGCGAGATTGACGCAATAGCCCGCCTCGCGCACCACGCGGTAGAGATCCTCGATGTCCGGCGTCGCGGCGCGGATCAGGTCGTTGACCGGCTCGACGCAATGTTTCAGTTCCGATTGCGTCAACGTGAGCGGCGGCCCCCGCCGCGCCGGGTCGAGCTTGTGATCCATCAGGCAGCGTCGCCACGAATTGGCGATCCGCGGTTCGCACGCCAGCGCCGCCGCGCCATCCGCCGTCGACAGGACGCGCGCGACATGACCCTCCGCCACAAGCCTGGCCATCCCGGATGTCTCCATCCCTGTCGTTGGCGAATTTTCTCATGGCGGCGGGCGGAGTCAACTCCTCGCCGCGCCGCGGATGGCGCCATCGCTCCGCGCGCGCTCGAACAAGCGACGCGCTCTCAGGGTTTCTTGGACTGGATCGCCGTCGATTGAGAAATGGCGCCGGGGGCGGAATCCAAGATCGACCGCAAACACTTGACACATAAAGCGTTTCTCAATGAGATGTCGGCATGGGCCAACACCGAGGTCAACGCGTTTCGCGCCTTAAGAATCGTCGGTTCGATTCCCGTCGCTTAGCCGATGTTCGATTTCGGCGGCGAAAATGGATAGCCACAAGCAGGTTCCCGTCCGTATCAGCCGCGCTTTCCAGCATCGAATGCATTGATCTCCTGGACTGGCGCGCGCCGCCGGGAACGGCGCGCCGAAACCGCCGGAACGAGGAAAGGACCTGTGATGAGGAATTGGCCTGCCTTGATCCTGTTTCTCATTCTTGTGGTTGGTGGCGGCCTTGCGATCGGATTCCTGACGGCGCCGGGCGCATGGTACGCCGGCCTTGCCAAGCCGTCGTTCAACCCGCCGAATTGGCTGTTCGCGCCGGTCTGGACCGCGCTCTATGTGCTGATCGCGATGGCCGGTTGGCGCACCTTCGCGCGCGATCGCAGCGGCTGGTCAATGGCAATTTGGTGGGCGCAGCTCGTGCTGAATTTCCTCTGGTCGCCCGTGTTCTTCGCCGCCCATCAGATCGGCGTCGCGCTCGGCATCATCCTGCTGCTGCTCGCCGTGGTCCTTGCTTTCATCGGCGCGTCCTGGCGGCGGGATCGTGTGGCGGCGTGGCTGTTCGTGCCCTATGCCGCCTGGCTGGGATTCGCGTCGGCGCTCAATGCCGCGATCCTCGCGCTGAACTGAGGGCCGCATGCGCCGCCGCTTTGTGACCGTCCACGACAGCATGCAGCAAGGGTATCGCTATGCGTTGACAGCGCCCGCCGGCCGCGGCTTCGACCCGGCCTTCCGGCCCGAACTGACGCCGAAGCAGATGCTCGAACTCGGCGTGTTCTGCGGCAAATATCTCACCGATTGCCGACAGGAATTTCCAGCGAGCTGGTTCGCGCGCGCCAAGCTCTCGCCCGCGGGACGCGACTGCTCTCTCAACTATTTCGGCGTGGACGCAAGCCAGCCGCTATCTGAATGGCGAAGCAAGGGCTGGATTCACCCCGACGACCCGCGCGGGTGGTTCCAGTGGTATTGCCGCTATTACCTGGGTCGGCGGATGGTCGAGGAGGATGCGCGCCAGATTGGGCGCTGGAAGGCGATGCGCCGCCATGTCTCGCAAGTCAGAAAACATTGCGAGCCGGGAGATCCAATGTGCCGGCCGCGCCAGCGCCAGGCGCTTTTGCATTGGGCCTATGACAGCCGCGTGATTTGAAGCGCGTCGGGCCACGCCGAATTCACGCAGGCGCGGAATGGTAAAACGCCGATCGGCGCATGCGGCCGCATTGAACGGCAAAATACGCCTTTGGACGCCGAACAAACCGTACCGAAGATGGCGGCAAATCTCGGAATTTGTTTGGATTAATCTGCCATCGCCCGCATGAACGCGACCTGTCCACGCTGCCGGACATCTCGGCTGCGCCCATGTCCCAAGGATGAAGCGTGTTTCCGCTCCAGCCTCGCGGCGCCTGCGCGCTTCGGCAAGGAAGACTTCGGGAGAGCGCCGAAGGCGACCTTCGTCTACTTGCCGTCGTAGCGACAGGCGAGCGGACGCTCGCAACCGAAATTATGCGAGAAATCCTTGAATCAAAGGCTTTTCTGCACGACCACAGACCATCTGAGAGCAGGGTTATGGTGCCCAGCGGCGCAATCGAACCACCGAGTGCGGGGACGAAAGAGTGGTGGCCGGACGGCAACTTGTCTTGTCGGTCGGAGACCGACGGGGTCTCCGGCCGACCAATGCCTGCTTATTGAAGCGGTGTATTCTCGACGTCGCTTCGAACGACTGGAAAAGCGAATTTTAGCGGTCGAGGCTGCGATCCGGCATCACCTGCCGAATTCCTCCAACTTGCTCTCATCGCAGATGACCTCTGCGTCATGCTCGTCTCCGACGACTGAAAGCTCATCGAATCCGTCCAGGCACGCAAAAAAATGCTCCATAACATAATCAACCCCGCGCTTGTTTACAGTGCGTTTGTCGGGGTTGAAAAACCATCCAGAACTCGGCGCCGACGACACGATCTCATAGGAAGGGAAGTAAGCCACTTCCTCGACTTCATTCGCAAAATCGCCGGCGACCGCACGAAGTACGGACTTTGAGTAAGTGCTTGCCGACAACACATGGTGACCGGATGCGGTCGCCGTGAGGGGAACCGGTGAAACCGTCAAGATCATACGCGCGCTTGAATTATGTTGCTCGACGATACTCCAGAAGGCTCGAAGATCGTCTAGTATTTCCGGGTAAGTAAAGTTGCGGAACTTGTGGATGCTTGGGATGTATTCTCCCGCCACCGTACCGGGGGCGATGGAATAGACCAGACCGCTTTCCTGATTGATCCATCCTTCTGTGAGACCGAGGGTGAAAACAAACACATCCAGTTCCGAAAACATCCTCTTTACAGCGGAAAGATGCCGCCGTCTGAGATCGATAACGAC
>JBDHSX010000234.1:0-4617 GCA_039808365.1 Xanthobacteraceae bacterium | reverse complement strand
CCGGCCGCCGGCGCCGTCCGCCGATGCCGCGCCCGGCGCCGACGCCGCGCCGGCGGCGACCGATCAGCCCGCCGCGCCGTCGCCCTGCCGGCTGGCGCTGAACGAGGCCGTCGCGATCGCGCCGAGCATTCCGCCGGTGCGGGGGCCGGGGGCCTGCGGCGGCGACGATCTGGTGCGGCTGGAGGCGGTCGTGCTGCCGGACAAAAGCCGCGTCGCGGTGAAGCCGGCGGCGATCCTGCGCTGCCCAATGGCGGCGGCGGTCGCCGACTGGGTTCGCGAGGACGTCGTGTCGCTGGCGGCGGGGCTTGGCACCACGGTCAGCGAACTGGATAATTTCGATTCGTTCGAGTGCCGTGGCCGCAACCGGATCGCCGGCGCCAAACTGTCCGAGCACGGCCGCGCCAACGCGCTCGACGTGCGCGGCGTGAAATTCGCCAACGGCACGGCGCTGGGGCTGACCGACCGCGACGCGCCGCGCGAGCCGCGCGAGAAGGCGATGGCGTCGGTCTGCGCGCGCTTCTCGACGGTGCTCGGTCCCGGCTCCGACGGCTATCACGAGGATCACGTCCATCTCGATCTGGCCGAGCGCCGCAACGGCTATCGCATCTGCCAGTGGATCATTCGCGACGCGGCGACGGAGATCGCGACGCCGCTGCCGCCGCCGCGCCCGCCGGAGGCTCCGCCGCGCCAACTCGCCGAGCGCGACGCCGGCGCGCCGCCGGTCGAGGCCGCCCAACAGGTCGAGGAGGTCAAGGTGCAGCCGGCCGCCCCGCCGCCCGCGCTGTCGTTGTCGCCGGTGCCGCTGGCGCGGCAGCCGGCGGACGTCGCCAAGCCGGTCGCGAAGCGGGTCGCCAAGCCCGTCGTCAACTCTGAGGCTTCGCCGCCGACGCGGATCACGCCCGATCCAAAGCCGTCTGCGCAACCCAAGACCGCGCAACCCAAGACCGCGCAACCCAAGACCGCTCAGCCCAAGACCGCGCAATCCAAGATTGCGCAATCTAAGACCGCGCAATCCAAGACCGCGCGCGCGAAATCGCGGCGCAGCGAGCCGGATCTGTCGCGCGCGCTGCGCCGGATATTCGAGTAAACCTTGTGTCCCGGGCGCGATTGCAGCGTGCAACGCTGCGTCGCAGAACCGGGACCGTCGCGAGCGCCGCGGCTGGAGCGGCTCCGGCTCAGCGCAGCGTCACTTCGTGCCGCAGCGCGTCCGAGGCACGGAAACATTTCCGCCGTGTGCGATTGCTGCCGAATCCCGCCAACAAAAAAGCGCCGGTCACCCGGCGCTTTTTATCGATTCAATCGTCATTGCGAGGAGCGAAGCGACGAAGCAATCCAGAAGCCCCGAAGAAAGAGCTGGATTGCTTCGCTTCGCTCGCAATGACGGCTGACGGGTCGATCCGAGCGATCGCAATGACGGGCCTGCGTTCGGCCCCTTCAGTAATTGCCGTTGCCGGTGCCGCCCATGGCGAGCTGCGGCTTGAACGGCGAGTCGCCGTGCTTCGGCTCCAGCACCACCACCGGCGCGTTCGGCTTGACGCGGTTGTAGAGGTCGATGACGTCCTCGTTGAGCATGCGGATGCAGCCCGAGGAAATCGACGCGCCGATATATTCCGGCTGGTTGGTGCCGTGGATGCGGAACAGCGTGTCCTTGTTACCCTGATAGAGATACAGCGCCCGCGCGCCGAGCGGATTGTCCGGCCCGCCCGCGACGCGCGACGGCAGCCCTTCGATGCGCTTGTGGATGTCCGAGGTCGGAATCCAGTCCGGCCACTCGCGCATGTTGCCGACCCGCGCCACGCCGGAGAAGGCGAGGGCTTCCTCGCCCACGGTGACGCCGTAGCGGATCGCCTTGCCGCCTTCGAGCACGTAATAGAGATAGTGGTTGTCGGAATCGACCATGATCGATCCCGGCGCTTCCTTGCGGTGATAATCGACGATGGCGCGGCGGAACGGCTGCGGCACCGGGCTCTTGTCGTAGCGGACCTTGGCCAGCAGTTCCTTGTCGCGCGGCTTGAACTGATTGGTGTTGGTGGCTTCGAAATGAGTGGCGGTCTGGCAGCCCGCCAGCATCAATCCGGCGGCGAGGAGTCCCAACCTGGTGAACAACGACATCAACGTGATCCAATCTCTTTGATACGCAATTCCAATCTAACCGACGCCGGTTAAGCCGGCGTTTACCCTGAACGTCATGAGTTCTCAGTAATTGCCGTAATTGGCTCCGCCGCCCATGGCGAGCTGCGGCCTGAACGGCGAATCGCCGTGCTTCGGCTCCAGCACCACCACCACGGTTCCCATCTTGACGCGGTTGTAGAGGTCGATGACGTCCTCGTTGGTCATGCGGATGCAGCCCGAGGAAATCGACGCGCCGATATATTCCGGCTGGTTGGTGCCGTGGATGCGGAACAGCGTGTCCTTGCCGCCGGAATAGAGGTAGAGCGCCCGCGATCCCATCGGATTGTCCGGACCCGGCGGCACGAATTTCGGCACGCCCAGCCGCTCGATCTCGCCCGGCGTCGGATGCCAGGCCGGCCACTCGGTCATGGCGCCGACCTTGGCGATGCCGGACCACGCCATCGCTTCCTCGCCGACGGTAATGCCGTAGCGGATCGCCTTGCCGCCATCGAGCACGTAATAGAGGTAGTGATTGTCGGAATCGACCACGATCGATCCCGGTTCCTCCTTGCGGTGATAGGTGACGATGGCGCGGCGGAACGGCTCGGCCACCGGCGTGTTCACGTATCTGACCTTGGCCAGCAGTTCCTTGTCGTGCGGCTTGAAATGCGCGGTGTCGGTGGCCTGGATCTGCGTCGAGGTCTCGACGCAGCCTGACAGCAGCAGGCCCACGGCCAGCAGGCTCAGTTTCACGAGCGGCGACTTCACAAGCGGCGACATGGCGTAATCCATAATATTTGGCGCGGGAGCCTGCTTCGGCGAAAAGCCCGCTGAACCTTGCGGCCGGTGTCCCGACAACGACCCGGCCCGGGAGGCGCCCGCTCCGTCTACTATCGCCAAAACGCGCAACAATTCCAGCGGTTAGACGCTTGCTTCGCCATGCAGCATGGCGGTTGTGATATTTTTGCCGCAACGCGGGGGCCGGTTGCGCCGGTTTTCCCCACCGCGGGCGCGCAAGCGCGGGGCCGGTCACGCCGCCGTCATCGGCGGATGCGAACGCTCCCGGGAAAAGCTTGCCAGAATCGGCCGGATCGGCGCACTCAGGCGAACGGGTCGCGCCGTTCGATCTTATCGTACTGCCGTCCCACGCCGCTCCGGAGTTTTCCATGCTGACGATCTTCGTGCCGACCGGTTCAGCCTTGAAGAAAGTCGCGGTCGCGGATTTGGCGGCGCTGCCGGAGAACGCGGCGTGGGTCGACATGGTCAATCCGACCCCCGAGGAGGATCGCGCCGTCGAGAAACTGGTGCGGATCGCGGTGCCGACCCGCGAGGAGATGCAGGAGATCGAGATTTCCAGCCGTCTCTACGTCGAGAACGGCGCGCGCTACATGACCGCGATCCTGATGTGCGGCTCGGAAACCGATGCGCCGCGCACCACGCCGGTCACCTTCATCATGTCGGACCGCCGGCTGGTGACGGTGCGTTACGACACGCCGCGCCCGTTCGCCGCCGTCGAGCACAAATTGCAGCGCACGGCGCCGCCGGAAGTCAACGGCGAGACGATCATGCTGGAGCTTTTGGAAGCGGTGATCGACCGCTGCGCCGACATTCTGGAGCGCGCCGGCGCCGACGTCGACGCGGTGAGCCGCGAAATCTTCGAGCCCGAAGGCTCCGCCCGCACCGGCCACGCCAAGCGCTATTCCGATATCCTGATCGCGATCGGCCGCAAGGGCGACCTCACCTCGAAAGTGCGCGAGAGTCTGGTGTCGATCGGCCGCGTCGTCACCTTCGTGGTGGCCGAGGCCGATAACGTCAAATGGTCGAAGGAGCGGCGCGCGCAGCTCAAGACCATGCAGCGCGACGTCGCCTCGCTGTCGGATCACGCCTCTTATCTCTCCAACAAGATCACCTTCGTGCTCGACGCCATGCTCGGCGTCGTCAATCTCGAACAGAACAACATCATCAAGCTGTTCTCGGTGATGGCGGTGGTGTTGATGCCGCCGACCCTGATCGCCTCGATCTACGGCATGAATTTCCGGGCGATGCCGGAACTGGACTGGCCGCACGGCTATCCGGCGGCGCTGATCGCGATGCTGTGCGCGGCGATCGGGCCATATATGTTCTTCAAGTGGAAGAAATGGTTGTAGGCGGCGCGCCCGCCGGGGTTGTGGTCGCGCGGCGACGGCGCGGGCGCGCCACAATTTCTCCCGTAAAATTTGAGCGTTGCGCTGAACGATTGATCCAAGGGTTTTTGCGATAACGCCTCATCGATACGAGAGGACCCCATGGCTGGAAAACTCGCTGGACAACCCATCGCTCGCGGACGCAACGTCATCGACCTTTCGGCCTATCGGCCGCGCGGCTATCCGGCGACCGCCCGGCCGCTGCGCGCCGGCGGCAATTATTGCTCGCACTGCGGGGCGTGGATGGCCGAAGGGGAATCCGAGGACGAATGCTCGGCCCGCGACGCCAGCCCCGCCTTCCGCGCCGTCGCCGTGCAGTGAG
>JBDHSX010000233.1:0-4680 GCA_039808365.1 Xanthobacteraceae bacterium | reverse complement strand
AGCGGACAGTGGATTGACCATGGCCATGGCCCGGCTTACATCGCGCTCATGGCCATTCGTGAAATCATTGTTCTGCCCGACAAGCAGTTGCGGCTCGTCTCCAAGCCGATCGAGAAGGTGTCGCCCGCGATCCGCAAGCTCGCCGACGACATGCTGGAAACCATGTACGACGCGCCGGGCATCGGGCTCGCGGCGATCCAGATCGCCGAGCCGCTGCGCCTCGTCACCATGGATATTTCCAAGCGTGAAAAGGGCGAGGACGGCGACAGCAAACCGGAACCGCGCGTCTTCATCAATCCGGAAATCATCGCCGCCTCGGAGGAGCTTTCGGTCTATGAGGAAGGCTGCCTGTCGATCCCCGAATATTACGAGGAGGTCGAGCGGCCGGCGCGGGTCCGCGTGCGCTATCTCGATCTCGACGGGCAGTTGCGCGAGGAAGACGCCGAAGGGCTTTACGCCACCTGCATCCAGCACGAGATCGATCACCTCAACGGCGTGCTGTTCGTCGATTATCTCTCCAAGCTGAAGCGCGACCGCGTGCTGAAGAAGTTCACCAAGGCGGCGAAGCTGGCGGCGAAATAATGCCGTTGCGCTTGATCTTCATGGGCACGCCGGACTTCGCCGTGCCGACGCTTCTGGAACTGGCGGCGCATGGCCACGACATCGCCGCCGTCTATACCCGCGAGCCGAAGCCGGCCGGGCGCGGCATGAAATTGCAGCCCTCGCCGGTGGAGCAGGCGGCGCGCCGGCTCGGCATCGCCGTGCTGACGCCGAAAACGCTGAAAACCCCCGAGGCGCTCGCGACGTTCCAGTCGCATCACGCCGACGCCGCGGTGGTGGTGGCCTATGGCATGATCCTGCCGCAGGCGATTCTCGACGCGCCCAAGCTCGGCTGCTTCAATCTGCACGCCTCGCTGCTGCCGCGCTGGCGCGGCGCCGCGCCGATCAACCGCGCCATCATGGCCGGCGACAGCGAAAGCGGCGTGATGGTGATGAAGATGGACGCCGGCCTCGACACCGGCGATGTCGCCATGGCCGAGCGGCTGCCGATCACCGACGCGATGACCGCCGCCGACCTGCACGACGCGCTCGCCCCGCTCGGCGCCGACCTGATGGTGCGGGCGATGGCGGCGCTGGCGCGCGGCGGATTGCAACTCGCCAAGCAAAGCGAGCACGGCGTGACCTACGCCGCCAAGATCGACAAGGCGGAAGCGCAGATCGACTGGCGAAGGCCGGCGCGCGCCGTGCTGCGGCACATCCATGGGCTGTCGCCGTTCCCCGGCGCATGGAGCGAAGCCGCGCTCGACGGCGCGCCGCTGCGGCTGAAAATCCTGCGCTGCGAATTGGCGGATGGTCGCGGCGAGCCGGGAACGTTGCTTGACGACCGGTTGACGATCGCCTGCGGCGAGGGCGCGATCCGCCTGGTCGCGGTGCAGCGCGCCGGCAAGGCGCCGATGACGGCCGCCGACTTTTTACGCGGCACGCCGCTGAAACCGCCGCTGCGGTTCGCGTGATGCCGCGCTACCGGCTCATCATCGAATATGACGGCGGGCCGTTTCGCGGCTGGCAGATTCAGGACAACGGCCGTTCGATCCAGGGCGCGCTGGAGGACGCGGTGGCGGCGATCAACGGCGCGCCGGCGCGCGTCCACGGCGCCGGACGCACCGACGCCGGCGTCCACGCGCTGGCGCAGGTCGCCCATGTCGATATCCAAAAGACGCTGCCGCCCGGCCGCTTCCGCGACGCCCTGAACGCGCATCTGCGGCCGCTGCCGATCGGCGTGCTGGCGGCCGAGGTGGTGCCAGACACTTTTGAAGCGCGCTTTTCCGCGATTCGCCGTCATTATCGCTATCGCATCGTCAATCGCCGCGCCAATCTCGCGCTTGAGATCGGCAAGGCGTGGCGCGTGCCGCGTCCGCTCGATGCCGGCGCGATGCATAACGCCGCGCGGACCCTGCTCGGCAAGCACGACTTCACCACCTTCCGCGACACCGAGTGTCAGGCGAAATCACCGCTGAAGACGCTCGATCAGCTCGACGTCGCGCGCCACGGCGACGCGGTGGAGATCGTCACCTCGGCGCGTTCGTTCCTGCACAGCCAGGTGCGTTCGATGGTCGGCTCGCTGGTGTGGGTCGGCGAAGGCCGCTGGCGGGCCGCCGATCTGCGCGCCGCGCTCGACGCCCGCGACCGCCGCGCCTGCGGCCCGGTCGCCCCGCCCGACGGGCTTTATCTGGTGCGGGTGGATTATGAGTGAGCCGAGCGGGGCTTGCTCGACCGGCCGATTGATCTCCCGGCGTGACTGACCGGAAACGAGGCGTCATCGTCCGCGAAGGCGGACGATCCGGCATTCCGTGCGCGTGCGTGCGAAATTTGATCCGACGCGGAATACTGGATACTCCGCTTTCGCGGAGTATGACGGCCTTCGTGATACGATTCCTGGTTAGACTTTGAGAATCGATCCACGGGCGCTAGGCATTTTTATATCTACATTCTCGCAAGCCGGATTGGCGGCACGCTCTATATTGGCGTGACCAACGATCTTGTTCGACGCGTGTGGGAGCATCGCGAAAACGTCGTCGAAGGCTTCACGCAGAAATACGATATTCACAGATTGGTTTATTTCGAGCAGTTCAATAATTTCGAGAACGCCATCCGTCGCGAAAAACAATTGAAGAAATGGAATCGAAGCTGGAAGATCCAGCCAATCCAGGAAAACAACCCGAACTGGGACGACCTATATCCCGGGATCGCATCCCATAACGCGCCGTCATGCCCGCGCAGGCGGGCATCCAGTAATCCCTGTCGCGCATATCTCGATGGATCGAGCGGCTACTGGATCGTCCGCCTTCGCTGACGATGACTGAGAATCAGGACCTGATTTGCGCCATCGCCTCCCAGAACAGATCCTGCCCGTCGGCGACGTTGGCGGTCCAGTGTTCGGCGGCGAAGTCGTTGGCGTCGTCGGTGATGAACTTGAAGGCGCGCCACGCAACGCCGTGGCGCTGGCAGGCGTGGGCGACGGCGTACAGTTCCATGTCGACGATATCGACGCCCTTCTCCACCAGCCACGGATCGGTGGCGGTGACAAAACTGTCGCCGGTGCCGCAAATGACGCCGTCCCGTCCCGACGACAGGCGATCGAGTTCCGCGCTGAACGGCGTGCGGCCGCGCGGCGCCAAGGGCTCGGCGATCATGTCGCGCTGGATGACGTGCGCCACTTCAACCAGTCCGCGCAGGCTCTCGGTGATCTTGCCGGCGGTGCCGTAATTGATCACCAGTCGCGGCCGCAGCGCCAACAGCGCCAGCGTCGCGGCGCTGGCGGCGTTGACCTTGCCGACGCCGGTATAGATCACCTCGACGCCGCTCGGCGCGCGAACCTTGGCGAGTTCGTCGTCGATGGCGGTGAGGACGAGGATCTGGCCGCTCATGCGAAATAGCGGTCCAGAATGCCGCGATAGATCCGTGTCAGCGTTTCGAGATCGCCGAGCGGCGTGCGTTCGTCGATCTGGTGCATGGATTTGCTGACGAGGCCGAACTCGATCACCGGGCAGTAATGCGTGATGAAGCGCGCGTCCGAGGTGCCGCCGCCGGTGGTGAGGTCCGGCGTGCGGCCGGTGATGTCCTTGATCGCCGCGACGGCGAGGTCGATGAACGGGCCGGGCTGGGTGCGAAAGACGTCGGCATTCGACGGCTCCCATTCGACGCGGGCGCGAATGGTGTCGCCGGCCGCCTTCGCGACCCGCTCCTCGATCAGCGCGCGCAGCGATGCTCGCGTGTGACAATCGTTGTAGCGGATGTTGAACTTCGCCGTGGCCCGCGCCGGGATCACATTATACGTGGCGTTGCCGACATCGACCGAGGTGAATGCGAGGTTCGACGCCTGGAAATGTTCGGTGCCGTTGTCGAGCGGTTCAGTGTCGAGCGCGGTAATCAGCGCGGCGATGGCGGTGATCGGGTTCACGGCCTGATGCGGATAGGCGACATGGCCCTGCACACCCTCGACGATCAGGGTGCCGGATTGCGAGCCGCGGCGGCCGACCTTGATGCAGTCGCCCATCGTCTCGACATTGCTGGGCTCGCCGAGCACGCAGTGGTCGAATTTCTCGCCGCGCGCGTCCAGCCACTGCATCAGCTTGACGGTGCCGTTGACGGCGCTGGCTTCCTCGTCGCCGGTGATGATGAAGGAGATCGAGCCGCCGCCGGGCGGCGTGCCGCCATGGGCTTCGAGATAATCGAGCGTGGCGGCGACGCTGGCGGCGATGCCGCCTTTCATATCCACCGCGCCGCGCCCGTAGAGATAGCCGTCCTTGACGTCGCCGGAGAACGCGCCGTGCGTCCAAGCGGCCTCGTCGCCCGCCGGCACCACGTCGGTATGGCCGGCAAACGCAATGTGCGGCGAACCGTTGCCGATCCGCGCATAGAGGTTGTCGATGTCGGCCGCGCCGTTCTCGCTGAAGGTAACGCGATGCACTTCGAAGCCGGCCGCCTTCAGCCGCGCCTCCAGCACGCCGAGCGCGCCGGCGTCGGCCGGCGTCACCGACGGACAGCGGATCAGATCGCGGGCGATGCTGAGGGCGTCGTTCGACATCAATCGCGCAACAATTCGTTGATGCTGGTCTTGGAGCGGGTGCGCTCGTCGACGCGCTTGACGATCACCGCGCAGGCGGTGGACGGACCCGG
>JBDHSX010000232.1:0-4800 GCA_039808365.1 Xanthobacteraceae bacterium | reverse complement strand
GTGCATCCATCAAAAAGAAGAGTCGTTTCAGGTGGATGGATTGCCGGGTCAAGCCCGGCAATGACGGTTTCGCTTCCATCAAAAGAGAAGCGGTTCTAAACATTCCGCGTCGCCCGGATGCGGCGCGCGCGAATCGCCGCCAGCAGCCGGTCATGGTCGGCCGCGTTTTGCTCGGCATAGCGATCGGCGAACAGGCCGATTGCCTCCGGCAGCGCGTCGCCTTCGCCGCAATAGCCGGCGATCATGGCCGCGTCGCCGGATTTGGCATGGGCCAGCGCCAGCGCCCACCCGCACAGGTCGCAATAATTCATCAGACCCTTGATGCCGCCGCGGTCGTTCTCGACCATCTTGAAAGAGCCCTTCATGTCGGCCAATTGGCGGACATAGTAGTCCTTGGCATTGACGCTGACGCTGCGTCCCCAGCCCAGGAAGATGTCGGGCGAGCCCTGAATCAACCGCTGTCCGGTGACCACCCGCAAACCGTTATTCTCGAAATTGAATTTCGTGGTCGCGTAGGGCGCGAGGACGGATGGCCCGGCCTCCTTGACTTGCAGGAACAACGGATCATCGGCGTCGGTGCCCTGGAGCAGGATGACCCAGCAACTGGTCCCGACGCTGCCGACGCCGACCACCTTGCGTACGACGTCCTGGATTCGATAGCGGCGCAGCAGCCGGGCCCGGTCCGGCGACAGCGACGCCGTGTAGTCGCGCAGCAGGCCGTCCAGCGCGATCGGCGCCGGCGTTCCGTCGGGGAGACGGGTCTCGTGCACGATGATCGGGCGATCCTCGATCATCCGGTACTCGCCGCCGACCTTCTCGGTCAGCCGTTCCAGGCTGCTCTGGTGGCCGCGCCCGCGCGCGCGGGCCATTATCTTGCGGGCGTGGGCCGCCGCGTCCGCCGGCAGCGCGCCGAGAATGGTCGCCTCGTCGATGTGATCGTACCAGACTTCCAGCACGCCCATGCGGGCATAGCGGTTGATGTGCTTGTCATAGGCCCGGACCACGCGCTCGGCCGCCTCGCGCCCCTGACGGCGGCCGCCGCCGCAGAAGCCGACCGCCACCGCCGCGCTGGCGGCCAGCCGCTTGAGGTCCCACTCCCAGGGGCCGGGATGAACCTCGTCGAAATCATTGATGGCGAAGATGAGGTTGCGCTCCGCCGAGGCGAATACGCCGAAATTGCTCAGGTGCATGTCGCCGCAGGCCATCACGTCGAGCCCGGTGGACGGCGTGGCGGCCAGATCCGCCGCCATGACCGCCGCGCCGCCGCGCAGGAAGGCGAAGGGCGACGCCGCCATCCGGCCCATGCGCAGCGGCACCAGCTTCGCCACCCGCTGGGCGTTCTGCGCTTGCAGGATCGCGATCGGATCCTGTCGGTCGCCCCCCGCCGCCCATTCGGCATGGGCCTTGCGCGGCACCTTGCCGCGCAGCGCCCTGCCCGCCGCCAGCCGCTCCTTGACGGTCGGCCGCGCCGAAAGGAATTGGCTCAGATTCCGCAATCGTTTGGTCTTTGCCGCCAGGTTGATCGGTTTGCGCATGGCTTCCGCTCGAAGCTACGGTCGGGTTTCAGGGAAGAACGGGTCGGGGCGTTTGATGTCTCGGTTCCCAAGATTGCAGGAACCAGGAAAAATGGGAAGCGGCCGCAACATTCATTGCGCAGGTCCGCGCCGGCCGGCCGGTCGACAGCCGGTTCTGCAAGTGATGACGCGCGCCATTCACCGCCGGCGGCAACCGACGATCCCGAGGATGATCGTGGTCGCGCTCGCGGGTTCATGATTATATCGGCGACCGGCCCGGACCTGCCTGACAAAGGGTCGCCTGCCAATGATCCAGCGACCCCCGCGGAGGAAACCGAGCCATGAGCGATCGTCCCAGCGACCGTCCCCATGATGACGCCGCTCCCGTCTTCTCGTCCGCCGACATCACCGCGCTGGCCCATCTCTATCGCGGCGAGGTCTATCGCAGCACGGTGTGGCGCACCCGGCTCGATGCCACCACCAACTGGGCGGTGCTGACCACCGGCATCGCGCTGTCGCTGACCTTCAGCCACGAATCCGCCTCGCCGCTGCCGCTGGTCGTGGTCGGCCTGCTGGTGGCGACCTTTCTCGTCATCGAGGCGCGGCGCTATCGCTTCTTCGATTTCTGGCGGATGCGCGCCCACATCCTGGAGGTCTATTTCTTCGGCCCGATCCTGCGCGGCGACGGCGTCCGCACCGACAACGGCTGGAACAAGGTGCTGTATGAGGACTACCGCGCGCCCAACCTGCACATCACCTATGCCGAGGCGGTGGGCCGCCGGCTGCGCCACAATTATTGCTGGATTTTCGCGATCCAGGTCATGGCCTATGTCGGCAAGCTCCTGATCCACCCCGCGCCGGTCGCCTCGCTGCAAGAGGTGTGGGCGCGCGCCGCCATCGGGCCGATTCCGGGCCAGGTCGTGGTGCTCGCCGGGGTCGCCTTTCATACCACCTGGATCGTGGTCGCGATCGCGACCTATCACAGCCGGCGCGGCGCCGGCCGCACCCGGCCGGAGCGCCCGCCCCGCGACCAGTTGCTCGACCTCGCGCGCGGGTGAACGCCCCGCGCCTCAGCCGAAATTCGCCAGCGCTGGAAACGTCTCCAGGATCCAGATGCTCAGCCAGTTGATCGAGCCGGTGAGAAACGCGATGCCGGTGACGACCATCAGCACGCCCATCAATGTCTCGACGACGTGAAGATGGCGCTTCATCCGCGCGAACAGGCCGGTGAACTGCTCGATCATCAGCGCGGCGAGCAGGAACGGAATGCCGAGACCGGCGGAATAGACCGCGAGCAGGCCGGCGCCTTTCGCCACCGTGGCCTCGGCGGCGGCCACTGACAGGATGGCGGCGAGGATCGGCCCGATGCACGGCGTCCAGCCGAAGGCGAAGGCCAGCCCCATGATATAGGCCCCCCACAGCCCGACCGGCCTCGGCATCGACAGCCGCCCCTCCCGCATCAGGAAGCCGATCCGCGTCAGCCCGAGGAAATGCAGCCCCATCAGAATGATGACGATGCCGGCGATGATCGACAGTTGCGCCGACCAGGCGCGGATCAGGCCGCCGATCAGGCTGGCGCTGGCGCCGAGCGCCACGAACACCGTGGAGAAGCCGAGCACGAACAACAGCGCCGACAACAGGATGCTGCGCTTCGAGGCCGCGGGCGTCGAATCGTCCGCGACCTGCTCGATGGTCGCGCCCGTGAGGTAGACGAGATAAGGCGGCACCAGCGGCAGCACGCACGGCGACAGAAAGCTGATGAGACCGGCGATCAGCGCGGCGGGCAAGGTGACGTCGTGAATCATGAGGGTAGATGCACCGCTCTCGCGCCCTTATGCAAGGCCGCGCCGCCGATACCTGCGCGTTTGTGATCGGCTTTGTGACCGGTTTGGCCGAGTTGACCCGGCGGCGGAGGCACGCTCATCTGCCCGGGGTCTGGAGAATCACGATGAAGAACCTGCTCACCGATATCGCCGGCGTCCGCGTCGGCCACGCCCACGACGCGCGGCTTGCGTCCGGCGTCACCGCCATCCTGTTCGACAAGCCGGCGGTGGCCTCGCTGGACATTCGCGGCGGCGGTCCCGGGGCCCGCGACAGCGCCCTGCTCGACCCGGTCAACACCGTGGACGGCATTGACGGCATCGCGCTGGCCGGCGGCTCCGCCTTCGGGCTCGACGCGGCCGGCGGGATGCAGGGCTGGCTCGCCGAGCAGGGGCGCGGCTTCGCCATCGCCGACGCGCTGATCCCGATCGTGCCCGGCGCCATCGTCTTCGACCTGCTCAACGGCGGCGACAAGAAGTGGGGCCGCTTCTCGCCTTATCGCGATCTCGGCTACGCGGCGGCGGCCGCCGCCGGCGAGGATTTCGCGCTCGGCACCGTCGGCGCGGGCTTTGGCGCGACCACCGTGAACTTCAAGGGCGGGCTGGGCTCGGCCTCGGCCGAATTGCCGAACGGGGTGCGCGTCGCCGCGATCGCGGTGGTCAACGCGGTCGGCAGCGTCAATGTCGGCGACGGCCCGTGGTTCTGGTCGGCGCCTTACGAGATCGGCGATGAGTTCGGCGGCCTCGGCATGCCCGCCGCCTTCACCGACGACATGCGCGCGATGCGGGTCAAGGGCGCCGCGGCCGCCACCGCCATCGAGAACACCACCCTGGTCGCGGTGGTCACCGACGCCCTGCTCACCAAGGCGCAGGCGCGGCGGCTGGCGATGTCGGCGCAGACCGGCTTCGCCCGCGCCATCTACCCGGTTCACGCGCCGCTCGACGGCGATCTGGTGTTCGCCGCCGCCACGGGCGTGAAGCCGATCGATCCGCTCTACGGCCTCACCGAACTGGGCACCATCGCCGCCAATGTGACGGCGCGCGCCATCGCCCGCGGCGTCTATGAGGCGACCGCGCTGCCGTTCCCCGGCGCGCTTCCCGCCTGGAAGGATCGCTTCAGCAAGGGCTGACGCGCCGGCCGATCAGGCGCTCACCGACACCGATGCGGCGGTCGAGGTTGCGACGGCTTGCGTCTGCCGCTGGATCGCTTGCTCGATGGAAGTATAGGACGAACTGGCCGCGCCCGGCGTGGCGTTGCCGGCGTGGTGGTGGTGACCGTGGCCGCGCCGCGATCCCGACAGCGCCGAGGTCAGTTCGTCCGAACTCACCTTGCCGTCGCCGTCCTTGTCCATCCTGGCGAACACGTTGTCAGCGGCGACGACGTTACTGCCGCCAGCGCCCAGCGCGTTCTCGAATTCGGATTTGCTGATGTCGCCACTGCCGTCGGCGTCGAGCAGGCCGAACAG
>JBDHSX010000231.1:0-4825 GCA_039808365.1 Xanthobacteraceae bacterium | reverse complement strand
CGCCGGGTCGCGCGCGCCTCAGGCAGACGGAAGCGCGGCGAGATCGCGCAAGGCATCGCTCAGCGAACGGACCTCGCCCCAGCCGACCCTGATCATCTCGATGGCCGGATCGTGCAGATGCGGGAATGTCGTCCCGGTAGTTTCCTCGACGACGATCGGCTTGAAGTCGCGGAAGTTGGCGTCCTTCGAAGTCGCGGCCACGCACTGATTGGTCAGAATGCCACCGATCAGCAACGTCTCGGCGTTCAACGATCGCAGGATCAATTCCAGATTGGTGTTGAAGAACGCGCTCAGCCTCTGCTTCTCGACATACCAGTCGTCCTTCTGCGCACCGAGGCCGTCAAATACTTCATATCCCCAGGTGCCCTGCCGCATTCCGCCTTCCGCGAGGAACGGGCGAAGCGTCATGAAGACGCCGGCGTCGCGCTTGTCGCGAAAGCCGTGGCGCGTCCAGATGATCGGCACGTTGCGCGCCCGCGCCGCCGCGACGAGTTGCGTGATCGGACCAATCGTCCGGCGCATATGCGAGATGTCGACCCCGATCTTGGCGTATTGCCCATCGGGATGCAGGAAATCGTTCTGCGGATCGATGATGATAACAGCGGTGCGGTTGGGGACGAGATCCCAACGGGCGACTTCGAATGGGTCGCGTGCGGCGGAAGGCGACATCGGGTACTCCGTTGACTGGATGACGGGGCGACCGTTCGAACGATCCTTCACAAGAGTACAGGGATAATTTTTATAGACAAGCCAGTAGATCAATTTTTTTTCATATATGAATATCTGACAATGAATTTTTATGACACAGACCAGCGCGTGACCCGAAGGGAAGCCGCCGCGCGACGCAGCGGATGCGGCAATGCGCGGCGCTGTTTTTCCAGGCAAAAGGGCTCGTGAAAGCTCCCGGGAGACGCTTCGCTCGGGCCGACGCGCACCGCTCATCGCTCGCGACCGACGCCATGAGCCGCGTCACGGGGCCATATTGACGTCCCTTCGCCGCGCCACTATCATATTCATGCATGTGAATATATTTCTACTATATTTCACGTTCACCTCGCCGTGACCATACACGGCGGTGCAGGACGCACACACGGCGACCACGTGGCGACGCAGGGTCCCCTTCAACGCGCAGCAGCCGGCAGGATAGCAGCAACATGACATGTCTCGTCGGCGTCGATATCGGCGGCACCAACACGGACCTCATCTTTCTCGACAGCGATGATGGAAGGCTGCGCATCGCCAAGGTGCCCAGCACAACCAGGGACCAGGCGGTGGGGCTGCTGAAGGGCCTCGATGCACTCGGCGTCACGGCCGCGGATCTCGACCTTCTCATGCACGGCACCACCGTCGCCACGAACGCGACGATCGAGCGCAAGGGCGCGCGCTGCGGACTGATTACAACGACGGGGTTTCGCGACGTTCTCGAACTCCGGCGGCGCGACCGGCCCCGAACATACGGACTCGCGGGCGAATTCATTCCGCTCATCCCGCGCTGCGATCGCCGCGAAGTGACCGAACGCATCGGCCCCGCAGGCGAAGAACTGGAGTCGCTTGACGTCGAAATGCTTGAGCGCGCCATCTGCGACCTGCAAGAGAGCGGCTGCGAGGTGCTTGTCATCGCCTTTCTGCACAGCTACGCCAATCCGATCCACGAACAGCAGGCCGCGGACATCGCCCGCAAAATCTGGCGCAATGATCATGTCGTGATTTCTTCCGACGTGCTCCCCGCCATCCGCGAATTCGAGCGCACCAGCACGGCGGTTATCAATGGCTATGTGCAACCGCTCATCGGCCGTTACCTCTCAAGCCTCACCACCAAGTTGCAGGCCGCCGGCCTGCAACGCGATCTGCTGGTGGTGCAATCAAACGGCGGCGTCATGGGCGCGACGAACGCGACGCGGTTCGCCGCCAACACCATTCTTTCCGGACCGGCGGCCGGCGTGACCGCGGCCGGCTCAATCGCGCGCGATCTCGGCATTCCCAACGCGGTGTCATGCGACACCGGGGGGACCAGCCTCGACGTCTGCATTCTCCGCGACGCGGCCCCCGCATTGACCCAGAATACCATGATCGCATTCGGACTGCCGCTGGCACTGCCGATGCTCGACGTTGACGCCATCGGCGCCGGCGGCGGCAGTCTGGCGCGGATCGACCGCGCCGGACTGCTTCAGGTCGGCCCCGAAAGCGCCGGCGCGGAGCCAGGGCCGGTCTGCTACGGACGGGGTGGAACCATTCCGACCGTGACCGACGCCTGTCTCGTCTTGGGCCTGCTCGACCCCGAAGCCGCCATCGGAAAAGACTCCGGCGCTCAACTCGACGTGCAGGCGGCCCGCAACGCGCTGCTGGAAGCGATCGGCAAACCGCTCGGTCTGTCCGCTGAAGCCGCCGCCGAAGCCGTCCTCACCATTCTCGGCGCGAAGATGGCCGGGCATGTCCGGCGCAAGCTGCTGGAGAAGGGGCTCGATCCGCGCGATTTCACGATGATCGCCTTTGGCGGCGCAGGTCCCCTGCACGCCAACCGGCTGCTGCGCGAGGTCGGGCTGTCGCGCGCCGTGGTCCCGCTGTACCCCGGCATCACCTCGGCGATGGGCTGCGTTCTGGGCGCGCTTCGCCACGATTTCATGCGGACCGTCAACAGGACACTCTCGCAACTGTCCGGCACCACGGTGGTCGAACTCTGCGCGAGCCACGCGGCGGAAGGGCGGCAGCTGCTCCTGCGCGAGGGCGCGACCGCCGAGGAGATCGGAACCTTCTACGCCGCCGACATGTGCTATCGCGGGCAGTCGAACGTCATCACCGTGCCGTTTCCCGCCGCCGCTGCGACCTCATGGGATGCCGTCGCCGAGGCGTTCAAGGCCGCTTATCGCGAACGCTATGGCCGGTTGCTCGATGGCGTCGAGCCGGTCATCGTCAATGTCCGCACCTCGGTGACGGGCCGCACCGGTTTCACCTCACTGGCGCGCTTCACCCGCCTGCCTACGGCGTCGCCGCCGCCGCCCGGTGTGCGGCGCGTCTATTACGGCGGTCAATGGCACGACGCCCAGCTGATCGACCGTCACGTTCTACCGGAAGGCCGCATCGTCGCGGGCCCGGCGGTTCTGACGCAGGCTGACAGCACCACGTTCATTGAGCCCGGCTTCCAGGCCGTGGTCCATGCAACCGGCAACATCATCATCGAGGCCCGGCCGTGAAGCAGATTGACTCGATTACACTGGCGGTCTTGCAGGGCGCGTTCGAGCAGATCGCCGAGGAAATGGACACCGTGCTGGCGGCCTCCGCCATCTCGCCGGTGATCGCCGATGCGTGGGATCGCGCCTCGGGCATCTTTCATCCGCAGACCGGCGAGGTGATCGCGCAAGGATCGACCGGGCTGCCGATCTTCGTCGTGGTCATGCAGCACACCGTTCAGGAGGTGCTCAAATCGCATCCGCCGGAAACCATGCGGCCCGGCGACGTCTTCATCGTCAACGACCCCTATCGCGGCGGCACGCACACCATGGACGTCAAGTTCGTCAAGCCGTTCTTTCACGAAGGCCGTCTGCTGGCGCTGCTCGCCAATACCGGACACTGGCCCGACGTCGGCGGCATGACGCCGGGAGGCTTCACGCCAGCTTCGACGGATGTCTATCAGGAGGGCCTACGCTTTCCGCCGGTGCGGATCTACGATCAGGGCAAGCTCAACGAGACCCTGGTCGAGATCATGATGGCCAACATGCGCATCGCCGAGGATCGGCGCGGCGATATGGCGGCGCAACTCAACGCCCTCGATCTCGGCTGCAAGCGTTATGGCGAACTGGTCGAGCGGTTCGGCGAGGACCTGCTGTTCACAGCCATCGCCGAACTGAAGGCACGTTCGGAGCGCCTGATGCGAAACCACATCGCGGCGATCCCTGACGGCGTGTATCGATGCAGCGACTACATGGACAATGACGGCCTCGACCCCGAACCGCTGCTGATCGATCTGGTGATGACCGTGTCGGGCTCGGACATCACCTTCGATCTGTCCGGCTCGGACCCGGCCTGCCGCGGCCCCTTCAACAGCCCCTATTCCAGCACGATGAGCGCGTTGATGATCGGGGTGAAGCATGTTTTCGAGGACGTGCCGATCAATGCCGGGTGCTTCGTCCCGTTCCGGATCATCGTGCCGGAAGGCTGCATGTTCAATCCGAGGCCGCCGAGCCCCGTCTCGGGCACCACCACGGAAACGGCGCAGCGGCTGGTCTGCGTGACGATGGGCGCGCTGGCGCAGGCAATCCCCGATCACGTCCCCGCGAGCCCGTTCGGCACCGGCACCAATATCGGAATCGGCGGCACGTCGCCCACCATGGGCCGCTACGCCACGATCTTCTTCTTCGGCGGCGGCTATGGCGGCAACCCCGACAGCGACGGCCTCACCAACGGTTCGGCGGTGATCTCGGCGTCACGCAACTCGTCGGTCGAGGTGCTCGAAGGCAGCGTGCCGCTGCTGTTCACGCGCTACGCCATCCGCGAGAACTCTGCCGGCGACGGCACCCATCGCGGCGGCTTCGGCGTCGAAATCGATTTCCATCTCCGCGACGGCGACGCCTATCTGACCCTGGTGGGCGACCGCGGACGTTCCGGGCCGCCCGGCGTATCGGGCGGATCGCCGGGACAGCCGGCGGATCACGAGTTTCACGTCTCCGGGCGCGCCTTCCACTCCGAGCATCTGACCAAGATCGACCGGCTGTATCTGCGGGCCGGGGACGGCGTGCGCCTGCGAACGCCGGGCGGCGGCGGCTACGGACCGCCGTCGGAGCGCCCTACCGACCTGCGCAAGATCGATGAGCAGAACGGACTGGTGACG
>JBDHSX010000230.1:0-4886 GCA_039808365.1 Xanthobacteraceae bacterium | reverse complement strand
GATGAAGCCGGCCGGCAGATGGATATACGGATGCCAGTCGCGCGGCCCCGCCTCCAGCACGCCGACCGTGACGCCTTCGTCCTCGCTCAGGCGATTGGCGAGCACGCACCCGGCCGAACCCGCGCCGACGATCACATAGTCGAAGGTATCCATCGCATTTCCCGGACCATCGTTGTCGTCATTGCGAGGCGCGCAAGCGACGAAGCAATCCAGAGGCCCCTACCCTACCCTCCCCCGCTCGCGGGGGAGGAATCAAGACAAGGGATTGCTTCGTGGAGCCTGTGTTCGGACAGCGATGAAAGCGCGCTAACGCGCGTAAACACGCTTATGGCGCTGATCCGAGTGGTCGCAATGATGGCTTCGGAAACCTCACAATCCACTAACGCGGGCGCTCCAGTTGATACGTCAGATGCGCCTTCGCCGTCGGCCATTCCGAGGCGATGATGCTGAACACCACCGTATCGCGCAACGTGCCGTTCGGCGAAATGCTGTGATTGCGCAAGATGCCGTCCTGCTTGGCGCCGAGCCGCTCGATGCCGCGCCGCGACTGGTAGTTGAAGAAGTGCGTGCGGAACTCGACCGCGATGCAATCCAGCGTTTCGAACGCGTGCGTCAGCAGCATGAGCTTGCATTGGGTGTTGAGCGGCGTGCGCTGCACGCGCTTGGCGTACCAGGTGGAGCCGATCTCGACGCGGCGGTTGGGCGCATCGACGTTCATGTAGGTGGTCATGCCGGCGATCCGGCCCGCGGCGTCCTTCACCGTGAACGGCAGCATCGCACCCTTGTCTTGCAGGTCGAGACGGCGCGCGATCTCGGCGTCCATTTTGTCCGGCGCGGGGATCGCGGTGTACCACAGCGTCCAGAGGTCGCCGTCCTTGACGGCGTCGATCAGGCCGTCGCGATGGTGCTGCGCCAGCGGTTCGAGCGAGGCGTGTTCGCCCTTCAGGGTCACGGGTTGCAGCCAGGACATTTCTTGCCTTTCCGATCTTACCAATCGTTATTGCGAGAAGCGTGAGCTCCGAAGCAATCCAGTCTTTACTTTGTGGCCTTCTGGATTGCTTCGCTTCGCTCGCAATGACGGTTAAGGGAGCATCTCTATTTGCCGATACATCACTTGTTCAGAAAATTCAGCGGCAGACCGCCGCGCGGCCAGTCCATCGCGATCAGTTCGCCGCGTCCCGACAGCGTGATGTAGGCGGTTTTCAGTTCGGGGCCGCCGAAGGCGATGTTGGTGGTGACGCGATCGCCGGTCTCGACCTGCTCCACCAGCTTGCCATCCGGCGCGATCACCGAGATGCAGCCGGATACCAGCGTCGCCACGCAGACATTGCCGGAGGCTTCCACCGCCAGCGAGTCAAACATCTGATAGCCGCCGAGGCCGCAGATCGGCTTGCCGCGTTCGCCGCGATAGATCACGTCGCGCGGCTTCACCTCGCCCGGCGCCACCAGATCGTAGGCCCACAGCCGCGCGGTCGGCGTCTCCGCGACGTAGACCGTGCTCTCGTCCGGCGACAGGCCGATGCCGTTGGCCGGCAACACCCCGAACACCGCCTCGATCACCTCGCCCGCGTTCGGCTTCATGTAATAGACCGCGCCGACATCCATGTCGCGGGCGCGGCGCTTGCCGAGATCCGAGAACCACAGCCCGCCCTGCTTGTCGAACACCAGATCGTTCGGCCCCTTCAAGGGATGTTCGCCGCAGCGCTCCGCCAGCGTCTCGACCTGGCCGGTCGCGAGATCGACGCGCTGGATCGAGCCGCCGATATATTCGTGCGGCGCCGGCGCGCCGGGCATCATGGTGCCGCGCGAGGGAATCCAGCTAAAGCCGCCATTGTTGCAGACGTAGATCTTGCCGTCGGGGCCCATCGCCGCGCCGTTCGGCCCGCCGGGCATTTTCGCCACCACTTCCTTGCGGCCGTCGGGCCAGACGCGGGTCAGTTGCTGGGCGCGGATTTCCACCAGCACCACCGAGCCATCCGGCAGCACCACCGGCCCCTCGGGAAACGCGAGATCGGTGGCGAGGACGCGGGGCTGGGCCATAATGCTTTCTCCGTTGGGATCGTGAGGCGGGCAACCGCGCGAGTAAAGCAAACAACCTCTGGCCTGCCAAGGCGCGGCCGCGCCAATGACGAGCGCGACTTATTTCGCGCCGTCCTTCGCACCATCCTTGCCGCCGTCCTTGCCGTCATTCTTGCCGTCATTTTTGGCCGGCGCGGCGGGTTCGGCTTTGCCTTGCGCCGCCTGAAGCGTCTCGACCTGCTTTTGCAGCGCCGCCAGCGCAATCCTCAGCGCGTCGATCTGCCGTATCGCCGCGTCGAGCTTGCGCTGATGATCGAGCGCCATTTTCGTCATGGTCGTTTTCAGGAAATCGACGTTGCTTTGCAGGCAGCCGGTGCGGCGCGCCATGTCCTTCTCGGCGGTGCAGATTTCGATTCCCGGCACGTCCTGCGCCCGCGCGGGGGTGACGACCGCCGTCACCGTCAACATCATCGCCATCGCCACATATCGCATCGCCGCACCCTTCCATTCGTCGCCAACAGCGAAGCCGCGCCGGCGCGCCGATGTCAACGCGCGGCCGAAGCATCGACATAATTGCCAGCCCGCGCGATCCGTGGAAGCAATAGGACGATGGAATCATTCGTCTACGTCATCGGCTGCGCCGGCGCGGCCCGCTCCCTCACTTACGTCGGATGGACGCTCGACGTGGAGCGCCGGCTGGCGCAACACAACGCCGGAACCGGCGCGCGCTCGACGCGGGGCCGGCAATGGGTGCTGCTCCATGTCGAGCGCTTCCCCACCCGCGAGGCGGCCATGAGCCGCGAATGGCATCTCAAACGCGACCGCAAATTCCGCAAATCGCTGACCGCGAGCCGCCAAATTGTCCCGGAACGCGACGCCGGGGGCGCGCCGCGTTAACCTCTGGAACGGGACTGGAACGAAACAGGCCCGAATCAGCCGAATCGGCCAGCCGCCCGCCGACTGTCAATTTTCCGTTGCCGCCCGGCCCGATGATGCGGTCGCAATCATGTCGCGGGGATCGGGTAACGGGGCCTTGTGGCGGGTCGAATGGCGCATAAACTGGATCGCGCCACATTGCTGGAGCGCCGTGCCGATGAGTAACGACTTCTTCTCCGATCTTCTGGCGTCGGTTTCCGAACGCGGCCGCAACCTGTTGCGCCGCGGCGGCTGGAGCAACGCGGCGCCGCTGGACGCCGACGGCGTGGCGGCGCTGTGCGAGGGGCTGCTGTCCGGACGCGGCGAAGCCTCCGGCACCGTGCTGGCCCGCAACGTGCTCGACGCCTATCGCCAGCTCGACGAGGCCGGCCGGATGGCTTTTTTCGAGACGCTGGCGCGAGCCTTCGGCCCCGACCGCGACAAGGTGGAGCGGGCGATCGAATTGTGGCGCAGCGGCGTCGGCGGCGCGGGCGGCAACCTGCACTTCGCCTCCGAACCGCGGCGGCAGGAATTGTTCCGCCGCCTCAACCGCGCGCCCGGCGGCACCGGCGAACTGGTGGCGATGCGCGCCGACCTGTTGAACCTGAGCAAGGATCGCAAGGATCTCGATACGGTCAACCGCGATCTCGAACACCTGTTCACGTCGTGGTTCAATCGGGGGTTTCTGGTGCTGCGCCGCATCCACTGGTCGAGCCCGGCCAACATTCTCGAAAAGGTCATCCGCTACGAGGCGGTGCACGAGATTCACGATTGGGACGACCTGCGCCGGCGCATCGACCCGACCGACCGGCGCTGCTACGCCTTCTTCCATCCGGCGCTGCCGGACGAGCCGCTGATCTTCGTCGAGGTGGCGCTGACCGACGGCATTCCCGGCGCCATCGCGCCGCTCTTGGCGAAGGAGCGCCAGCCGGCGCCGGCGGAGAGCGCGCGCACCGCCGTGTTCTACTCGATCTCCAACACCCAGCGCGGACTTGCCGGCGTCTCGTTCGGCAACTTCCTCATCAAGCAGGTGGTGGAGGAACTGCGCCGCGAACTGCCGAAGCTCGACACCTTCGTCACGCTGTCGCCGGTGCCGGGCTTCATGCGCTGGCTGAAGCGCGAGACGGAATCGCCGCTCGGCGACGACGAGCGCGCGCTGCTCAAGCATCTCGACGACGACGCCTGGATCGAGGATCCCGAGCTGGTCGAGAAGCTGCGCGCGGTGATCGACCCGCTGGCGGCCTATTACTTCGTGAAGGCGAAGAACCCGCGTGGCAAGCCGGTGGACCCGGTGGCGCGGTTTCACCTCGGCAACGGCGCGCGGCTGGAACAGATCAACTGGCTCGGCGACGTCTCGGCCAAGGGCCTGCGCGAATCCGCCGGCCTGATGGTCAACTACCTCTATCGCCTCGACGACATCGAGAAGAACCACGAAGCCTATGCCAACGAGGACGAGGTCGTCACCTCCAGCGCGGTGAAGAAGCTGCTCAAAGGCGAGGGGCGGCGCTTGCGGCTGGGTTAGATTCTTTTCCGGTTGGATCGACGCATGCTCAGCCGTCATTCCGGGATGCGCGTTCTTTACGCGCAGGCCCGGAATCCATATGCCCGGTGGCGGTTATGGATTCCAGGCTCGCTCGCATAGGGCTCGCTTTCCGGAATGACAGGATGGAAGTGATCCGATCCAATTCGAAAACGCCGTAAACCAAACCCGCCATAGCAGGTTCTCTTTTGCTGGAAACAAGACAAAGCCGTCGTTGCCGGACTTGAACCGGCAATCCATCCTCTTGAAGCGACTCTTCTTTTTGATGGATGCGCGGGTCAAGCCCACGCATGACGTTTCCGTTCAAGCCAAATCCGCGTCAAACCGCCAGCGCCCGCATTTCGGCGTAGAGATCCGCCTTGCCCTCGAAGCCGATGCCTGGCAGTTCGGGCATGGTGATGTAGCCGTTCTC
>JBDHSX010000229.1:0-4924 GCA_039808365.1 Xanthobacteraceae bacterium | reverse complement strand
GAAGCAACCGGCCCGCGCCAAGAGGCATGGAAAGGCGCGTTTCACGGCAGATGTTGGTCGGTACGCCGGCGCGGCCGGTTCAGGACACCCGGCTGGAATGCTGGACCTCGTCACCGTCCGCGTCCGGCGCGGCCTCGCGCCAGCGCAGGATTTCCACCACGGCCACCGGATGCGCGAATCCCTTGAGGGGAAGCGGCGCGATCTGTTTCGCCTCGACGAAGGCTTCCACCATGCCGTAGGCGCGCTGGCTGACGATGATCTGTCCGGCCTTGGCCTCGTCGCATAGCCGCGACGCCAGGTTGGTGACGCTGCCGATGGCGGCATATTCCAGCCGTTGCTCGAAACCGATCTGTCCCAGCGTGGCGTAACCCACCGCGATGCCGACGCCGAAGCCGAGGTCGTGGCCGCGCTTGCGCCATTTGCGGGTCAGCGCGCCGATGGCATCGCGCATCTCGGTCGCCATGCGGACCGCGCGCTGAACGTGATCGGGGAACGGGAGCGGCGCGTTGAACAGGATCATCACGCCGTCGCCGGCATAGCGGTCGAGCGTGCCCTCGAAGCGGAAGATCAGTTCGCCCAGCGCCGCGTGATATTCGCGCAGCACGTTCATGGCTTCCTCCGGCTCCGAGCTTTCCGTGAAGGCGGTGAAGCCGCGCAGGTCGCAAAACACCACCGTCACCTCGCGACGATGGCTGTCGAGCAGCTTGTCGCTGCCGTCCGAGGCGGCGATGAGCTGCGCCACCTGCGGCGCGAGAAACCGCTCCAGCCGGCGGATGCGCTCGATCTCGCCGAGCTGCTTCTCGACGCGCTCCTCCAGCGAGCGATTCCAGTCGCGCAACTGATCGGTCTGCTCGCGCAATTTGTCGGCCTGCCGCTGCACGGTGTCGCGCGCCGCCGCCAGTTCGTCGACCGACCGCGCCAGATCGGCGGTGCGTTCCGCGACCTTGGATTCGAGTCCGGTGTAGGTCTCCTGCAATTGCCCGGCCATGCTGTTGAACTGGTCGGCCAGCTCCTCCAGTTCGTCGGCGGTCTTGACCTCGATGCGGTGGCCGAAATCGCCGGCCCCGAGCTTGCGCGCGCCGTCGCGCAGCGCCCGGATCGGGATCAGCATCCGCCGCGCCAGCAGGATGCCGGCGAGGATCGCCACCGCGAGGCCGAGCGCGGCGAGCGCCGCGACGCGCAACAAGAGGTCGCGCACCGGCGCCAGCGCCTCGCTGGTCGGCTGCTCGAACACCACGAACCAGCCGAGTTTGGGCACGGCCTGCGCCGCGACCAGCACGGCGTGGCCATCGGACGTGGTGCCGGTGTCGGGCGGCGCGCCGTCCGGCTTCAGCAGCGCCGCGACCTGCGGCAGCGTCGACCAGTCCTGCCCGATCAGGCGGCTTGAGCCGGAATGCGCCAGCACCCGCCCGTTGGGATCGATGATGTAGGCGGTGGTGCGCTTGCCGATCTGCGCCGGCTCGATGAAATCGCGCAAGAGCCGCAGGTCGATGTCGGCGACGGTGACGCCGGCGTCCTGCCCCGAATGCGCCACGGCGATCGCCATCAACGGCTCGCCGCCGCGAAACGTCGCCGGCGCGAACGCCGCGCCACGCGCGAGGCCCTGGATGAACGCCGGATCGCGGGAGAAATCGGCGCCGCTGTCCAGCGTCACCGCGGCGCGGGTCATGCGCAACTGTTCGCGCCCGGCGCCGTCGAGCTTGGCGATCTGGCTCACCGCGGGTTGCTGATTCAGCAACTGGGCATAGTCGGCCTGGCGCTGGGCCAGGGTGGCGACGCTGGCGCGCGTCACCCAACTGACCTGTCGTTCGAGGTCCAACATCGATTGTCCGATCCGCCGCGCCGCAGCCTGAGCCTTGTCGCTCATCGCCGCGGTAAGGCTCGCGCGCGTCTCGCGATAGATCATCCAGGTGTCGAGCGCGGCGTTGATCGCCAGCACGAACAGCACCAGGCCGACCAGCGACACGACGTATTTGGCGAACAAGCCGCCCCGCCGCAGCCAGCCCTTGTCGTTCTGCCCGGCCATTCCGCCCCTCTCGCGCGGGCGAAGCGCCAGCCGCCTCGCACCCATCGCAGGGCCAAGCTCTAACACAATTCGGCAGCGGCGCGTGCCGGTCTTCTCGGGCCGGTGAGGCGGCGGCGGCCGTCAGCGGCCAAACAGCTGCTTGAGAATGCCGTCGACGGGCGACCCGCCGTCGGTCCGGCCGGGCGGGTCCGACTGGGTGGGGGCGGCGTCCGGTCGCGGTCGCGCGCCGAGCCCCTGCCGGATCATCCCGCCGAGCGTTTCGCCGAGGCTGTTGTTGTCGCCGGAATTTTCGCCGGTGCCGTTGTCGGGACTGATGCCGAACAGGCCCTGGCCGAGTTCGCGCAAGCGGCCATAGGCGGCGGCGGGATTGTCGAGGATGCCGGCGACGTCCGGGTAGATTCGCGGCGCGGCCCATGGCCCCGCGATCATCACCGGAACGCCGAGCCCGACCGGGTCGGTTTTGCCGCCCTGCCCTTCGAGCGTCATCACCAGCCGGGGCTCGACCCGCAACGCCAGCGCCTTGCCGCCGAGGTCGACGGTGCCCGCGCCGGTCATCCGCACCAGCGGACCGGCCAGCATCAGATCGGCGGTCTCCGCCCTGCCCTGCGCGATCCGGAACGAGGCGCTGAGCTGCGACAGGTCGGTGGCCTGCACCTCGTCGGCCTGCCAGCCGTTCAAGGTGCGGCCGGTGAGCGAGCGGATCATCTGCGCGACGTTGATGCCGCGGATCGCCCCGTCACGGAAATCGAGCGAGGCCGTGCCCGCAAGATTCGCCATCACCGCGCGGGCGCTGTCGCCGGAGGATTGCACGGCGAAGGTCGCCTGCAGCTTGCCGTCGAGCCGGTCGAAATCCGCCAGCCCCGACAGCAACGGCAAGGCGCGGACGCCGGCGAGATCGCCCTGCGCGTCGAAGCGCGGGGCCGGCCCCGAGGCGTCCAGCGTCAGCGTGCCGTTGGCGAGCCCGTCGTAAAGACCGCTGTTCTCGATCCGGGCGGTGAGGACGCCGCGATCGAGCGTCGCGCCGAGCGCCAGCGGGGCGATCCGGAAATCGCCGGACGCGAGGCGCGCGGCGGAGACACGGACCTCCGCGTCGACATAGTTCAGGCCGCGAAGATCGAACGGCGCGTTATTCCACTCCGCCGCGGGCTGCGGCGCGACGGCGGGGGCGTTGGCCGCCGGAGCCGGTTTTCCGAGAGCAATCTCCTGAATGTCGAGATCGAGCTTCACCAGCGGCTTGTCGGCGAGATCGACCGACGCCCAGCCGGTGAACGGCTTGCCGTCGAGCGTTCCGGAGAGGCCGTTGATCCGCACCGCCGCGCCGGCGACGCGAACGTCGGCTTTGGCGGTCAGCCCGCCGGCCACCAGGCCCGGCGCCTCGAACGCCAGGTCGACCGTGGCGGCGCGACGCGCCGAGGCGTCGTCGGGCAAGGCGGCGCGAAGGTCGAGCTTGAACGTGCGCTCGCCGCTGCGCGCGCCGCCGGTCAGCGTCATCTGGCGATTCCCGACTGTGGCGGCGAGGTTGATCGCCTCGATGCGATCCTCGACCTTGTCGCGCCGGTTGGCGAAGATCACCGCGCCGTCGGTGACGGTGACGCGATCGATCCGGGGCATCGTGGTGGTTTGATCGCCGGAGGCGGTGCCGCCGGCTGGCGCGGCCGCCTTCGTCGCGCGCTCCCGTCGCAGCGGCAGATAAATCGCCGGCCGCTCCAGCGCCAACTCGGTGATGGCGAGCGAGCCCGACCACAGGTTCGCGAGCGGCATTTCCACGCGCGTCGTGGCCAGTTCGACGCGCTCGGCGGCCTCGGTGCCGCCGTGCCGCTCCAGCGTGACGTCGTTCAGCGTGAGACGAAACGCCGGCCACAGGGCGATGCGGGTCGCGCCGCCGAATTCGATCCGGAAGCCGGTGTCGCGCTCGACCCGCGCCCCGATCGCCGAGGTCATGATCCCCGGCGGAATGCCGACGGCGAGAACAGCGGCGAACAGCAGCACGACGACAGCGACGACGGCGCCAGCGAGTTTAACGATCGTCATGGGATATCCGGCCTCGCGACATGGTCGTCGGAATTAAAGGAGTCGGCGCGGCCGACGCAAGAGTTCAAGACCCTGCGTCATTTTCCGCGCCCCCAACCCCGTCAGCATCGCGCAAAAAGGCTGCAAAGCTGTGTGACCTGTGACACACTCGCGCGAGCCATGGACGGCGGGCAACCCCGCTTGACGCGCGGGCGGGGGAGCGATGGGCAAACAGGCTGAGTTCGCGGTCATTCTCAAAATGAATCCGATGTTCGCCGAACTGGGCGCGGCGGAGTTGCAGCATATCGCCGGCCTGTGCCACACGCGGCAACTCGCCAGCGGCGAGGTGTTGTTCCAGAAGGGCGACGAGGGCGATGCGCTGTTCGGGGTGCGGCGCGGCCAGATCCGGATCGAGACCGGCGCCTCCGACGGGGCGCGGCTGACGCTGAATTTCCTCGGCCCCGGCGATCTGTTCGGCGAGGTCGCGGTGCTCGACGGCCAGAGCCGCACCGCCGACGCCACCGCCGGCGAGCCGACTGAACTGTTCGTGCTGCGCCGCGAGGATTTTCTCGGCTATCTGGAACGCCAGCCGAAGGTCGCGGTGAAGCTGATCGAACTGTTGTGCCAGCGCATCCGCTGGATGAGCGAGCGCATGGAGGAATCGGTGTTGCAGCCGCTGCCGGTGCGGCTGGCGCGGCGGCTGTGCGCGCTGGCGTCCGATTTCGGCTCCGAGGTCCACATTTCGCAGGAGCAACTCGGCGTCTTCGTCGGCGCGGCGCGCGAGAGCGTCAACCGCCAATTGCAGCAATGGCGCAAGGACGGCATCCTCGACCTGCAACGCGGCCGGGTGCGGCTGCTCAACATGACCGCGCTCAGCGCGGCCGCGCG
>JBDHSX010000228.1:0-4958 GCA_039808365.1 Xanthobacteraceae bacterium | reverse complement strand
CCACGCGCCGACTTCCTCGATGGCCGGCAGGCCGGCGCGCAGGAACGGGTGGAACAGCAGCCAGGCGTGCGGCATCCCGCCCCATACCCGCAGGTTGACGTCGATGCCGGCCAGTGCCGCCTTGTTGGCGAAACTCACCGAATCCGACAGCAGCACTTCCTCGCTGCCGACCTGGATCAGCATCGGCGGCAGGCCGGAGACGTCGGCGCGCACCGGCGAGGCCAGCGGATTGTCGGGCTGGCCGCCGAGATAGAAGCCGGCGACGCCGACGATGCCCTCGCGGGTGATCAGCGGGTCGCGGGGGCCTACTTTCTCGTAGGATTCGGCGGTGGTGGTCATGTCGAGCCACGGGCTGAGCAGATAGAGCCCGGCCGGCTGCGGCAGGTTCTCCTCCTTGAGTTTCAACAGCAGCGCGGCGGCGAGATTGCCGCCGGCGGATTCGCCGCCGACCACCAGATCGGCGGGCGCGATGCCGCTGTCGAGAAGCGCGCGATAGGCGGCGAGCGCATCCTCGATCGCCGCCGGATAGGGATGTTCCGGCGCGAGGCGATAATCGATATGCCAGGCGGTCACCTTGGCCGCCGCCGCGAGCCGCGACACCAGATGGCGGTGGCTCTTGATGCTGCCGAAAACATGACCGCCGCCATGCAGGTACAACAGCGCCTTGCCGGGCGTTGCATTCGCCGGGGTGATCTTCTCGGCCGGGACGCTGCCGAATGTCAGGCTCTGCGCCGTGGTGTTATCGGCCAGCGGAATGCGGGCCATCTCGGTGTCGAAGGATTCGCGGGTTTCCGCCAGCGACATGTTGGCGCGGGTCGCCACGCGCTCCTTGCACCACGCCCAGAACGCGGCGACGTCAGCATCCTTTTCGGCCATAATGATCGATCTCCCCCAGGGCAATGAAACTCAAGTTACGTCACGTCGTGCGCGGCGACCACGGCGCGGCGTCGGCGGCGCTGGCGTTCGCCGCCTCATCCGCTTTCTTGGCCTTGTCGGACACCGGCGCCTCTGCGATCGCCGCGACCAGCGCGCGCAAGACCTCGGCCACGCCCTCGCCGGTGACGCCGGACAACAGCAGCGGCGTCTTTTTCGCGGCGCGCTTGAGCCGGTCGCGCTGTTTCTTCAAGTCCTCGGGCGTGACCGCGTCGATCTTGTTGAGCGCGACGATCTCGATCTTGTCGGCGAGGTCGCCGGCATAGGCTTCCAGCTCGCCGCGCACCGTCTTGTAGGCCTTGCCGGCATGCTCGCTGGTGGCGTCGACCAGATGCAGCAGCACGCGGCAGCGCTCGACATGGCCGAGGAAACGGTCGCCCAGCCCCGCGCCCTCATGCGCGCCCTCGATCAGGCCGGGAATATCCGCCAGCACGAACTCGCGGCCGCCCGCGTTGACGACGCCGAGTTGGGGATGGAGCGTGGTGAACGGATAGTCGGCGATCTTCGGCCGCGCCGCGCTGACGGCGGACAGGAACGTCGACTTGCCGGCGTTGGGCAGCCCGACCAGCCCGGCGTCGGCGATCAGTTTCAGCCGCAGCCAGATCCAGCGCTCCTCGCCGGGCTGGCCGGGATTGGCGTTACGCGGCGCGCGATTGGTCGAGGACTTGAAATGCGCGTTGCCGAAACCGCCATTGCCGCCTTCCGCCAGCACGAAGCGCTCGCCCAGCCGGGTGAAATCGTGGATCAGCGTCTCGCGGTCCTCGTCGAAGATCTGGGTGCCGACCGGGACCTTGAGGACGACGGACTTGCCATTGGCGCCATGGCGGTCCTTGCCCATGCCGTTGACGCCTTTGGCGGCCTTGAAATGCTGCTGGTAACGGTAGTCGATCAGGGTGTTGAGGCCGTCGACCGCTTCGACGATGACGTCGCCGCCACGGCCGCCATTGCCGCCGCTGGGCCCGCCGAACTCGATGAACTTCTCGCGGCGAAACGCCACACAACCGTTTCCACCGTCGCCGGAGCGGATATAGACCTTGGCTTCATCGAGGAATTTCATGACTTATGCGTATCTCAGGGCTGCGGCAGCGGCAACTGCCGCAGCGCTGCTTCGGCGGCATCCGCAATATCCGGGAATGGCGATGGAGTGGGCGGCCGCAAACTGGTAGGGACGCCCTTCACATCGCATGGGTGCGTCGGAAACCGATATGGGTCTCGCCAGCAAAATTGCCACCGGCACGAACGAGCGCGCGGCGCGGCTCGCCGGCATCGGCCTGATGCTGGCGGGAGTGTGGGCGTTCTCGTTCGGCGACGCGATCGGCAAATATATCGTCGCCACCTATCCGGTCGGGCAATTGCTGTTCCTGCGCGCCGTCGCCTCGCTGGCGCTGCTGTCGCCGCTGATCTGGCGCAGCCGCGCCGAATTCCGGCGGCTGGAGCGCCCTGGCCTGCATCTGCTGCGCGTCGTGCTGTCGACGCTGGAAGTCGCGGCGTTTTTCGTCGCGGTGCGATATCTGCCGCTGGCGGATGTCATCACCTTCTATCTGGCGTCGCCGATCTTCGTCACCGCGCTGTCGGCGCTGGTGCTGCGCGAACACGTCGGCTGGCGGCGCTGGTGCGCGGTCGCGGCCGGGTTCTGCGGCGTGCTGATCGCGATGCAGCCGTCGGCGCAAACCATCACCTGGCCGGCGCTGATCGCGCTCGGCGGCTCGACCTGCTTCGCCGTCCTGATGCTGATCACCCGGTCGCTGCGCGGCGCGTCCGACGTGGTGCTGGCGTCGTCGCAGTTCGTCGGCACGCTGACCTTCGGGGCGCTGCTGCTGCCGTTCGGCTGGGTGACGCCGAGCCTGCCGGGCCTCGGCCTGTTCGCGCTGGCCGGCGCGATCTCGGTCGGGGCGCTGTTGTGCATCAATCGCTCGCTAAAACTCGCGCCGGCCTCCGTCGTGGTGCCGTATCAGTATTCGATGATCGTGTGGGCGGTGATGTTCGGCTATCTGGTGTTCGACGACGTGCCGACGCTGGCGACCTTGATCGGCGCGGCCATCATCATCGGCGCCGGCTTCTACATCTTCCTGCGCGAGCAGGCGCTGGGCCGCGCGGACGCCAGCGTCAATCCGCCGGCGTGAGGATTTCCGCCAACCCCTCCGTCATTGCGAGCGAAGCGAAGCAATCCAGGAAGCCAAAAAGCAAGGGCTGGATTGCTTCGTCGCTTCGCTCCTCGCAATGACGGAAGCGCACAGCTACACCCCCCCGCGCCGGGCGTGGCCCCAGTTCTTCAGCGACGACCACACCCCGCGCGTCAGCCGGAAGCAATCCACCGGCGAGGACGAGCCGAGCGCCGCGAAGCGGTGCAGTTCGACGCCGCTCCACTGGAAGCCGCACTTCTCAAGGATGTTGCGCGACGCCGGATTGACGACGCGGGCCACCGAGATCATCTGCGAGATGGCGAATTCCTCGAAGGCGAAATCGATCGCGGCGCGCGCGGCCTCGGTGCCGAAGCCGCGGCCCCAATGCTCGACCCCGAGCCAGTAGCCGAGTTCGGGCGCGTCCTGCTGTCGCCAATCGACGCCGACCACGCCGATCGGCGTGTGATGGTGCTCGATCAGGAACACGGTGTTGCCGCCGTCGCCGGCGACGGTCTGGACGAAGTGGGTGGCGTCCTCCCGCCGGTACGGATGCGGCAGGCGGCGCATGTTCTCGGCGATGCGGCGATCGTTGGCGAGAGCGGCGATGGCCTTGACGTCCGCAAGGGTCGGGCGGCGCAGGCTCAACCGCTCGGTTTCGAGAACGACAGGCCCCGGCTGCCGTGAGATTGATGTCGGGTATTCCTGCAACATGGCCGGCTCCTTGGACGTCAGACCCTTGCGAAACGCGAAAATCGCCATCAACGCAAAATGAAAAGACGCAAAACGAAAAGGGGAGGCCGGTTTCCCGCCTCCCCTGGAGCCTTGACGACTCCGCCGGTTCAACAGGACCCGGCGGACTCGAATTTATCCACCGTTTCTACTCGGCCGCGGCTTCCATCATCGGGAGAACCGATACGAAAGTGCGGCCGTTGGCTTTGGCACGGAACTCGACGCGGCCTTCAATCTTGGCGAACAACGTATGATCCGTCCCCATGCCGACATTAAGGCCGGGATGCCAGGTGGTGCCGCGTTGACGCGCAATGATATTGCCGGGAATGACGTGCTGGCCGCCGTAAGCCTTGATGCCGAGGCGTTTGCCCGCGGAATCGCGGCCGTTACGTGATGAACCGCCTGCCTTTTTGTGAGCCATGGCTCGTCTCCAAATCTCCAGAACACTTTAGTTTGATTCCGTGACGGAATCATCTCACTTTTTGTCTCGCAAATTGTAATCGCTCTGATCTCTGGAGCGATTACGCCGTGCGATTATTCAGCGGCGGCTTCCGCCGGCTTCGCGGCCTTCTCGCGCTTCGGGCGCGGACCGACCGTGGGCGTCTTGCCGTCGGCGAGGATCTCGGTGATCCGCAGCACGGTGATCTCGTCGCGATAGCCACGCTTGCGCTTCGAATTCTTGCGGCGGCGCTTCTTGAACGCGATGACCTTGGGGCCACGCTTGTGGTCCAGCACTTCCGCCGCGACCGAAGCGCCCGCCACGGTCGGGCTACCCAGCACCGGGGTATCGCCGCCGAGCATCAGCACGTTATCCAGTTGCACGATCGTGCCGACTTCGCCGGCGATCTTGCCTACTTCGAGCACATCTTCCGGAACGACGCGGTACTGCCGGCCGCCGGTTTTGATGACTGCGAACATCGTTTTGTTCCTTCGTGTTCGATTCCGGCGCTCGGATCGCTCCGGCCCGGCTTCTTGTTCAGTCGTTGGGACGAATTTCGGCCTCAGGCCATGCCTGCGGGCCGTGCAAAAACAATCGGCGCAGGAAAGCCCGGCGCCGCATCGGGGACTTATAGCCGGCGGCGGCCGCGAGTCAAGGCGGAACCCGGCGAAAACCGTCTCGCATGAAGGGTTTGGCGGCGCGGGATCAGACCGCCAGGATCGCGCGGGGCATGG
>JBDHSX010000227.1:0-4964 GCA_039808365.1 Xanthobacteraceae bacterium | reverse complement strand
CAACGCCGCCGCCGAGCGCATCGAGAAGACCACGCTGGCGCTCAACCGCAGCATCGGCAACGGCATCGCCATCGGGTAGGAGAAGGCCGCGCTGCTAGGGGAGCATCGATGGCAATTATGCGTTGTGAAGCTCATGAACCCATCGGGCGGAAGAAAAAGTATGCCGCTCGAGTTGAGCCCGTGAGCCATCCTCATTCCGCTTTGGTTTGCGGTGTTGCTACTTGTCGAGCGCCTGCATTGATCTGGTTGGAAGTTGAGGAAAAAGCGGCCTATGATCGGGGTGAGCGGATATTTCAGTGTTTTGCCGCTTCGATGATGAAGGTGCGTGCCTGCTGATTTTGCTAGGCGCAAGCAATTGGGCCTAGAATCCCTAGCGTATCACCACTACATTGGTCCTCGCGAGGCTGCGTCGCGCGTCAGGAGCCATATATCCCCGGGGCCTTATCGATCCTTTAGGGAACTGTCCCTGGCCGGGTCCGTGGACCCGGACATATGGTGCCCACCTACTTTCGTAGGGAACTCCGGGATCGAGTGTTCCAACGGCCATCGCGGCTTCGCACTTCCTTCGATTTCAGGATTAAGCCTTTTCGTCATTGCGAGTGAAGCGAAGCAATCCAGAATACCGTGGCAAGGACTGGATTGCTTCGTCGCTGCGCGCCTCGCAATGACGGCTGATGGGCTAATACGGCTGATGGGATTAATATCGCCGTCATGGCCGGGATAAGCCGGCATGATGGAAGTCGATGGCGAGCGATCAAGATAAAAATGCCCTTCGCGCCGCCGCGCTGGCGCGGCGTGATGCGCTGGACGATTCGGCGCGCACTGCCGCCGCGCAGCGCCTGGCGGCGTTCGCGGATATCTTCGATGTCACCCCGGACACCGTCGTCGCCGGCTACATGCCGATGCGCGGCGAGGCCGATCCGCTGCCGCTGATGCGGCGGCTGGCTGAGCGCGGCGCGCGGCTGGCGCTGCCCGCCGTGATCGCGCGTGACATGCCGCTCGCCTTCCGCGCCTGGCGCGAGGGCGAGGCGCTGGTGGCGGGTCCCTACGGCACCCGGCATCCGGGCGATGGCGCCGAGAGCATCATTCCCGACATCGTTCTCGTGCCGCTCGCCGCCTTCGACCGGCGCGGCCATCGCATCGGCTACGGCGGCGGCTATTACGACCGCACGCTGGCGAATTTGCGCGCGCGGGGGCCGCTCACCGCCGCCGGAGTTGCTTTTGCCGCGCAGGAGGTCGAAACTGTTCCGGCATCCCCTCACGACGCGCTGCTCGATCTCGTGCTCACCGAGGCCGGACCGATCGATTTCCGGAGTTAGCTGAATTGCGCATTCTGTTCATCGGCGACGTGGTCGGCCGCTCCGGCCGCGACGCCATCATGGAGCACCTGCCCCGGGCCATCGCCGACTGGCAGGTCGATCTCGCGGTGGTCAACGGCGAGAACTCGGCCGGCGGCTTCGGCATCACCGAGGCGATCTACAATGATTTTCTCGACGCCGGCGCCGACGCGGTGACGCTCGGCAACCATTCGTGGAATCAGAAGGAAGCGCTGGTGTTCATCGAGCGCGCGCCGCGGCTGGTGCGCCCGATCAACTACATGCCGGGGACGCCGGGGCGCGGCGCGGCGCTGGTGGAAACCCGCACCGGCAAGCGCGCGCTGATCATCAACGCGCTGGGCCGGCTGTTCATGGACCCGGTGGACGATCCGTTCGCGATGATCGACCGCGAGCTCGAAGCCTGTCCGCTGCGCCAGGCGGCCGACGCCATCGTGGTCGATTTCCATTGCGAGGCCACCAGCGAGAAGCAGGGCGCCGGCCATTTCTGCGACGGCCGCGCCAGCCTCGTGGTCGGCACCCACACCCATATCCCGACCGCCGATCACCAGATCCTGCCCGGCGGCACCGCCTACATGACCGACGCCGGCATGACCGGCGATTATGATTCGATCATCGGCATGAACAAGGAGGAGCCGCTGCGCCGCTTCACCACCGGCATTCCCTCGGCGCGCTTCGAGCCGGCGACCGGCGTCGCGACCATGAGCGGCATCGCGGTCGAAACCGATGATGCGACCGGGCTCGCGGTCCGGGTCGCCCCGGTGCGCGTCGGCGGCCGGCTGGAACAGGCGGTGCCGGGATTCTGGCTGGGCGGCTGACCGCGACCGGTGGTCTCGGGAGCCTGCGTTGCGGTCTTTGATTTCGCGTCCGGCTGCGCTAATAAGCCGCGCCGTATCCCCATCGAACGCGACACAGAGAGACCCCATGGCCGGGCATTCCCAGTTCAAGAACATCATGCACCGCAAGGGCCGTCAGGACGCCCAGAAGTCGAAGCTGTTCAGCAAACTGGCGCGGGAAATCACCGTGGCCGCCAAGCTCGGCACCCCCGACCCGGCGATGAACCCCCGGCTGCGCGCCGCGGTGCTGGCGGCGCGGGCGGAAAACATGCCCAAGGACAACATCGAGCGCGCCATCAAGAAAGCCAGCGGCAACGACGCCGAGAGCTATGACGAGCTGCGCTACGAGGGTTACGGCCCCGGCGGCGTCGCCGTCATCATGGAAGTCCTCACCGACAACCGCAACCGCGCCGCCTCCGACATCCGCTCCTACTTCACCAAGTCCGGCGGCAACCTCGGCGAAACCGGCTCGGTGTCGTTCATGTTCGACCGGCTCGGCGTGATCGAATACGCCGCCGACAAGGCGAGCGCCGACGACATGCTGGAAGCCGCCATTGACGCCGGCGCCGACGACGTGGTGTCGAACGAGGGCGGCCATGAGGTCTATGCCGCGCAGGAGACGTTTCGCGACGTCGCGCGGGCGCTTGAGGCCAAGTTCGGCGAGGCGCGCAAGGTGGCGCTGATCTGGAAACCGCAGAACACCGTCGCGGTCGACGACGAGACCGGCGAGAAGCTCTTGAAGCTAATCGACCAGCTCAACGAACACGACGACGTGCAGAACGTCTACGCCAACTTCGAGGTATCGGACGCCTTGATGGCGAAGCTCGGCGGGTAGTCGAGTCCCCGCCCGCCGATCCCCGTCCAATGCCCACCGTCGTCATTGCGAGGAGCAAAGCGACGAAGCAATCCAGTCCTTGCTTTGCGGCCTTCTGGATTGCTTCGTCGCTTCGCTCGCAATGACGACCGTGAGGAATGATGGTCGTTGATTTGACAATAACGGCCGTTGGCAATGACGCCTGCGCGCATTTTTCCTTGACGCGGTCGCCGCGAGGGACCATGTCAGCGGCGCGGGACGTTGCGGCGACAGTCGGCGTCCCATCACTGGAAACCATCACATTATGCCAAGCGACAGTCCGGGCAATTTGCCAGGTCCGTCGCCGATGACGGTTCCCGCGGTCTGAGCCTCAAGCTCACCGGGCGGGTCGTTGTCGGCGGTCCCCGAAGGTGAGTCATGAACGAAATCCTCGAAACGGCGGATGGCGCCGTCGACGTGATGAGCTTGGCCGCGCGGCTGAGCGATGGCCATGTCGCCGACAACGTCGAAATCCTCAATCGACTCGACGCCGACGACGCGGCGGCTGTGCTGCTGCGGCTGCCGGCCGAAATGTCGGTGCAGATTCTCGACAAGCCTGAATTGAATTTCGGCGCCGAGATTCTGGCCGCCCTGCCGCGCCGGACCGCCACCGTCCTGCTGGCCGGCATGTCGGCGGACATGGCCGCCGACCTGGTGCAGCAACTCGACGAGCCGGCGCGCGGCGAGTTGATGCAGGGGCTCGACGCCACGTCCCGCGCGACCATCGAGGATCTGCTCGCCTATCCGCAAAACACCGCCGGCGCCATCATGACGACGGAGTTCGTCAGCGTGCCCGCGACCTGGACGGTGGGGCGCATCCTGCAGCACATCCGCGAGGTCGAGCGCACCCGCGAGACCGTCTACGCCATCTATGTGCTGGACGCCTATACCCGCCGTCTGGTCGGCGCGGTGTCGCTGCGTCGCCTGATCGCCGGCGAGCCGTCCGACAACATCATGGCGCTGGCGGTGCGCGAGCCGATCGCCACCTCGCCTCTGGTCGACCGCGAGGATGTGGCGCGGCTGATCTCCAAGCACGACCTGCTGGCGGTGCCGGTGATCGACAAGGCCGGGCATGTGCTCGGCATCGTCACGGTCGACGACATCATCGACACCATCATCGCCGAGAACACCGAGGACGTGCAGAAGTTCGGCGGCATGGAGGCCACCGACGAGCCCTATCTCCAGGTCGGGCTGCCGGGAATGATCCGCAAGCGCGGCGGCTGGCTCTGCGTGCTGTTCCTCGGCGAGATGCTGACCGCCAGCGCCATGCAGCACTTCGAGGGCGAACTGGAAAAGGCCATCGTGCTGACGCTGTTCATTCCGCTGATCATGAGTTCCGGCGGCAATTCCGGCTCGCAGGCGACCTCGCTTCTGATCCGTGCGCTGGCGCTGCGCGAGGTCAGGCTGGGCGACTGGTGGCGCGTGGCGCTGCGCGAACTGCCGACCGGGCTGATCCTCGGCGCGATGCTGGGCGCGATCGGCCTGGTCCGCGTCGTGGCCTGGCAGAAACTCGGCATCTACGACTACGGCGAGCACTGGCTCCTGGTCGGCTTCACGGTGGCGGCGGCGCTGATCGGCGTGGTGGCGTTCGGCTCGGTGGCCGGCTCGATGCTGCCGTTCATCCTGCAACGGGCCGGCTTCGACCCGGCCAGCGCCTCGGCCCCGTTCGTCGCCACCCTGGTCGATGTCACCGGGTTGATGATCTATTTCAGCGTCGCGCTGCTGATCCTGCGGGGCACGTTACTCTGAAGCGCGCCGTCGCTGCGCATCTCATCGTCATTGCGAGCGCAGCGAAGCAATCCGCAGGCCACAAAAGTGAAGGCTGGATTGCTTCGTCGCTGACGCTTCTCGCAATGACGAGGCTCAACCCTTGAAAAACGATGCTTTGCCCGCCTACTGGAACAGCCGCGACAGCCAGTCGGCCGGGCCGGGCGGCGGCGG
>JBDHSX010000226.1:0-5054 GCA_039808365.1 Xanthobacteraceae bacterium | reverse complement strand
GCCGATCATGCCGTGGGGCGCCGGCGATGCCGTGGTGCAGAAGTGCGGCGATTTCTTCAAGTAGCGCCGGCGTCTTCTTAGAGCATCGGACCGAAAAGTGCGAAGCGGTTTTCGGATCAATCCGATGCTCAGACAAAGGGATAGAGCGGCGAAGGCGATTCCAGAAGGCGATTCCAATTGAGCGTTCGCCGCTCTAGCGCCGCGCGCCCTGGCGCGAGACGCATTCGACGCGGCGCACGACGCCCGCGCTGGAGAGTTGCGCGCCGGTCACCTGCTTGATCTGTCCGGTCGGGCAGCTGCCGTCATCGACGAGAATGCGCTGGCCGAGCCGCAGATTGACGATGTCGCGCTCGCTCGCCACCTGTTCGGCGTGAGCGCGCGTGGCGCTCGCTAGCGCCGCCGCGCCGGCGGCGAGGCCAAGCCCGATCATCGTCCATTTCAGCGGGCGCATCGCAGCCATCGCCGGCTCCCTGTCTCGACAGGCCGCGAGTCTAATGGCCCGTATGCGATTCTGACAGGCCCATATCGCGCGACAATTCCCGCCCGAATGTGATTTGATGCGCTCCATCAGCCGGATCGAAGGGTCCGGCCGCATCAGCCAAAGGGGGAATCATGAGCGCCAACGACAACAAGAAACGCATTTTCGACGCCGTCGATGCCGGCTTCGACGCTCAACTGGAAACCACCAGGCAACTTGTCGCGATTCCCTCGACGCGCGGCGCGGAAGGCCCGTGCCAGGATCTGATCGGCGACCTGTTGCGCGCGCGCGGCTACGAGGTTGATGACTGGCACATCAATCTCGACGACCTCAAGGGTCTGCGCGGCTATGGCCCGATCGAACACGATTTTTCCCGCGCGCGCACCGTGGTCGGCACCTACCGGCCGACCACCGAGGCGGGCAGGTCGCTGATCATTCAGGGCCATTGCGACGTGGTGCCGGCGGGTCCGCTGGACATGTGGGAGACGCCGCCGTTCCAGCCGACCATCAAGGACGGCCGGATGTACGGTCGCGGCGCTTGCGACATGAAGTCCGGCACCATCGCGGCGCTGTACGCGCTCGACGCCCTCAAGGCGGCGGGCCTGAAGCCGACGGCGCGGATTCATTTCCAGTCGGTGATCGAGGAGGAAAGCACCGGCGTCGGCGCGCTCTCGACCATTCAACGCGGCTATCGCGCCGATTGCTGCTTCATTCCGGAGCCGACCGAGGGCTACATGATCCGCTCGCAAGTCGGGGTGATCTGGTTCCGCATCCGGGTGCGCGGCTTTCCGGTGCACGTCTATCAGGCCGGCGCGGGCTCCAACGCCATCACCGCCGCCTATCATTTGATCCAGGCGGTGGAGAAACTGGAAATCGAATGGAACAAGCGCGCCGTCGCCGACAAGCATTTCAAGCACGTCGATCATCCGATCAATTTCAATCCCGGCATCATCAAGGGCGGCGACTGGGCCTCCAGCGTGCCGGCGTGGTGTGACGTCGATTGCCGGATCGCGGTGCTGCCGGGCTGGTCGATCGCGGAATGCCAGAAGGAGATTCTCGCCTGCATTACCGACGCGTCGCGTGATCACCGTTTCCTGTCGAACAATCCGCCGCAAGTGGAGTGGTCGGGCTTTCTGTCGGAAGGCTATGAGCTGACCGATTCGGCCGCGCCGGAGGCCGCCTTCGCCAAGGCGTTCGACGCCGTCTATGGCGGCGCGGTGCCGGACCGCGCCTTCACGGCGCTGACCGATACGCGCTTCTACGGCCTCAACGCCGGCATCCCGAGCCTGTGCTTCGGCGCCTCCGGCGAGGCCATGCACGGCTTCAACGAATACGTCGATCTCGAATCGCTGCGCAAATCCACCAAGGCGATGGCGCTGTTCATCGCCGAGTGGTGCGGGGTGGAGCCGGCTTAGTTTTACCCGCCGCGCAGCGCGGCGACGATGGCGTCGAGGCCGTCGGTCAGCGCCGCCGGTCCCGGTTGCAGGATCAGCGGCGACTTGATCTCGACGATGCGGTTGTCGCGCACGGCCGGAATCTTGCGCCAGCCGGGCCGCTGGCGGATTCTGTCGATGACAACCTTCTTGCCGCACCATGAGGCGAGGATGACGTCCGGCGCGGCGGCGACGACCGCGTCGGGATCGAGGATGCGGTCCTTCGCCGCCTGTCGCGCGCGCAGCGCGGCGAAAACATCCTCGCCGCCGGCGATCTCGATCAGTTCGGATACCCAGCCGATGCCGCCGATCAGCGGATCGTCCCATTCCTCGAAATAGACCCGCGGCCGGGGTTTTTCGCGCGCCGATGCGGCGACGCTCGCGAGCCGCTGCTCGTATTGCGTCGCGAGCCGGTCGGCCGGGGCGGGGGCCCCGATCAAGGCGCCGACGGTGCGGATCATCGCCAGAATGCCGGCGATGTCGCGCTGGTTGAAGGCATGGACCGCGACGCCGGCGCGGATCAGGTCGGCGACGATGTCGGCCTGCATGTCCGAGAACGCGAACACCAGGTCCGGTTCGAGCGCCAGAATCTTCGGCACGTCGGCGGAGATGAAGGCGGAGACGCGCGGCTTCTCACGCCGCACCTGCGGCGGACGCACCGCGTAGCCGGACACGCCGACGATGCGGTCCTGTTCGCCGAACAGGTACAGCGTCTCCACCGTTTCCTCGGTCAGGCAGACAATGCGGCTGGGCGGAAACTGACGCATCGTTGGCATATGGCGGCAAATAGCGGGCTTGTCATCCGTCCATTCGGGTGGTCACCTTCGCCGATACGCCAGACCGGGAGATGCAACGTGACCCTGCTCGACAAGATCAATGCGATGAAAATGCCGTTCGCGGAATTGAAGGGGGTCACCTTCGTCGAAGTCGAGCCGGAGCGGGTGGTGGCGCGGATGCTGGTGAGGCCGGACCTGTGCACGCTCGGCCACACCATCCACGGCGGAGCGGTGATGGCGCTGGCCGATTCGGTGGGGGCGGCGGCGACCGTCATCAACCTGCCGGCCGACGCCAAGGGCACCACCACCATCGAGAGCAAGACCAATTTCATCGGCGGGGCGAAGGAGGGCACCACGATCACGGCGACCGCCACGCCGGTGCATCGCGGCCGCCGCACCCAGGTCTGGCAGACCCGAATCGAAGGCGAGGACGGCCGGCTGGTCGCCGTGGTGACGCAGACCCAGATGGTCCTGTGATATCGGTAACGGTTTGTTGTGGTTAATGATTTATCCGCGACACCGGGTCGCGATTTGAGACAAATTTGCCACTTGCAATTTATGGTGCAGCGCACAATATCCAAAGTCTAGGGAACGACGCCTCCTTGTAGGGCATTGCCAACAAAGGAGACTGGATTATGCGCGACGAGATCAATGCGATCGGCTTGCCGGGTGTTATCAGGCGACTGGATCGGCAGGAGATGCCGTTGCTGCGCGATCACCTGTTGCGTCTGGACACCGAAAGCCGCCACGACCGTTTCAACGGCTTCGCCGACGAAAGCTTCATCGAGCGCTACGCCGCCAAGTGCGCGAGCGACGGCACCGTCGTCATCGCCTATCTTGAGGGCGACGAGGTGCTGGCCGCCGCCGAACTGCACCCGGCGGACGGCGAAATCAGCCAACTCCCCGAGGTGGCCTTCAGCGTCGACCGCAAGGTGCGCCGCCGCGGGCTCGGCAGCGTGCTGTTCCGCCGCCTGATCTCCGAGGCGAAGCGGCGGGATTACGGCAGCCTGCGCGTCACCACCGGGGCGCAGAACGAGGCGATGCGCGCGCTCGCCAACAAGTTCGGCGCGCATCTGACGTTCCGTCACGGCGAATCGACCGGCGAGATCGATCTGCGCAAGCCGCCGGCGTCGACCGTGCCGCGCTTCGATCTCGATGATGTGTTCGCGGTGCCGGAGGCCTGGGCTCGCGTCATCGCCCGCTCCCAGCGCGACTATTGGACATGGTGGCTGCGGATGTCCCGCTGGCAGTTGCCGGTTCCGATGATCTGGCAATAAATCTTTATTGCCAGACGGTTGTCTGATGAATTGGAGAAAATGATTTAATAAAAAGCCCCGCATCCGGCCGGATGCGGGGCTTTTTTGCAAGGGATCGGTCGACAGGCCCGGTCTACATGCCGGGGCGGCGGTCATTGCCGAAACGACGGACCGCGCGGCGCTCCACCACCACGGTGCGCTGCGCCCCGGGCTCGCCGGCGATGACCTGCTGGGTGCGGGCGCGCGCCGCGGTGCGGCCGGCCTTGCGCACCTCGGTCTGGACCGCGGCCAGCGGCAGGCCCATCAGCGCCGCCGCGATCTCGGCCTGTTCATCGGCGTTGTCGGTGATGCCCATGGCCGCGAAAATGGCCTCGCCCAGCGTCGGCGGATCACGCCGCACCCGCCGGGAACCATACTTCGTCATCCAGTTGTCGCTCATCGTCATCAATCCGTAACTGACTCACCGGTCAAGGATAGCGAATTTTTGCTGCATTGCAATATATGCCGGCCCGCAGGGCTGCCATGCGCGGCGTTCTTTCGACGGCTGGGGACAGATGGGGCCGATCACTAAACTTTTCGGGATGTTTATAAGCGAGTTTCAGGGAGATCCCGCTACGTTGTCCGCACTCCAATCCGAAGGCGGGGGACATCGTCATGTTGAAAGATTTGCCGGATCACGGTTTGCCACTGGTTCAGCTCAAGGAGCTGCGGCGCGACATGGTCGTTGCCTTGCAGAATTGCCGGGGCGCGGTGACCCTGGAGGACCTGATGCCGATCGCCGCGGTGCAGGCCGCGATTTCGGCCTTCGAGGACGTCATCAGCGATCTCGACGCCGAGCTGGAAGCCGCCGCCTAGGGTCATGTCGGTTCCGATCGAATCGGAACGGCGCTCCCGCTTCCTCTTGTGACGCGTTCGACGCGAACCGGCCGTCGCCGGCGATGTCTCATTAAAGCCGGGCGAACGGTCAGCCCGGCTTTCTGGTGAGATGAGCCGGGCGTTGCCGGAGATATCGCCACGCAAGCGAAAAGCCCGTGCGGGGCTTTATCATCGCGCTCGGACTGTTTGATTGCGATTGTGTTCGATAGCAAATGGCTCCCCGGGCCGGATTCGA
>JBDHSX010000225.1:0-5069 GCA_039808365.1 Xanthobacteraceae bacterium | reverse complement strand
GGGAAACGCCGCCGTCTCCGCTCCCGCCGCCGCGCTATTGGCCGTCGAACAGATCGGCCCGGTGCTGAGCGTCGGGCTCAATCGTCCGGCCAAGCGCAATGCGCTGAACGACGACATCATGGCGGAGATCCAGCACTGTTTCGCGCATCTAGCGGACGGCGTCGCCGCGGTGGTGCTGCATGGCGTCGGCGAGCACTTTTCCGCCGGCCTCGACCTCTCCGAACTGACCGAGCGCGACGCCACCGGCGGGCTGGTGCATTCCCAGATGTGGCACCGGGTGTTCGACAAGATTCAGTATTGCCGGGTGCCGGTGATCGCCGCGCTGCGCGGCGCGGTGATCGGCGGCGGTCTTGAGCTGGCCTGCGCGGCGCATATCCGCGTCGCCGACGCCAGCACCTATTACGCCTTGCCGGAAGGCAGCCGCGGCATTTTCGTCGGCGGCGGCGGCTCGGTGCGGCTGCCGCGCCTGATCGGCGTGGCGCGGATGGCCGACATGATGCTGACCGGGCGGGTCTATTCCGCCGCCGAGGGCGTCGCCTGCGGATTTTCGCAATATCTCACCGAGGCGGGCGGCGCTTACGCCAAGGCGCTGGAACTGGCGCAGCGGGTGGCGGAAAACGCGCCGCTGACCAATTTCGCGGTGCTGCAGGCGCTGCCGATGATCGCCGAGGCCAATCCGCAGACCGGCCTGTTGATGGAATCGCTGATGGCGACGGTGGCGCAGAGCGATCAGGAGGCCAAGAACCGGATCCGGGCGTTCCTCGACCGCAAGACCGCGAAGGTTCGCCCGAGCTGAGGATGCAAGGAGCACGGCCGGATGCCGATCATGGCTGCTTCCACCACGACAGACGCGCCGCTGCGGCCGATTTCGTTCGGCCGGCCCGAAGTGCGCGTTGAGCGCCGCGACGACGGCACCGTCTACGTCCGTCCCACCGCCGCGTTGGGCGATTATCCGCGCCGCCTGACCGACCGTCTGCACCACTGGGCGCAGCTTGCGCCGGATCGCGTCTTCATGGCCGAGCGCGCCGAAGGCGCTAGCTGGCGCACCATCACCTATGCGCAGTTGCTCGACGCCAGCCGCCATGTCGCGTCGGCGCTATTGGCGCGGGACTTGTCGGCGGAGCGGCCGGTGGTGATCCTGTCCGGCAATTCGATCGATCACGCGCTGCTGGCGTTCGGCGCGCTCTATGCCGGCGTGCCGTTCTGTCCGGTGTCGCCGGCCTATTCGCTGATCTCGCAGGATTTCGGCAAGCTGTCCTATGTGCTGAAGCTGCTGACGCCGGGGCTGGTGTTCGCGGCCGACGCCACGCCGTTCGCCGCCGCGCTCGCCGCCACCGCGCCGGCGGACGCCGAAATCGTCGCGGTGCGCGGCGAAGCGCCGGGCCGCGCGGTCACGCCTTTTGCGGATCTGCTGGCGACGCCTGAGCATCCGCGCCTCGATGCCGCGCATGACGCCATCGGCCCCGATACAATCGCGAAATTCCTGCTGACGTCGGGCTCGACCGGCGGGCCGAAGGCGGTCATCAACACCCAGCGGATGATCTGCGCCAATCAGGTGATGCTGCGCGACACGCTGGCCTTCCTCAAGGACGAGCCGCCGGTGATCGTCGACTGGCTGCCGTGGAATCACACCTTCGGCGGCAATCACAATATCGGGCTGACGCTGTTCAACGGCGGCTCGATGTATCTCGACGAGGGCAAGCCGACGCCGGCCGCCATCGCCGAGACGGTGCGCAACCTGCGCGAGGTTTCGCCCACCGTCTATTTCAACGTGCCGAAGGGCTACGAATCGCTGCTGCCCTATCTGCGCGACGACAAGGCCCTGCGGGAAAAATTCTTCGGCCGGCTGCACGCGATGTTCTTCTCGGGCGCGGCGCTGTCGCCCTACGTCTGGGGCAGCCTCGACGAGATCGCGGTGCAGGTGACCGGCAAGCGCGTGCCGATGCTGACCGGGCTCGGGGCCACCGAGACCGCGCCGTTCTTCATGTCGGTGACGCCGGAGACCAGCCGCTCCGGCCATATCGGCCTGCCGGTGCCCGGCAACGACGCCAAGCTCATCCCCAACAACGGCAAGCTCGAGGTGCGCGCCAGGGGGCCGAACGTCACGCCGGGTTACTGGCGGCAGCCGGAGCTGACGGCGAAGGCGTTCGATGACGAAGGCTTTTACGTCATGGGCGACGCCATCCGCTTCGTCGATCCGGCCAATGTCGATGCCGGATTCGATTTCGACGGCCGCATCTCGGAGGATTTCAAGCTCGCCAGCGGCACCTGGGTCAGCGTCGGCCCGCTGCGCGCGCGCCTGATCGCCGCCTGCGCGCCGCTGGTGCGCGACGTGGTGATCGCCGGCATCAACCGCGACGAACTGTCGGCGCTGGTAATCCTCGATCTCGACGGCTGCCGCGTCATCAATCCGGCGTTGCCGGCCGACGATCTCGCCGCCGCCGCCCACGACCCAAAGGTGCGCCAGGCGTTCCGCGAGCGGCTGGCGGCGTTCGCGCGTGAGGCCACCGGCTCATCCAACCGCGTCGCCCGCGCCATGCTGGTCGACGCGCCGCTGTCGATCGATCGCGGCGAGGTCACCGACAAGGGCTCGATCAACCAGCGCGCGGTGATCGAGCATCGCGCCGCGTGGATCGACAGTCTCTACGCCTCGCCGCTGCCCGCTCACGTCATTGCCGCCGGATAGCCGCGCGGCGCTCGCATCATCATCCCATCATCGGTTCACAGGAGGACATCATGAAGTTGCAAGGTCAGGCCGCCATCGTCACCGGCGGCGCATCGGGGTTGGGCGCGGCCACCGCGCGCCGGCTTGCGGCGCAGGGCGCCAAGGTCGCGGTCGCCGACCTCAACACCAAGCTCGCGGAAGAACTCGCCAGGGAAATCGGCGGCGTCGCGGTGCATTGCGACGTGTCGGATGCGGCTTCCGGGGAGGCGGCGATCGTCGCCGCCGCCAAGGCGCACGGCCCGGCCCGCGTGCTGGTCAACTGCGCCGGCATCGGCGTCGCCAAGCGCGTCGTCGGCCGCGACGGACCGCATGGGCTTTCGGATTTCGACCGCGTCATCCGCATCAATCTGATCGGCTCGTTCAACATGCTGCGGCTGGCGGCCTCGGAGATGTCGAAGCTCGCGCCGCTCGATGGCGGCGAGCGCGGCGTCATCGTCAACACCGCCTCGGTCGCGGCCTATGACGGCCAGATCGGGCAGGCGGCCTATTCGGCCTCGAAGGGCGGCATCGTCGGCATGACCCTGCCGATCGCGCGCGAACTGGCGCAATTCGGCATTCGCGTGCTGACCATCGCCCCCGGCCTGTTCCTGACGCCGCTGCTCGGCGCGCTGCCGCAGGAGGCGCAGGACAGCCTCGCCGCCGCGATCCCGTTCCCGCACCGGCTCGGCGCGCCGGACGAATACGCCGCGCTGGCGCTGCACATGATCGATAATCCCTACCTCAACGGCGAGGTGGTGCGGATCGACGCCTCGCTGCGGATGGCGCCGAAGTAAGCGGCGAGGCTCCTATGCGTGGGTTTACAACACGAAAATCGTCGTCTCCGCCTGCGCGGGGACGACAAGCGTTTCCATCCAGACCAATCATGCTTTAAGCTGCAACGAAAACCATCTTCAGGGAGGAACCAATGAAAAAACTCACGCTGTCCATGGCCGTCGCCGCGGCGATGGCGCTGCCGGGCCTGAGCGGGCCGGCTCAGGCGCAAAGCAACGAGATCGTCATCGGCATTTCGGTCACCACCACGGGGCCGGCGGCGGCGCTCGGCATTCCGGAGCGCAACGCGCTGGATTTCGTCGCCAAGCAGATCGGGGGCGTGCCGCTCAAGGTGATCGTGCTCGACGACGGCGGCGACCCGACCGCCGCCACCAACAACGCGCGCCGCTTCGTGACCGAATCCAAGGCCGACATCATCATGGGCTCGTCGACCACGCCGCCGAGCATCGCGATGTCGAACGTCGCCAACGAGGCCGCCGTGCCGCATTTCGGCCTGGCGCCGTTCCCGATCACGCCGGAGCGCGCCAAGTGGTCGGTGTCGATGCCGCAGCCGATCCCGATCATGGGCAAGGTGCTCTACGACCACATGAAGAAGAACAACGTCAAGACCGTCGGCTATATCGGCTATTCGGATTCCTACGGCGACCTGTGGTTCAACGATCTCAAGAATCAGGCGGTGCCGATGGGCATGACCATCGTTGACGAGGAGCGCTTCGCGCGGCCCGACACCTCGGTCACCGGGCAGGTGCTGAAGCTGGTCGCCGCCAATCCCGACGCGATCCTGATCGGCGCGTCGGGCACCGCAGCCGCGCTGCCGCAATCGACGCTGCGCGATCGCGGCTACAAGGGCCTGATCTATCAGACCCACGGCGCCGCCAGCATGGATTTCATCCGCATCGCCGGCAAGGCCGCCGAGGGCGTGCTGATGGCGTCCGGTCCGGTGATGGACCCGGAAGGGCAGGCCGACAGCGCGCTGACCAAGAAGCCGGGCCTCGAACTCAACACCGCCTATGAGGCCAAGCACGGCCCCCACAGCCGCAGCCAGTTCGCCGCCCATTCGTTCGACGCCTTCAAGGTGCTGGAGCGGGTGGTGCCGGTGGCGCTGAAGTCGGCCAAGCCCGGCACCCAGGAGTTTCGCGAGGCGATCCGCAAGGCGCTGTTGACCGAGCGCGATATCGCCGCGAGCCAGGGCGTCTACAACTTCACCGAAAAGGATCGCTTCGGCCTCGACGACCGCTCGCGCATCCTTTTGACGGTGAAGGACGGCAAATACGTTCAGGTGAAGTGATCGCGCTGGACATTTTGCAACGAGATGAAAGTGGCCGGGGCTCGCTCCGGCCATTTTTTATTCCGTCGTTGCGAGGAGCGTCAGCGACGAAGCAATCCAGTCCTTGCTTCGTCGCCCCTGGATTGCTTCGCTTCGCTCGCAATGACGGCGACATGCGGCGCGCGCGATGACGGCGATTCGCTTCGCTCGCAATGACGCCAAAGATATTTCTGCTTCTGGCAAAAACTCTCGGTCGTCATTGCGAGGAGGCGAAGCCGACGAAGCAATCCAGTCCCTGCTTTGCGG
>JBDHSX010000224.1:0-5105 GCA_039808365.1 Xanthobacteraceae bacterium | reverse complement strand
AGCATTTCCTCGCTGGCGAATTCGGCGTTTTCCGAGATGAAGGCGAAGCGCGCTTCCGCCTTGCTGCCCATCAGCCGCTCGACGGAATCGGCGGTGTCGTCGCGATCGTCCGGCAGCAGCACCACGCGCAACAGCGCGCGCCGCGCCGGATCCATGGTGGTTTCCTTCAACTGCGCCGGCATCATCTCGCCGAGCCCCTTGAAGCGGCCGACCTCGACCTTGGCGTTGGCGTTGAACTCGGATTTCAGAAGCTGGTCCTTGTGGGCGTCGTCGCGGGCGTAGACCGTCTTGCCGCCGTGGCTCAGGCGGTACAGCGGCGGCACGGCGAGATAGAGGTGCCCCTCGTCGATCAGCTTCGGCATCTGCCGGTAGAAGAAGGTGATGAGCAGCGAGGCGATATGCGCGCCGTCGACGTCGGCGTCGGTCATGATGATGATGCGCGAATAGCGCAGGTCTTCCTCGCGGTAGTTGACGCCGGAGCCGCAGCCGATCGCCTGCATCAGATCGGACAGTTGCGCGTTGGCCACCAGCTTGTCCTTGGTGGCGGAGGCGACGTTGAGGATCTTTCCGCGCAACGGCAATACCGCTTGCGTCTTGCGGTCGCGCGCCTGCTTGGCGCTGCCGCCGGCCGAGTCGCCCTCGACGATGAACAGTTCCGAGCCTTCGGTTGCGGAATTGGTGCAGTCGGCGAGCTTGCCGGGCAGCCGCAGCTTCTTCACCGCCGTCTTGCGGGACGTTTCCTTCTCCTGTTTGCGGCGCAGCCGCTCGTCGGAGCGCTCGATGACGAATTCAAGCAGCTTGTTGGCCTGCGCCGGGTTGCCCGACAGCCAGTGGTCGAACGGGTCCTTGATCGCCTGCTCGACAATCTTCGACGCCTCGGCGGTGGCGAGGCGGTCCTTGGTCTGGCCCTGGAATTCCGGCTCGCGCACGAACACCGAGAGCATCACCGCCGCGCCGACCATGACGTCTTCCGAGGTGATCGAGGCGGCGCGCTTGCCGAGGCCGGCGCGCTCGGCGTGATCCTTCAGGCCGCGCAACAGCGCGCTGCGCAGGCCGGACTCGTGGGTGCCGCCGTCCGGCGTCGGCACCGTGTTGCAGTAGGACGACAGGAAGCCGTCGGCGTCGGCGGTCCACGCCACCGCCCATTCGCAGCCGCCATGGGCGCCGTTGCGCCCGGCCTTGCCGGAAAAGATATCCGGATGCACCAGCGTATCGGCGTGGATCGCGGCTTCGAGATAGTCCTTGAGGCCGCCGGGGAAATGAAAGGTCGCTTCCTCGGGCACGCCTTCAAGGCCGCGCGTCAGTTCGGCCGCGCAGCGCCAGCGGATTTCGACGCCGCCGAACAGGAACGCCTTGGAGCGCGCCATCTTGAACAGCCGCTGCGGCTTGAACGCGGCCTTGGCCCCGAAAATCTCCGGGTCCGGTTTGAAGCGGATGCGGGTGCCGCGCCGGTTGCTGACCTTGCCGAGGTCTTCCAGTCTGCCCACCGGGTGGCCGCGCTCGAACGCCATGCGATGCAGCTGCTGGCCCCGCGCGACCTCGACTTCAAGCCGCGAGGAGAGGGCATTGACGACCGAGACGCCGACGCCGTGCAGGCCGCCCGAGGTCTCGTAGACCTTGGAGTCGAACTTGCCGCCGGAATGCAGCGTGCACATGATCACTTCGAGCGCCGATTTCTTCGGAAATTTCGGATGCGCGTCGACCGGAATGCCGCGCCCGTTATCGGTCACGGTGAGGAAGCCGTCGGCGGCAAGCTCGACCTCGATGAAGGTGGCGTGACCGGCCAGCGCCTCGTCCATCGAATTGTCGATCACCTCGGCGAACAGGTGATGCAGCGCCTTCTCGTCGGTGCCGCCGATATACATGCCCGGGCGCCGGCGCACCGGTTCCAACCCCTCCAGCACCTCGATGTCGGCGGCGGTGTAGCTGTCGCTGACCGCGGCCGCGCGCGCGGCGGGCTTCGCGGCCGCGCGCAGCGGCTCGGCGCCAAACAGGTCTTCTTTTGCTTTTGTATTTCTGGCCAATGTCTTGATCGTCGTTATTGAAGTAAAATCTTCGCTAGAGCGCGCGAATCACCGATCCTGACTATGCCATGGTTGGGGTCGCAATTGTGGCCGTCCGGCGAGAATGCGATCCGCGCGGGAGCCGGCCGGCTCACGGGCACCCGCGCGAGGTCTCAGGCCCGCGCTGTGCGGAGCACGATGGCGACGAACAGCGCCACCGCGACAATGACGATCAGCGACCCGGCGATCGCTGCCATCTCGTAGCTGGACCCCTTCACCGTCACCAGTGCGATTCCGGCCGGAAACACCAGGGCGCCGGCGACATGCAGCCAGCCCTGCACCGTGGCCATGGCCGAGCGGCCGGCGGCAGGAACCAGCCGGTAGTACAGCCCGAACATGAACAGCAAGACGCCGCCGACCAGGTTGAGGTGGGCGTGGGCGGGCGCCAACGTAAAATCCTGCTGCATGCCCATGACGACGCCGGCCAACATGCCGATCAACAACAGCACGGCGCTCGCGCACATCATCACCGATGCAATCATTCAATTCATCCTTTGATTTTCAGCTATAGGTTTGGAGGGCCGGAGAGGTGAAACCGGCTTTCAGGGTGGGGTATCGTCGTACCCCGCCTTCGACGTTCGCAACTGCGAAAAGGTTCAATCGACGCGCCGGCCTTTCGCGCCGGCGTCGCGAAAGGCGGTTTGATGGAGGCTTACGCACAGGACCTGATCGCCTTCGTGCGCCAGCATCAGGCGTGGGCCGCGCCGCTGGTCTTCGTGCTCGCGTTCGGCGAATCGCTGGCGTTCATCTCGCTGCTGGTGCCGGCCTGGGGCGTGCTGGTGGCGATCGGCGCCATGCTGGGGCCGGGCGGCATCAATTTCTGGCCGGTCTGGGTGGCGGGGGCGCTGGGCGCGGCGCTGGGCGACTGGCTGTCCTACTGGCTCGGTTTCACCTTCAAGGACCGCATCGCGACGGTGTGGCCGCTGTCGCGCCATCCGGACCTGCTGCCGCGCGGGGCGGCCTTCGTGGAAAAATGGGGCGTGCCGGCGATTTTCATCGGCCGTTTCTTCGGCCCCTTGCGCGCCTCGGTGCCGCTGGCCGCCGGCATTTTCGAGATGCCGTATTGGCGGTTTCAGAGCGCCAATTTCACCTCGGCGTTCATCTGGTCGGCGGTGCTCTTGATCTTCGGCGACGTGGCGTCGCGGCTGATCGAATGGATCTGGCGCTTGTTCTGACGCCAGCCTTGACAAGATCGCGCTTGACGGATCGCCGCACCGGCCTTAAGCCGCGCGCCATGATCGACGTTACCACCAGCACCCGAGCCCGCCGCCGCATCCTCGCGGTATGGGCGGACGTTTGCATTTAGGTCGTCGCCCCTGCCGCCGGATCCGATCCGCGGCATCTTCTCCCGACATCGCGTGATCTGGTCCCCGGCGGCTCTCTGACAGCCGAAGGAGAGATCGATGTATACGCCACCTCTGTTCAAGACCGACCGCGCCGCGGGTTTCGCGTTCGCCGAGTCGCGCGGATTCGGGTTGGCCTGCGCAAATGACGGCGGTGTCCCGGTGGCGTCGCCGGTGCCGTTCTGCGTCGACTACGCCGGCGACGGCACGCCGTGTCTTGCGTTTCACCTCGCGCGGCAGAATCCGTTGATCGGCCTTGCCGACGGCAAGAGCCATTGGCTGATGGCGGTCACCGGCGCCGATGCCTATGTTTCGGCGGACTGGTACGTCTCGCCGGATCAGGTGCCGACGTGGCTGTACCAGGCCGTGCATCTGTCCGGCCCCGTGACGGTGATGCCGGCGCGGGATCTGCCGGGGCACCTCGACCGGCTCAGCGAGAAGTTCGAGACCGGGCTCCTGCCGAAGCGGCCGTGGACCGCCGCCAAGATGACGGCGGGACGCCTGAGCGCGATGCGCAATGCCATCGTCGGGCTGGTGATGACGGTGGAGGACATTCACGGCAGCTTCAAGCTGAACCAGCATAAGTCGGATGCCGATCACGTCGCCGTCGCCAGCGCCTTGGCGGCGCGCCCCGACACCGGCGCGCGGACGCTGGCCGAACGGATGGTCGCGCTGCGGCCGCAACTGGACTACAACACCTCCGCCGCCACCAGCGGCGTCGCGGATTGAAGGAGCCGATGATGACGATGTCCGAAACCAGCCAGATGCAGGACCAGGCTCCGCAAGCCGCCGTCAGGCCGACGGTGTTCGTCGACGGCGCGGCGGGAACCACCGGGCTCGGCATCCGCGAGCGGCTCGACCGGCTCGGCGACATCGCGGTGCGCGACATCGATCCCGACAAGCGCAAGGACCCCGCCGCCAAGCAGGCGCTGATGGCCGAGGTCGATCTGGTGATCCTGTGCCTGCCGGACGACGCGGCGAAGGAAACCGTGGCGCTGATCGATCGCCTGGGCAGCCGCGCGCCGAAAGTGCTCGACGCCTCGACCGCGTTCCGGGTGGCGCCGGACTGGACCTACGGCTTTCCCGAACTCGCCGCCGGCCAGGCCGACGCCATCCGCCATGCCCGCAAGGTCGCCAATCCCGGCTGCTACCCGACCGGCGCCATCGCCTTGCTGCGGCCGCTGGTCGACGCCGCCCTGCTGCCGGCCGATTATCCGGTCACCATCAACGCGGTGAGCGGCTATTCCGGCGGCGGCAAATCGATGATCGAGAGCTTTGAGAACGGCGCCGCGCCGGCGTTCGAACTTTATGGCCTGGGACTCCAGCACAAGCATCTGCCGGAGACGCAGCGTTATTCCGGCCTGACGCGGCGGCCGATCTTCGTGCCGTCGGTGGGCAACTTCCGGCAGGGCATGCTGGTGTCGGTGCCGCTGCATCTCGACACCTTGCCGGGCCAGCCGAGCGGGGCCGATCTTCATGCCGCGCTGGCTCAGCGTTACGCCGGCAGCGCCTATGTCACGGTGATGCCGCTCGACAATCCCGCCGCCAGGGCCGGGCGCATCGAGCCGGAGGCGCTGAACGAGAGCAACGCGCTGGAACTCTACGTGTTCGCCAACGAGGCGCTGCGACAGGCGGTGCTGGTGGCGCGGCTCGACAATCTCGGCAAGGGCGCGTCGGGCGCGGCGGTGCAGAACATGCG
>JBDHSX010000223.1:0-5131 GCA_039808365.1 Xanthobacteraceae bacterium | reverse complement strand
CATCGCCCTACTCCGCCGCGATCATGTGCGCGGGATCGAGGATGCCCTGATCGTCGAGCGTGGCCTTGCGGCTGAACTCGTCGATGCGGCGCTCGATCTCCGGGCGGAAGGCGCGGATCAGGCCCTGCACCGGCCACGCCGCCGCGTCGCCCAGCGCGCAGATGGTGTGGCCCTCGACCCGCGTGGTGACGTCGAGCAGAATGTCGATCTCGCGCTTGTGGGCGCGGCCCTCGACCATGCGGGTGAGCACGCGCCACATCCAGCCGGTGCCCTCGCGGCACGGCGTGCACTGGCCGCAGCTTTCGTGCTTGAAGAAGTAGCTGATGCGGGCGATTGCGGCGATCACGTCGGTGGACTTGTCCATGACGATGACGCCGGCGGTGCCGAAGCTCGACTTCACCGCGCGGGTGCCGTCGAAATCCATGATCAGCTCCGCGCAGTCATGCGCCGGAATCAGCGGACACGACGCGCCGCCGGGAATGATCGCGAGCAGATTGTCCCAGCCGCCGCGAATGCCGCCGCCGTGCTTGTCGATCAGTTCCCGGAACGGAATGCTCATCGCCTCCTCGACCACGCACGGCGTGTTGACGTGGCCGGAGATGCCGTAAAGCTTGGTGCCGACATTGTTGGCGCGACCGATGGACGCGAACCACGCCGCGCCCCGGCGCAGGATGTCCGGCGCGACCGCGATCGATTCGACGTTGTTCACCGTGGTCGGGCAGCCGAACAGGCCGACATTGGCCGGGAACGGCGGCTTCAGGCGCGGCTGGCCCTTCTTGCCTTCAAGGCTTTCGAGCAGCGCGGTTTCCTCGCCGCAGATGTAAGCGCCGGCGCCGTGCGCGACGTAAAGATCGAACGGCCAGCCGTGGACGTTGTCCTTGCCGATCAGTTTCGCCTCATAGGCCTGATCGACCGCCGCCTGCAGATGCTCGCGCTCGCGGATGAATTCGCCGCGCACATAGATGTAGCAGGCATGCGCGCCCATCGCGAACGAGGCGAGCAGGCAGCCCTCTACGAGAAGATGCGGATCGTGCCGCATGATCTCGCGGTCCTTGCAGGTGCCGGGCTCGGACTCGTCGGCGTTGACGACCAGATAGCTCGGCCGCCCATCAGTGGATTCCTTCGGCATGAACGACCACTTCATGCCGGTCGGGAAACCCGCGCCGCCGCGGCCGCGCAGGCCCGACGCCTTCATCTCGTTGACGATCCAGTCGCGGCCCTTCTCGATAATCGCCTTGGTGCCATCCCAGGCGCCGCGACGACGCGCGCCTTCGAGGCCCCAGTCGTCGAGCCCGTAGAGATTGCGGAAGATGCGGTCCTTGTCGTCGAGCATCACATGTTGCCCTTCTTGGTCGCGTCATCGGCAGGCGGCTTCGGCGCGGGCCGCTCCTGGAAATTCGCGGACTCGGTCTGCTTCTTCGGCTCGGCATCGGCGAGCACCGGCTCCTTCGGCGCGCCCTGCCCGCTCGCCGTGCCGGGCTGGCCGGCATCCTTCAGCACGCGCGGGCCGCCGACGGGGGCGGCGTGGTGGCGGTCGATCTGCGGGCCCGGTTTCGGCAGGTTGCCCGAGGCGAAGCCGTCCAGCACCTTGTTGAAGCTCTCCTTGGTGAGGTCCTCGTAGGTATCCTTCCAGATCATCACCATCGGCGCGTTGACGCAGGCGCCCAGGCACTCGACTTCCTCCCACGAGAAGTCGCCGTCCTCGGAGACATGGCCCGGCTCGTGATGGATGCGGTGCTTGCAGACCTCGATCAGGTCGCCGGCGCCGCGTAGCATGCACGGCGTGGTGCCACAAACCTGGACATGCGCCTTCTTGCCCACCGGCGAGAGCTGGAACATGGTGTAGAAGGTCGCGATCTCCAGCACGCGGATGTGCGGCATGTCGAGCAGATCGGCGACGGCGCGAATCGCGGCCTCCGACACCCAGCCCTCGTTCTCCTCCTGCACGCGCCACAGAATGGCGATGCAGGCCGACGCCTGCCGGCCTTCCGGATATTTCGCGATCTGCTGCTTGGCCCAGGCGAGCGTTTCCTCGCGAAACGCGAAGCTCGCGGGCTGCAATTCCTTCGGTGCCAGACGACGGACGGACATGCTCGATCAGTCTTTCGGTAAACGCGCCATGCGACGCGCGACGGTGCGGATATGGCGGGGTGCGACGGTCACCGGTCGACCTCGCCGAACACGATGTCGAGCGACCCGAGGATGGCCGAGACGTCGGCCAACAGGTGCCCCTTGCAGATGAAATCCATCGCCTGCAAGTGGGCGAATCCCGGCGCGCGGATCTTGCACTTGTAGGGTTTGTTGCTGCCGTCGGCGACCAGGAACACGCCAAACTCGCCCTTCGGCGCTTCGACGGCCGCATAGACCTCGCCGGCGGGGACGTGGAAGCCCTCGGTGTAGAGCTTGAAGTGATGGATCAGCGCCTCCATCGAGCGCTTCATCTCGCCGCGGCGCGGCGGGAAAATCTTGTTGTCCTCGACCGCCACCGGGCCCTGCCCGTCCGCCGCGCGCAGTTTCGCGATGCACTGCTTCATGATGCGCACCGACTGGTGCATCTCCTCGATGCGGATGCAGTAGCGGTCGTAGCAGTCGCCGTTCTTGCCGACGGGAATGTCGAATTCCATCTCGTCGTAGCACTCATAGGGCTGCGCCTTGCGCAGATCCCACGCCGCGCCCGAGCCGCGCACCATGACGCCGGAGAAACCCCATTCCCACGCCTGCGCCAGCGTCACCACGCCGATATCGACGTTGCGCTGCTTGAAGATGCGGTTGCCGGTCAGCAGCACCTCAAGGTCGTCGACCTTCGCCGGGAAGGCGTCGCACCAGGCGTCGATATCGTCGATCAGCTTCGGCGGCAGGTCCTGATGCACGCCGCCGACGCGGAAGAACGCCGCATGCATGCGCGAGCCGGAGGCGCGCTCGTAGAACACCATCAGCTTCTCGCGCTCCTCGAAGCCCCACAATGGCGGGGTCAGCGCGCCGACGTCCATCGCCTGGGTGGTGACGTTGAGAAGGTGCGAGAGAATGCGGCCGATCTCGCAATAGAGCACGCGGATCAGTTGCCCGCGACGCGGCACCTTGATGCCGAGCAGCTTTTCGGCGGCGAGACAGAAGGCGTGCTCCTGATTCATCGGCGCGACGTAATCGAGCCGGTCGAAATACGGGATCGCTTGCAGATAGGTCTTGGTCTCGATCAGCTTCTCGGTGCCGCGATGCAACAGCCCGATATGCGGATCGACGCGCTCCACCACCTCGCCGTCCAGCTCCAGCACCAGGCGCAGCACGCCGTGCGCGGCCGGATGCTGCGGCCCGAAGTTGATGGTGAAATTGCGCATTCCGGGGACTTCGTTCATCTCAAGCGCTCCGCGCTCTGGAGAGGTGCGAATAGTGAGTAGCGAATAGAGATGTCATCATCGATCTGCCTTCGCTGCTTATTCGCTTCGCTTCTCGTCCCCCGGCAGCGGATAGTCCGCGCCTTCCCAGGGCGAGAGGAAATCGAAGCGGCGGAATTCCTGATTGAGCTGCACCGGCTCGTAGACCACCCGCTTTTCGGCGTCGTCGTAGCGCACCTCGACGAAACCGGTGGTCGGAAAATCCTTGCGCAGCGGATGGCCGTCGAAGCCGTAATCGGTGAGCAGCCGGCGCATGTCGGGATGGCCGACGAAGATCACGCCATAAAGGTCGTAGGTCTCGCGCTCGAACCAGTCGGCGCCGGGAAACACGCCGATGACCGACGGCACTTGCGTGGTCTCGTCGGCCACGCCCTTGACGCGGATGCGCGCGTTCAGCGTCGGCGACATCAGGTGATAGACGATGTCGAAACGCTTGTCGCGCGACGGGTAATCGACGGCGGTGGCGTCGATGAAACTGACGAAGCGGCAGCGCGGATCGTCGCGCAGGAATCGCATCGCCTCGACGATCTTCGCAATATCGACATGAACCGTGAGTTGACCGAACGCCACCTCATGGCCGCTGGCCACGCCCGGCAGCGCGCCAACGATCGTCTGACCCAGGGTGTCGAGCCGCGTGTCGTCCATGGTTTCGCCCTAGCGTTCGATGGTTCCGGTGCGCCGGATCTTTTTCTGCAACAACAACACGCCGTACAGCAGCGCCTCCGCCGTCGGCGGGCATCCCGGCACGTAGATGTCGATCGGCACGATGCGATCGCAGCCGCGCACCACGGAATAGGAATAGTGATAGTAGCCGCCGCCGTTGGCGCAGGATCCCATCGAGATGACGTAGCGCGGCTCCGGCATCTGGTCGTAGACCTTGCGCAGCGCGGGGGCCATCTTGTTGGTCAGCGTGCCGGCGACGATCATCACGTCGGACTGGCGCGGCGAGGCGCGCGGCGCGAAGCCGAATCGCTCGACGTCGTAGCGCGGCATCGACACCTGCATCATCTCGACGGCGCAGCAGGCCAGGCCGAAGGTCATCCACATCAGCGAGCCGGTGCGCGCCCAGGTGATCAGGTCATCGGCGGCGGCGACGAAGAAACCCTTGTCGGACAGTTCGTTGTTGACTTCGAGGAAGTAGCGGTCGTCGGCGCCGACCGGCTTGCCGGTGCGCGGATCGAGAATGCCGGTCGCGGCGGGCGCCACGATCGGGCCGGACGACTGCGCGTGGGTCGGGCTCAATCCCATTCGAGCGCGCCTTTCTTCCATTCGTAGATGAAACCGATGGTGAGGACGGCGAGGAACACCATCATCGACCAGAAACCGACGGCGCCGAGCTTGCCGAACGCCACCGCCCACGGAAACAGGAAGGCGACTTCCAGATCGAAGATGATGAACAGGATCGCCACCAGATAGAACCGCACGTCGAACTTCATGCGCGCGTCGTCGAACGCGTTGAATCCGCACTCGTAGGCGGAGAGTTTTTCCGGATCGGGCTGCTGGAACGCGACGATGAACGGCGCGATCAGCAAGACCAGTCCGATCACGGCGGCAATGCCGATAAACACCACCAAAGGCAGATAATCTTGCAAGATGCCGGTCATCGGCGATCCTTGGTTTTTTGGGCGATACGGCCGACAGGTTCGGCCACCTTGGAATTGTTCTGAGCCTTTAGCGCAGCGCAACAAGGGAGGCAAGACAAGCTGTGTTGACCGTCCCCTGCCATGCGGCAACGCTGG
>JBDHSX010000222.1:0-5142 GCA_039808365.1 Xanthobacteraceae bacterium | reverse complement strand
AACGCGCGCGCCGCGCTGTCGGTGGCGAGCCACGGCTACATCATGGAGCAGGGCAAGGTGGTGCTCGACGGCACCGCCGACGAGTTGCGCGACAATGAGGACGTCAAGGAGTTCTATCTCGGCGGCGGCGATCATCAGCGCAAGAGTTTCAAGAACCTCAAAAGCTTCAAGCGCCGCAAGCGGTGGCTGTGAGATGCGAAGCGATTCTTCCCTTTCCCCTCGTGGGAGAGGGCGCGGCAACAAGCGCCGTATCAACGACAGGATCATCCCATGACCGACCATTACGACACCCTTGAAACCCGCGCGCCCGGCGAGCGCGAGGCTGACCTGTTCGCGCGGCTGCCCGACGTGCTGCGCGCGGCGATGAAGGCGCCGGCCTATGCCGAACACCTCAAGGGCGTCGATCCGGCGCGCATCACCGATCGCGCGGCGTTGGCTGGTTTGCCGGTGCTGCGGAAATCCGAACTGCCGGCGCGGCACAAGGCCGCGCCGCCGTTCGGCGGCTTCGTGACCACCCCGCTTGGGTCGTTCGGGCGGCTGTTCACCTCGCCCGGACCGATCTTCGAGCCGCAATCGGCCGAGGTCGATTCCTGGGGCAGCGCGCGCGGCATTTTCGCCGCCGGGCTGCGGCCCGGCGACGTGGTGCTCAACACCTTCAGCTATCACCTGACGCCGGGCGGCTTCATCTTCGACTCCGCGGCGCGGGCGCTGGGCTGCGCGGTGATCCCTGCCGGCCCCGGCAACACCGAGCAGCAGTTCGAGCTGATCGAAGCCTACCGGCCGGTCGCCTATGCCGGCACCCCGGATTTTCTGAAAATCCTGCTCGACAACGCCGAAAAGACCGGCCGCGACGTTTCCTCGATCAAGCGCGCGCTGGTGTCGGCCGCGGCCTTCCCGCCGTCGCTGCGGGCCGAGATCAAGTCGCGCGGCATCGACGCCTATGAATCATTCGGCACCGCCGACCTCGGCATGATCGCCTTCGAGACGCCGGCGCGCGAGGGCATGGTGGTGAACGAAAACCTGATCCTCGAAATCGTGCGCCCCGGCACCGGCGAGCCGGTCGCGCAGGGCGACGTCGGCGAGATCGTGGTGACGTCGCTCAATTCGCATCATCCGTGGATCCGCCTCGCCATCGGTGACCTCACCGCCGCCCTGCCCGGCAGCAGTTCGTGCGGCCGCACCAATATCCGCATCAAGGGCTGGATGGGCCGCGCCGATCAGACCACCAAGATCAAGGGCATGTTCGTGCGCCCGGAACAGGTCGCCGACATCGGCAAGCGCCACCCGGAACTGGGGCGGCTGCGGCTGGTGGTGACGCGCGCGGGCGAAGCCGACGCCATGACCCTGAAAGCCGAGACGACCGCGGCCTCGGCGGCGCTGGCGGAAGCGGTCGGCGCGACGCTACGCGCGATCACCAAGCTCGGCGGCAAGGTCGAACTGGTGGCGGCTGGATCATTGCCCAACGACGGCAAAGTGATCGCCGACGAACGCTGAGACGCCGGCGCCGGATGTCCCGCTCGTTACGGGCACGGCAGCTGCGGCCAAGAGCCATGCAACGTTACTTCCGCTCGCGTCGGCTTGTCGCGGCGAGGATGTTGCGGGCCTGCGCGCTTCCGGCCCTGGCGGCGCGGTCAAGCAGCCTTCTTGCTTCGGGAATATCCTTGCGGCCACCGATGCCATTCGCGAAGCAACGGGCCAGATTCACCATGGCTTCCGGATGCCCCATTCCGGCGCTCTTTTCGTACAGCGCGCGAGCGCTCCTGGCATTCTGCGCAACCCCGTTCCCTTTCTCGATCAGTTCACCCATCTTGTTGATCGCGCGGGCATCCCCAAGGTCCGCTGCGTGACGATAGAATTCATAGGCTTTGGCGGAATCCTGCGTCACGCCGGCGCCACGCTCGTACAACACCCCCAGGCTCGCGATCGCCGGGGCGAAATTCTTCTGAGCCGCGATCTCATAGTAGACGCGCGCGCGCCCCGGATCGCGGTCGATGCCGTCGCCGTGATCGTATATCGCGCCGAGGGTAAAGAGCGCGCGGATGCTGCCCAGCTCGAAAGCCTTCTTGTAGTTGGTCAGGGCGGCGTCATAATCCCGCGCGGCAAAGAACGCCCGTCCAAGCTGATAGTAAAATCGGTCGGTTGCGGGAAACCGTTTGACGGCGTCCGAACAGGCGGCGACGGCATCGGCGGCCATGATTTTCTCAAGCGCGACTCCCGCGACCTTTGGATGTTTGCCGGCGTCATCCGGCGCCGCCGCGAGTTCGTCGCACGGCTGCACCTTCGCCGCATCGGCCTGCGAAGGTGCGGCGACGCCGTCCTCGGGCGAAGTGAGGAAAATCCTCTGCTTGGAAAGCTGGCCATACATGTAGGGCGTTTGTCTGGACTGTGTCGCATTCCGCACATGATCGCGCACATTGCGAAGCAGGAAATTGATCTCAAGGCCGGGTTTGGGGAAATTCTCCAGCAACGCCGCAGCCAGCGGGCTGTTGCGCCCGCTGCCCTGTTCCGAGGTCTTGCTCGGCTCGGCGGCGAACAACAAAAGCACGTTGCGCGCGCCGCCGGACCGCGAGGAAGCCGCCTCGGCGCCGGGATCGACATTCGACCGCTCGGCCTGCACGGGAAACGGATTTCCGTGCAACGCATCGAGAATCACCAGCCCCAGCGAATGCGCCTTGCCGGCGCTGGACATCACTTCCGGCAACGAGACGGTCTGGGTGCGAAGGTCGGACGGGGTCGCAAGCCCGGCGTCGACGGGAACCAGATAACCGCTGACGCCGACGTTCAGGTTATAGCCGGCGTAGTAGACGATCGCGATATCGGCATCGGCGGCCTTCCGTGAGAATTCCTCGATCGCGGCATGCAGGGCGGCCACGGTCGTATTCCGGCGAAGCACGATCTCGAAGCCGAGACCGCTGAGGACGCCAGCAATATCCTCGGCATCATTGACGGATGTCGCGAGACGAGGCGCGTTTGTATAGTCCGCGTTCCCAACGACCAACGCGACGCGGCGTCCTTTCGCTCCGGCCGCGTGGCCGGAGAGCAGAAGAACAGCCGCTACAAACGCGAATATGATCGCTGATGGTGAAAGCCGCATTCTCAGTTCGGAATCGCGTGTGATCTCACCCAGTCACTGTAGGTGAGGAACGCGATCCCCAGCAAGCCGTAGTTGACCTGCAAATAGCCATCGTCCGAGACCGAGACGGCGGCCGGCACCTGACGCACGATATCCTGAGCCATGACACCGACGTAGAACGTATCGTCACCGATGTAGCGGTAGCGGTAAAGCTGAAAGCCATCGCGGGTGCGCGTGAGCGGGACGATATCGGACTTCAGCCGACTGTCGGACGGAACCCGGATATTGCTCGCGGCATTGGAGGCGGCGCGCGCCGCGGCCTCCGACGCCGCCGACGAGGCGGCGTTGCGCGCGGCCCGCGCCGCCGCTGTCGAGGCCGCGCGGGACGCGGCGGCGGCGGCCGCCCGCGAGGTCGCCGCCGACACCGCGTTGCTGACGGAATTGCTGACCGCGTTGCCGACGGCATTGCTCACATTGTTGCTGACGATCGTGCCGACCCGCTGGTTCACGCGCTCGATCGTCCGGCGATATTCGCGGTTGCGTTCCATCTCGATATGCGAGCGGGTATAGGCGGAAACCAGGTAGCCTTTCCGGCGAGCGTCCCTGACGGCCTTCTCCATGCAGCCGGGCTGTCCCGAGGTCCGGCAGAGCTGGAATTGCAGTTGGGCGTATTGCGGATAGCGGCTCGCGGCCTTGGCGCATGCCGCGGAATTGCCGCTGAAGCAGTTATTCACATCGGCGTCCTGCGCCGTTCGCATCATCCAATCGGATTGGTTGACTGGCCGCAACGCCAGATCGCTGCCCGCGGGAAGGCGATGCTGGCGCAGGCTCGGATACTTTTCCGCGAATTTCCCGACGAGGGTCTTGTCACGGGATTCCTTGAGGACATCCCAGGCTTTGTCGATCGAGCCCGAATTTTCGGCGGTTGCCTCGGGCGCGGCGGATGCGAGCTGATAGGTTGAAGTCGGCGGTTTCGGCAGGTTGGGCGCAACCGAGGCGCGCTTCGTCGGGCCCGATGCCGTTTGTAGCGAGGCCAGCGTCGCGCGCGCGCCTTCAGCATGTTCGCCGTTCGGATAAAGGTCGAGGAAGGCGCGATACGCGGGAGCGGACTTGTCTTTCTCGACGATGGACCACGCCAGCTTTTCAGCACTTTCAAGCCCCGCGATCCGCTCCCGCGCTTCTGACAGATGCGAACTCGTGGGAAACTGCTCCGTGAAGCGGCGCAAGGTGGCGATGTCGCTTGTCGTGCGCACGAACGTCCACGCCACTTTTTCGGCATCGCCGGTGACCTCGCCGGCGGCGACGTTGGCGACGCCGTTGAGGTAGATCTCCTCACGGGACAGGGTGCCGTAGACGGTGGGACTCTGGGTCTTGGTTTCGTTCAGAACGTCGTCATGCACGTTTCGGAACAAGTAGTTGATCTCAAGGCTGGGCTTTTCGACATAGCGCAGCAACGCTCCGGAATAGGGGCTGTTGCGGCCCGCGCCGTCGCTGGCGGTCGTGCCCGCGGCCGCGGCAAACGCCACCAGCACGTTATCGTTCACCTCAACCGGCGCGAGGCCGCCGGCTGCGACCTGGATCGCGGCGGGGGGAGCTTTCGCGCGTTTCCTGGTGGATGCGCTGGCGCCATTGGCCGCCAGCGCGCGTCCGTTCGACGCGCTCGCGGCAGTGAATGGATCGTTTCGGCAGGCATCGAGGACCACGAGGCCGAGGATTTTCGGATAGATCGAAATGTCGATCAGCGTTTCGAGGTTGATGGCTTCGGCATAGACGTCGACGGCGGATTTGATCGCCGCATCGACTGGAATGAGCCAGTTCTTGCCATCAATTTCGACGCCGTGGCCGGCGTAGAAGATCACGGCCTTGTCGGCCGTCTTTGCGGCGTTGCCGAAATCGATCAAGGCACGCCGGAAACCGTCGTAATCGACGTTGCTGAGGTGGGTGACGTTGAATTCGAGCCGTTTGAGGGACTCGGCGATGTCGGCCGCATCATTGACGGGATTGGGGAGCTTGCCGACATTGCGGTAGTCGCTGTTTCCGATGACCAGCGCAATCCGCTGCTCGGCCGA
>JBDHSX010000221.1:0-5144 GCA_039808365.1 Xanthobacteraceae bacterium | reverse complement strand
TTCTCAGATAAAATTCGTCAGGCTCAGCTTATAAAGCATCGCGGTCGTCTGGTACGACGCCGACAGGCTGGTCTGCAACGCCAGGATCTTCATCGAGGTTTCCTCCGGCGAGACGGTGGTGATGGAATCCAGCATGGTCTGCGTCATGGTCTTGACCTGCGCCTGACGATCGCCCGCCGCCTTGATCGCGGTCTGGGCGCTGGCGAAATCGGCCTGGATGTCCTGAAGGCTCTGCACCCCCGGCTGCGGCGACAGGTTTTGCGTGACGCGCTGGCTCAGCGCCGCGACCTGCGCGCTCGCGTCGGGGTCGGAAGCCTGGGTCGTCATCGCGGCGTAGACTGCGATGGTCTGCAACTGCGCGCGGAACGCCTCCTCGTCGGCGCGCGCGCCGTATTGCACGGTGATCGCGGAATCGACCCGCCCGATCGCGGTGCCCCGCGCGGAATCGGTCGCGCTTTGCGCCGCCTCGCCGGTGTACCATGAGACGGTATTGGCGTCGGTGCCGGCGACAAGGCCGGTTGCCGACGTCAGCGGCCCCGCGGACGTGTCGACGCGCAACGGCGGCGAGCCGAAGAAATTGCTCGACGCGGCCACGGCGGAAGCCGCCACCAGCGCGGTGTTGGCCAGCGTCTTGACGCCGCCTTGCAGCGCCGCCCGCAAATTGTCCGACGTCGTCGCGGCGTCAGCGCCGATCAGGAATTCGCCGGCCTGCGGCGGCGCGGTGGTGGTCGCGGTCAGCGTCACGCTCTCGCTGGTGCCGTCCGGCAGGTTGAAGCTGACGGCGATGGTGTCGCCGGCGTTGGGATTGACGCCGTTGAGATCGATCGCGACGCCGGGCGGCGTGCCGGCGGGGCCGCTCACCGTCGCGCCGGTCAAGGTCGACTTCACCGCGCTCAGTTTCAGCCCGAACACCGATGGGGCGGCGTCCTCCGCCAGCCGGATCGGCGACGCGCCGGCGGCCGACACCGTCAGCCGCCCCATGCCGTCCGCGCCGAGATCGGCGCTGTTGCGCTCGGCGATCAGTTGCGTGAGCCCGGCGCGGGCGCCGTCGGCGCTGCCGTGGAGGATCTCGTCGGCGCTCGCGGTCGGCGGCGTGTCGGTGGCGCGGCCGGAAAACAGATAGCGGTCGCCCGAGCGCGTGTTCAAAAGCTCGATGGCGTTGGCGAACGCCGCCTGCGCCGAGACCTGTCCCGCGCTCTGCCCGCCCGCGCCGGGCGCGGTCGAGGCGCCGCTCGCCGCCGTCTTCACCTGGGTATTGAGATCGACCAGACTTTGCAGCGTCAGGTTGGCGGCGGAAATGCGGGTGTTGATGTTGGTCGCGGTGTCGGCATAGGCGTCGAGCGTGCTGATCTGCGCGCGCAGGCCGACCGCGAGGCCGCGATTGACGCCCTCGCCCGCATAGGTGGTGGACGCCTGGCCGGTGGCGAGTTGCCGGCTCAGATCGTCCAGCTGGCTTTTGATGTTGAGGATCGAGGAGCCGATATAGGAGGTCCGGTTGCCGATGCCATCGAGTGCCATGGGATCCTCACATCGCTTGCAGCAGCGTGGCGTACATGTCCTTGACGGCGGACATCACGCGCGCGTTGGCGGAATAGGCGTTTTGCAGCGCCAGCAGGTGCGCCATCTCGTCGTCGATATTGACGCCGGAGGCCGCGTCCATCTTGCCCTGCAAGGTGTTGAGCACCACGCTCTGGCCGTCGGCGAGTTGCTGGGCCGCGGCCGCGGCGTTGCCCTGCGTGGCGAGGAACTGCTGGGTGTAATTGAGCAGCGTGCCCTTGTAGGGCGCGCCCGCCGTGCCGACGCCGGTCTTCGGCGCGTAGTACATCGTGGCGTTGGTCAGTTGCGACAGGATGAAATCCGGCCGCGTGGTGTCGCCCGCCGCCGTCCCGGACGCGTAGGCGATCAGTTGCGACGGATCGGACACGAGGCCGGCGTTGACGGTGATGCGCGCGGCCAGGCCGGTCTGCTGCGCGCCGCCGGCGGTAATCGCGCCAGTGAAGGCGGCGCTGCCGTCGGTGAACAGCGCCAACTGCGGCGCGCCGCTGTTGGCCGTGGTTACGGTCCTGGTGGTCGAGGCCGCCGTGATATCGACGGCGTTGGCCGCGCCGTCGTCGAGCACGCGCAGCGTCGTCCCCGACGGATTGGAGAATTGCAGCCCGGCGGAGCCGAGCGCGGCGTTGAGTTGCGCCGTCACCGCCGCCATGCCGCCGGAGAAATCGACGCCGAGCACCTCGTCGTTCGGATCGTTGGTGGCCGAGTTCGGCAACGGCAGCACCGAGGGATCGTCGACCCGCACGATCGACAGATTGTGCGTGACGCCGGTGGCGTTGTCCTTGTAGCTGACATGAATGACGTTGCCGCCTTGCAGGCCGGCGAGATCGAGGTCGAAGCCGTCGCCGCCGCCGGTTGAGGCCGGCGTCCCGGCGACGGTCTGGTCGGACAGCACACTGGCGAGCGAGGCCGCGAGCTGGTCGAGTTGCGCCTGCGCCTGCACCAGCGTGGTGTCGCGCAGTTCGATGTAGCCGGCGATGGCCCCGGAGCGGATCGAACGGGTGGCGATCAGATCCATGCTGCCGCCCTGCGGGAAATTGAGCGTCAGGGTGCCGAGCCCGCTGTTGGCGGGATCGGCGTCCCACACCGTGCCCGGCGTCACCGCGCCTTGCGCGTTGAACGACAATTGCGCCGCGTCGACGCCGACCAGTTGCACGCCCGAGGTGGTGAACACGCTGACCTGATTGGCGTCATTGGTCGTCACCTTGATGTCCATCAGTTGCGACAACTGGGTGATGTACTGGTCGCGCTGATCGAGCAGCGCGGCGGTGGTGGCGTCGCTCGCGCCGCCCGACAGCTGCTTGTTGATCGCGGCGATCTGCGCCATCGCGGTGTTGGCGGTCGTGACCGCGCTGGCGAGGCCGTTCTCGGCGGACGTGCGCAGCGCCTGCACGCCTTGCGACGCCTGATTGAGTTGCTGCGCGATGGTCTGCGCGGCGTTGACGACGCCAAGGCGCGCCGACTGCGAATCCGGGCTGGTGGACAGCGCCTGAAGCGCGGTCGTCAGCCCGTTGAACGCCGATTCCAGCGTGCCGGTGGAATTGGGGTCGCCATAGACGCCCTGCAAGTTGGCGAGGAAGGTGGCGCGGATATTGGCGTAGGCAGCGCCCGAGGTCTCGGTGCGCAACTGGGCCTGCACGAAGGCGTCGAGCTCGCGGTTGACGCCGGCGATCCGCACGCCCGATCCGTAATCCGCCGTGGTGCTCGCGGTCTGGACCAGCGTCTTCCGGACATAGCCCGGCGTCTCGGCATTGGCGACGTTGGACGACACCAGCGCCAGCGCCGCCTGATTGGCGCGCAGGCCCGACATCGCGGTGGCTAAAGCCTGACTGAGACTCATGACAAGCGACCTGGTTCCGCAAGGCAAACGATGAGAGCGTCGACGGATCGATACCAGCCGTCATTGCGAGGAGCGAAGCGACGAAGCAATCCAGCCTTTGCCGCGTCGCCTTCTGGATTGCTTCGCTTCGCTCGCAATAACGACTTCATCCGTTCAAACCGTCTCACCGCAGCACGTTGAGCAAATCCTGCACCATCTCGTTCGACGTCGTGATGACCTTGGTGTTGGCGGAGTAGGCCTGTTGCGTCACGATCAGCTTGGTGAACTCGTCGGCGATGTCGGTGTTGGAGTCTTCCAGCGACGAGCCGACGATGGCGCCGCCGCCGTTGCCGAGCAGCGCCTGGCCGGATTCCTCGGTGGCCGCGAACGCGCCGCCGTCGAGGCGCTTGAGGAAGTCCGGCCCGTTGAAGGTCGCGAGCGGGATCTTGGCGAGATCGATGCTGCGCCCGTTGGAATAGTTGCCGACCACGCGGCCCTCGTTGTTGACCGACACCGATTGCAGGCTGCCGGCGGGAAAGCCGTCCTGCTGGATCTGGTTGACCTGCACGTTGCCGTTGGCGTCGGCGTATTGGGTCAGGCCGCCCGAGGAGAAATTGATCGTCAGGTTGCCGAGCGACACCCCGCCGATGGTGACGCCGGTCAGGTTCACGGAGGGCACCGCCGGGTTGAGCTGGCCGTTGGCGCCGAAGGTGAAGGCGGTGCCGACATTCTGCCAGGCGACATCGGTGCCGGTGGCGTTGGGGTTGGTCTGATAGAACAGGTTCCAGGTGTCGGCGCCGCCGCTGGTGGAGCTGTCGACCTTGGCCCAGCGCAATTGCAGGTTGGCCGGCGCGCCGGAGACGTCGTAGGCCGTCACCGCGCCGCCGGCGATCGATTCGTCGACGAAGGTCTGCACGTCGCTGCCGATCACCTGGCCGGTGCCCGCGGTGGTCGGATCGCTGGTGAAATCGGCGGCGCTCAACAGTTCCGAGCCGGACACCGAGGCGTCATACTTGTTGGTGAGCGGCGTGCTGGCGAGATTGGCGCGATAGTCGACCTTCGTGGTCGCCTGCGCCGGCAGGAAATCGTTCTTGAATTGCAGGATCTGCGGCGCGCTGCCGATCGGGTTGCCGGTGGTCGAATCGATCGGGATGCCTTCGAGGTAATAGCCCGCGCCGTTGACCAGATAGCCGTCCTTGTTGAGCGTGAAATCGCCGCGCCGCGTGTAGTTCTCAAGGCCGTCGAACACCGGCGCGTTGTCGATGACGTTGGCGGGCTTCTGCACCACGAAGAAGCCCGAGCCGTTGATCGCCATGAACGTGGAGACCGAGGCCGACTGCACGGTGCCCTGCACGCTGTTGGTCGAGCGCGATGACGCGAGGACGCTGCCGGCCTTCTGCTGGTTCTGCGCGGTTTCCGGGATGAGGTCGAGGAAGCTGGTGTCGATGCGCTTGAATCCGGTGGTCTGCGAGTTGGCGATGTTGCCGGAGATATTTTCCAGCGCATATGATTCCGCCCGCAACCCCGCCACCGACGTGGTGAGCGCCCCGAAGATACCCATGAACATCGCCTCCCGATGCGACCAACGCGACCGCCGGCGGTGCGCCGGGGCCATCATCCGGAAGCACGCCTCGCAAGCGCCGTGCCAGTTGGCGGAACCGGGAAAAAGGTCAATTATTCAAGGCAATGGAAAAAGGGCTTCAGCGCGGAACCGGGGTACAATTGCCGAGACGGGCAACAATTGCCGGGGGAAGGCGAACACACGACACCCAGC
>JBDHSX010000220.1:0-5165 GCA_039808365.1 Xanthobacteraceae bacterium | reverse complement strand
ACGCTGATGACCGTCACCAGCCCGGTGCACATGGATGGCGTCGACAAGGTCAAGCCGCGCAAGGCGCCCGAGGTCGGGCAGCATACCGACGAGATCCTGCGTGAAGCCGGCTACGCCGCGGACGATATCGCCCGGCTGCGCGGCGGCAACGTGGTGGGCTGAGGAACGGCTTTACGAACGTCCCTCCATGGCGTCGGCTCGCGTCAGCGCCGCGCCGAGATTGGCCTCGGTGACCTCGGACTGGAAATTCTGGACATAGGGCGCTTCCGCCAGCGTGCGCGCCGCGATGGTCCGGATCGCGCCCGCGACGTCATCGCGCAAACCGAGATCGGCGAGCGACAGGGGAAGGCCGACGGCGCGATAGAACGCCCTCATCTCCGCGATGAACGCATCGTCGCGGCCTTCGAGGCACAGTTGCGCCAGCAGCCCGAACGCCACCTGCTCGCCGTGCAGCGCGCCGCCGAGCGCCGGGATCGCGGAAAAGCCGCGCGTCAGCGCGTGCGAGATCGACAGCCCGCCGCTCTCGAAGCCGAGCCCGCTCGACAGAATGGTGGCCTCGACCACGCGCTCGAACGCCTCGTTCGGCGTCCTGGCGGCGACCGCGTCGAGCGCCGCCGGCGTGTCCTCGCGCACCGTGCGATAGCATTGATCGGCGATCATCAGCGCCAGCGAGGTCGCCCGTCCCTTGTAGAAATTGAGGCCGCCGGCGCGGACGCACTGCTCGACCTCGAATTTCTTGCTCAAGGCGTCGCCGACGCCGGCGACGAAAAAGCGGCGCGGCGCGCCGGCGATCAACGCGGTGTCGACCACCACCGCGTCGGGATTGGTCGCCATCAGCCGCACCTCGTGGAGCGAATGATCGTCGCGATAGAGCACCACCAGGCGGCTGGTCGGCGCGTCGTTGGAGGCCACGGTGGGCACGATCAGCAGCGCGCCGCCGCGCGCGATCCGCACGCCCTTGGCGTTGTCGATGGTCTTGCCGCCGCCGACCCCGATGACGACGTCGCTTCGCGCGGCTTCCGCCTGCCGCGCCATCGCGTCGATTTTCCCGGCCGTGCATTCACCGCTGAACGCCGCGAACGTCGCCGCGATGTCGGCTCCCGCGAACACCGCCTCCAGCCTCTTTCGGATCAGGTCCATCACCGCCGCGTCGACGATGACGAACGGACGCCGGCCATACAGCGCCACCAGCGGCGCCAGTTCCGCCAGCGCGCCGGGCCCCTGAACGTAGCGGTGCGGACCGCCGAAAACGCGCATCGTCATGTGTCACCCCAGACAAAATCGCGGCGGCCGCCGTCCATGCAGATCAGCGCGCCGTTGATGAAGGAGGCCTGCACCGAGCACAGATAGGCGATCAGCGCGCCGACCTCGTGCGGCTGGCAGAAGCGCTTCAGCGGGTTCTGCCCGGCGATCACCGCGCGCTTGGCCTCGGAGAAACCGGCGATCAGGTCGGTCTCGACATAGCCCGGCGCGATGGCGTTGACAGTGATGCCAAAGCCGCCGACCTCCTTGGCCATGGTGCGGGTGAGGCCGATCACGCCGGCCTTGGCGGCGGAATAATTGGTGACGCCGGGCCGCCCGCCGCCGGTGACGTTCATCGACGAGGTGTTGACGATGCGGCCATAGCTGGTCTCGCGCAGCAACGGCACCGCGAATTTGCTGCACAGGAAAGTGCTGCGCAGATGGGTGTTCATGATGATATCCCAGTCGGACACCGCCATGTCGGCGGCGTGGCGGCCGAGATGCCTGCCGCCCGCGCCGGCGTTGTTGACCAGGATGTTGAGCCCGCCGAGCCCGTCGGCCGCCTCGCGCACCACGCGCGCCGCGGTCGTCTCGTCCGACACGTCGCCGATGCAGACGATGACCTTCGCGCCGCCGGCGCGCAGCTCCGCGGCGGTCGCGTCCGCCGTCGCCACGTCGATGTCGTTGATGGCGATGGCGACGCCCTCGGCGGCGAGCGCGGTCGCCTCCGCCTTGCCGATGCCGCGCGCCGCCCCGGTCACCAGCGCGGTCTTGCCTGCGATTCCCAGATCCATCTCGTCTCCTTCAGCCTTTCACCGCGCCGGCGCCCAGCCCCTGAATGAAATATTGCGACATCAGCGCGAAGGCGGCGAACAGCGGCAGCGCGATCAGGGTCGAGCCGGCCATGATCTCGCCCCAGCGCAGGTCGAACGAGCCGACCATCGAGGCGAGCCCGACCGGCAAGGTCTTGTTGGCGTCGCTGCCGATCATCACCAGCGCGAAGGTGTAGTCGGTCCACGACAGCAGGAACGAGAAGATCGCCACCGTGATCAGGCCCGGCAGCGCCAGCGGCAGCACCACGCGCAAAAACGCGCCGAGCCGGGTGCAGCCGTCGACCATCGCCGCCTCCTCCAGTTCGAACGGCATGCTCTTGAAGAAGCCCCACAGGAACCAGACGCCGAGCGGCAAGGTCAGCGTCAAATGCGAGGCGATCAGGCCGGTCAGCGTGTCGCTCAAGCCCATTCGCGCGAAAATGGTGAAGATCGGGATCGCGATCAACAGCGGCGGGAACATGTAGGCGTAGAGCATCGCGCCGACGATCAGCTTCTTGCCGCGAATGCGCTGGCGCGTCACCGCGTAGGCGATCATCACCGAGAACACCATCGTCACCAGCACCGCGACCACGGCGACGATGACGCTGTTCATGAAGTGGCGCGGATAGTCGGTGAGTTCCAGCAGGTTGCGATAGGATTCCAGCGACAACACGTTGGGGATCAGCGACACGTTGGTCAGAAGTTCGGTCGGCTCGCGCAGGCTCGACACCACCATCCAGTAGATCGGGAACGCGGAATAGACCGCGATCACCAGCGCGGCGATATAGAGGCCGAGACGGCGCGGCAGCGTTTGGGCGCGACCCATCAGTCGTCCTCCAGCGGGAACACCCGGAAATAGATCAGCACCGCGACCGACAGCAGCGCGAAGGAAATGGTGGCGACGGCCGCGCCGCCGCCGATATCGAACAGGTTGAAAGCGCGGCGATAGGACAGGATGGCGAGGTTTTCCGTCGCGCCCACCGGGCCGCCGCGCGTCAGCAGCCAGATGACGTCGAATTTATTGAACATCCAGATCGCGCGCAGCAGCACCACCACGGTCAGGATCGGCTTCAGCATCGGCAGCGTGATGTGGAAGAAGCGCTGCACGGCGGTGGTGCCGTCGACCCGCGCGGCCTCGTAGAGCGATTGCGGCACGGTCTGCAACGCGGCGAGGAAGCAGGTGGTGACGAACGGCGTCCACATCCAGACGCTGACCAGGATGGTCGAGGCCATCGCCGCGCCGGGGCTTTCGAACCAGTTGATCGGCGGCAGGCCCATCGCCTCCACCGCCTTGGTGACGATGCCGATGCCGCCGTCCACCATCCATTTGAAGGTGAGAATCACCACCACCGTCGGCAGCAGATAGGGCAGGATCGACAGGCCGCGCACCAGGTTGCGGCCGGGAAAGGCTTCGTTGAGCACCAGCGCGAAACCGATGCCGAGGACGACCTGAAAAACGATGGAGCCGAGCGCGTAAATCGCACCATTAAGCAGCGCGCGCCAGAACTCCGGCGCCTGCAGCACCGCCGCGTAATTGGCGAGGCCCGCCCATTTCGGCGCGCCGACGAAGGAATCCATCTGGTAGAAGGAGAGGCTGACCGCGTACAGCGCGGGCGCGACGATCAGCGCCAGCGTCACCGCCAGGCCGATAAACAGAAAGCCATAGATCGTCGTCTTCGAACTCACGGCGGATGCCTCGCGGGAAAACCCGGCCGGAACGATCCGGCCGGGCCGTGTCGGGTGAGACGCCGATCAGGCGATCAGCTTGCGCATCCGGTCGGCGGCGGTCTTGACGCATTCCGCCGACGACATGTTCTTCAGGATCTTGTTCTGAAGCATTTCCGGGATGACGAAGCCCTCGAACACCTTGCCGGGGCGCAGGTCCGGCGACGGCCCCTCGGTGTCGATCGAGGTCAGGATGATCGACTTGTCGGTGATGAAGTCGCGCATCGTCTTCACCGCGTCCTTGTGCTTGTCGATCAGCGGATGGGCGCGCCAGCGCGGATCGTCATAGACGTCGAGGCGCGGCGGCTGGAAGTGCAGCGGCGCGGTGTGCAGGAAGTTGATGTACTGGTTCTCGGTGAACCACGCCATGAACTTCATCGACTCGTCGGAATTCGGCGTCTTCAGCACCACCCAGCCGTCATAGCCGTGGTTGACGGCCTTGGCCTTGCCGGTCGAGTCCATGTACGGCGTCATGCCGTATTGGGTCGCCAGCTTCGGGGCGTTGCGCTCCAGCGCCTCGATCATGCGCCCGGCATAGGCGGCGTGGGCCACCTTGTCGGAGGAGAAGTTGCTCAGCACCTCGCCGAAGCTCGCCTGGCTCGCGCCGGACGGCATGGTCTTGTACAGCTCGGCGAAGAAATCGAGGTAGCGCGCGACGCGCGGCGCCATGTCGGCGTTGTCGAGCGTGACGTTCCACTTGTCGTCGAACAGCGAGACGCCCTCCGCCCACATGAAGCCCGGCGCCAGCCAGTTGGTCGCGCCGTTGCTGCCGATCGGGAACAGCGAGCCGTAGCGGCCATCGGCGGTCAGCGTCTGCGCGTTCTTGAGCATCTCGGCGTAGCTCTTGGGCGCGCTCAGGCCATGCTTTTCGTAAAGATCCTTGCGGTAATAGATCCATGCCAGATTGTAGTCGTAGGGATACCAGTAGACCTCGTTCTTGACCGGGAACAGGATCTTCGGACCCCACTGATGCTTGTTGGTGAGTTCGGTGAGCGGCATCAGGTGCCCCTCGGCCTGCAACAGCAGCACATGGCCGACGAAGGCGAAGGTCGCGATGTCGTAGGGCTGGCCGCCGCGCAGCGAGGTGGTGACCTTGGTGAAGGCGTCGTCGAGCGGCACCGAATCGACGATGATCTGGGTGCCGAACTGCTTCTCGTATTCGGCGCAGGCGACCTTCAGCGCGCGGATCGAGTCGATCGAGGTTTCGGTGTTGAGAAAGCGGATCGTCTTCTTGCCCTGCCCCCACACCGCGGGCGCGCCGAGGGTGCCGGCGGCGAGCGCGGTGCCGAGCAAGCTTGCGGATTTGATCAGCGTGCGGCGGCTGACGCCGCCCGGTTTCGTCATGGTCGTCTCGTTGGTCATGGCCTTCCTCCCGTGATGATTGGT
>JBDHSX010000219.1:0-5272 GCA_039808365.1 Xanthobacteraceae bacterium | reverse complement strand
AAAACGTTTTGAATATCTTCGCAGCATTTCATGCGCGGGACAAGAGCCACGTTGTTGCGCCGAGGTGGCCCATCGCTCCAACGAGCATCGGTGGGAATCAGCTTGCGTTCGCCTAGTTGGCGCGAAAGGGCAAGACTCATGGGGCTGGGGTCGTGAGTATTGGCCGTCAGGGAAGCAGGCAGGAGCCTCGGGTGCCTATTGTAAATTAGTCGCGGGAATAACGCGGGCAACGGTCAGCCGCTTGGGAATACTGCAAAGAGGCCGATGATGCTTATCGTTCTCGCCATCTATCTCGTTCTTGTCTGGCTGATATTCTTCAAGTTCAAGTTGATGCGCCTGACCTGGTTCACGGGAAGTCTCGCCACACTGGCCGGCGTCCTTATTCTGGCGATCTTCGCGGCGCTGCTCAATTCACTGACGCCCACCGGGCCGATCGTGGTCGGCTCCCGGGTGGTGGAAGTCACGCCCAATGTCAGCGGCGAGATCGTCGCCATTCCCGTCAAGCCGAACGTGCCGGTCAAGGCCGGCACGGTGCTTTTCCAGATCGATCCCGCGCCGTTTCAATATCAGGTTCGCCGGCTGGAGGCCGCGTTGGTCGCCGCGCAACAGCAGGCCGACGTGCTGCGCGCCAATTACGATCAGGCCAGCGCCAATGTCGCGGGCCTTGAAAAGCAGGTCGCTTTCCATCAGCAACGGCTCACCGATATCGCCACGCTAACGCAGGGAGGCGCGGTCACGCAGTTCCGCGAGCAGGATACGCGCCAGCAGCTTGATATCGCCATCGCGCAGTTGCAGGCGGCAAGAGCGCAGCAGCAGAGCGCGCGGGCGACGCTTAATTCGTCCATCGACGGCGTCAATACCTCGGTGCTGCAAACCCGCGCGGAACTGGATAGCGCCCGATGGGAGCTTGAGCAGGCGACGGTACGCGCGCCGTCCGATGGCTATGCCAGCACCGTTGCCCTCGCGGTCGGGGCGCGCGCGCTGAAGGCGCGATCCGCCATGTCCTTCATCGTTGCGTCGGACATCACGATCGTCGGCACATTCCCGCAGAACGGCTTCCGCACGATTCGGCCCGGCGCCAAGGTCCGGCTGTTTTTTGACGCCGATCCGGGCCGCATCCACGAGGCCACTGTCCTCGACATCCCGACGGGTGTGGGCCAGGGCGAGATCGCGGTATCGGGTACGCTGGCGCGCGTCGGATCGTTCGGAGGCACGGGCGCCTATCCGGCGGTGATTTCGATGCCGGAGAATGTTGACCACGCCGTTCGGCGCCTCGGGACGGCGGGGAGGGCGACGGTATTTGCCGAGGACGCCGGCGCGATCGGTCTGATCGCACGCATCCTGCTGTGGATCAAAGCCTATCTGGCTTATCTGTAAGTTCTCACTACGGCTTCGCGCCGGCGAAGATTTGGTGCGCAAGATCACGCGGATAACGATTGGCGCGAGATGGCAAGACTTAAAACGGAGCGTCCGCACAAAATGACCGGGACAGAGCACACCCGCTTTCGTGCCGGAGGGACAATATGATCACGACAATCCGCGCGATGCTGATCATCGCTGCTGCGATCGGCTTCATCAACATGCCGGGGAAGCTTTCGGCACAATCGGGGCCAGCCGTGAAGCCGCATGTGCCGCTGGAGAAATCGATCGGCCAGGCGAAGCCGGAAGTGGTGCCATCGCTGTTCGTGCTGAATTCGAGGGGCGCCACCTTGAAAGACGGCAAGCTGGTTCTGACCGGGGTTTCCCCCAATGCGATCGTGTTCGCGGACCGCCCGGTACGGGCGGCGGGGCACGATCTGACGGCGAGGATCGTTGAGGATTGGGGCAACGGCAGCGACAATTTCGCCAAGGATCCGCCGAACGCCACCGTTTCAGGCTTCAAGAAAGATGGCTCCGGTGTGATGGACGCCGTGGTCGTGCTGAAGTCGCCGAGGCTCGAGGGCGACAACCTGACATTCGATGTCGCTGTGCTCGAGGGCGATCTCACGGGGGCTGACGGTCCGGCTTCAGTGTTCATCGACATCATAGGCCGTCCGTTCACGCCGCTCTCGTTCGGGGGCGTCGCGCGCCGGACCGCCTGGCGCGGCGCGTATTATCGTGGCGCCGCGGTTGCAGGCGCCGCTGCGGTGGGCGCGGCGGCGGTTGCGGCTCCGTATTACTACGCGCCGCATTGCGGGTATTACCCTTACCCACCTTGCTACTGAAGGCGCGCTTCATGCCGAAAAAACGGAACATCCGCCTGTCGGTCGTCCTGGGCGCGCTGCTGTATTACAGCGCGCCGTCCTTCGCGGCGGATTTGCCGGCGCGTCCGCCGGCGCAGCCGGTGCCGGAGGTGCCGGGCTGGACCGTCAGCGCGATGGCCTATGCGTGGCTTCCATCGATCAACGGGTCGTCGACGATCAGGGGCCGCACCGCCGATATCGATGCGAGCTTCATCGATCTGCTGCACCGGAAAATTCCCAAGGAGCTGTTCGGTCTGATGGGGGCTATGGAGGCGCGCAACGGGCGCTTCGGCATCATGACGGATCTCGTCTACATGAAGCTCGGCGCATCGGATAGCGAGGCGCGCGCGCGTGGCGTGCATCCGAGCATCGGCGGCACGCTGGCCGCATCGATGTCGGCCCAGTTCGAAATGTTCATCGCCGAAACGGCTCTGGCCTATGAGTTGCTGCGGTCGCAAGGCAGCGGGCCCGGCACGGAGACCGCGCTCGATCTCTATGGCGGCGGACGCTTCTGGTGGCAAAGGGCTTCGGCGGATTTGTCGGTGAACGCCGGAATGAACGTCGGCGATCTCGTCGTCAGCGGCGGACGCGCCTTCGCAAGCTCCGGCGACGTGACATGGTTCGATCCGCTGATCGGCCTGCGCCTGCGCCACCGGTTTTCGCCTCAGGTCGACATGGTGCTGCGCGGCGATGTCGGCGGCTTCGATGTCGGAAGCAAGTTCTCCTGGCAGGCGATGGGTTATGTCAATTGGGAATTCGCTCGCACCGAGCGCATTGTCTGGAGCGCGATGCTCGGCTATCGCGCGCTTTATGTCGATTACACCAAGGGTGCCGGCAAATCACTCTATGAGTATGACATGCTGACACATGGACCGATCATGGGAGTGACCGCGCGCTTCTGACACCGGCTCCGACACCGGCGCCGCCGCAACGCCTTCCGCTTCATTCGATGAAGCTTTCGTTACTCAACGCAAGTGCTGAGGAGATGGACATGAAGGTCACGCGTCGGTGCGCCGCGCTGGGGGGAATAAGTGCGCTTGCCGCAGCGGCCGCGAGCCGTTCGGCGCTGGCTCAAGGGTCGTTCCTGGGCATCGAGGAGGGACTGGAGGATTTCTGGCTTGCCACCGATGCCTATATCTACGGATATCCGCTAGTAACCATGGAAATGACCCGGCGGGTCCTGACCAACGTCGCGGCTCCGGAAGGCACGAAGGCGCCGATGGGGCAGCTCATCAGAATGCGCGAATATCCCAATTCGTCCTTCCGCGACGTCACCGCGCCCAACGCCGACACGCTTTATACGACCTCGTTCTTCGATGTCGGCAAGGAACCATGGGTTCTCTCGCTTCCGGACATGCAAGGCCGCTATTTCCTGATGCCGATGCTTGACGGCTGGACCAATGTGTTCCAGGTGCCGGGATCGCGAACGACGGGCACCGCCGCCCAAACCTATGCGATCACCGGGCCCGGCTGGAGCGGCGCGCTGCCCGCCGGCGTCAAGCAATACAAGTCGCCGACCAACATCGTCTGGCTGCTCGGCCGCATCTACTGCACCGGCACGCCGGAGGATTACGCGGCCGTCCATAAGTTGCAGGACGAGTTCAAGCTCGTGCCGCTCAGCGCCCACGGCCAGCCGTATCCCCCGCCGCCGGGCAAGGTCGACCCTGCGGTCGACATGAAGACGGCCGTCCGCGACCAGGTCAACCGCATGGACGCGGTGGAGTATTTCACGCTGCTCGCCGAATTGATGAAGACCAATCCGCCGTTCGAAGCGGATGCGCCTTACCTGGAAAAATATGCGCGTATCGGTCTGGTGCCCGGACAATCGTTCGACGCTGGCAAGCTGAAGGCGGATTTCGTCAAGCGAATCCCCGTGGTCGGCTTCGACCGGATCATGCTTCAGTTCAAAATCAACAAGGCGATGACCCACGACAACGGCTGGTCTTACACGATGAAGACCGGCATTTACGGGACGGATTTCCTGATGCGCGGCCTCGTCACCGCCATCGGGCTCGGCGCCAACCGACCGCAGGACGCCATCTATCCGGTCTCGAAGACCGACGCCGACGGCCGCAAGTATAACGGCGCCCACAAATACGTCATACGCTTTCCCAAGGGGCAGTTGCCGCCGGTCGAGGGATTTTGGTCGCTGACCATGTACGACACCCAGATGTTTTTCGTGAGCAATCCGCTCGACCGTTACTCGATCAGTCCGCGACAGGATCTGAAAACCAATCCGGACGGCTCGACCGATCTCTACATTCAGCACGAATCCCCGGGCAGGGACCGGGAGTCGAACTGGTTGCCGGCCCCGGCAGGCGATTTCGTCCTGATGCTGCGGATATATTGGCCGAACGAGAGCACTCCCACCATTCTCGATGGCTCGTGGAAGATGCCGGCCGTCAAAAAGGTCTAGCGCAGGGCGGTCCATGCCGTTTCGTGAGAACCGGCGTGGGCTTTGCCTTCATTTCCATGTTTTCAACCAACCTGAAACAAGGCTGAAGAACCATGCGTAAAATCCTGATCGTTGCGGCGATGCTCGGCCTCGCATCGATGGAGGCGGCGCGCGCGCAGACCGACCTCAGCGCCTATGCCGACGCCAATGGCTATCTTGACGTCCAGAAGCTGACTTGCGCCCAGCTCGCCGGGACCTGGCAGCAGGATGCCGACATGCTGACGACCTGGTACAGCGGTTGGTATAACGGCCTCGCGCGCAAGCACATGCTCAACGTGGCCCGCGCCAAGGAGGCCGAACACGAGGTGATCGTGTATTGCAAGGCCAATCCCGACAAGAAGATCATCGAGGCGATCGCCGTGGTGTTCAAGGACATGCGAGCGGCACTCGGGATCAAGATGAAACCGTGACTTAATGACATGCGCGCGTGATTGGGCATGTCATGCTGTTCGATCACGACAAGCGAGGTCGGCCCGTCGAGCAGAAGACGGGACTGTCACCCGTCCCGTTTCGCAAGCCCCCGCTCGCCCTGTGTCATCCAGGCCGTTGCCGCAGGTCGCCTGTCTAAGCTCTCCGGCTCGTGCTACATCTGTCC
>JBDHSX010000218.1:0-5277 GCA_039808365.1 Xanthobacteraceae bacterium | reverse complement strand
GTCGCGCCCGCCACCGGCTCGTATTTGAAGCAGCCGACGCGGTCGATCTCGGCTTCCTCCAGCCAGTCGAGCAGATAGGCGAAATCGCTCGCCGTCTCGCCGGGAAAGCCGACGATGAAGGTCGAGCGCAGCGCCAGCTCCGGGCATTGCTCGCGCCATTTCTTGATGCGCGCCAGCGTCTTGTCCTGCGCCGCCGGCCGCCGCATCGCCTTCAGCACCTCGGGGGCTGCGTGCTGGAACGGGATGTCGAGATAGGGCAGCACCTTGCCCTCGCTCATCAGGCCGATCACTTCATCGACATGCGGGTAGGGGTAGACGTATTGCAGCCGCACCCATGCGCCCAGTTCGCCCAGTTCGCGCGCAAGATCGAGGAATCTGGCGCGCACCTCGCGGTCCTTCCACGGGCTGCCTGCGTATTTCAGATCGACGCCGTAGGCCGAGGTGTCCTGCGAGATCACCAGCAGCTCCTTGACGCCGGCCGCGACCAGCCGTTCCGCCTCGCGCAGCACGTCGTTGGCCGGGCGCGACACCAGATCGCCGCGCAGTTTCGGGATGATGCAGAAGGTGCAGCGGTTGTTGCAGCCCTCGGAAATCTTCAAGTAGGCGTAGTGGCGCGGCGTTAGCTTGACGCCCTGCGGCGGGATCAGGTCGAGATGCGGATCGTGCAGCGGCGGCTTGGCGCGATGCACCGCGTCGAGCACGCTCTCGTATTGCTGCGGCCCGGTGATCGACAGCAGGTTGGGATAGGCTTGCGCGATCTGCTCGGGCTCCGCGCCCATGCAGCCGGTGACGATCACCTTGCCGTTTTCCGCCATGGCCTGGCCGATGGCGTCGAGCGACTCCTGCTTGGCGCTGTCGAGGAAGCCGCAGGTGTTGACGATGACGAGGTCCGCGCCGTCGTGCTTGCGGGCGAGTTCATAGCCCTCGGCGCGCAGCCGGGTGATAATGCGTTCCGAATCCACCAGCGCCTTGGGGCAGCCGAGCGAGACGAAGCTGATTTTGGGGGCGGTGGCCTGGGTCATCCGGGGTCCGTGTCGTGAAAGCATGATCCCGAAAGGTGGAAACCGGTTTTCGGACAAGGTCATGCTGAACCAAAGCGCAGGAGCTATCCCCGTTGCGCGGCGCTGGCAAGCCGGTAACGACCGCCGCCGCTCCGGTTCCATTGAAACCGGGACGAAAGAATCGGTCGCCGCGTGGCGTCACCGGAGAAGGTTCGTTTCCGACCGCGGCGCCCGGAAATGCCGTCATTGCTATTTTTCCGGGGTGGTTGCGGTTCGCCGCGCCGACGCTTCACTATCTGGTTCCAACACGGTGGAGCCTGACGATGCGCGATTTCGAAACCCGACGATCGATCCCGGCGCGGGAGATGATCTCGCGCGCGGAAATCCGGATTCATGCGGTGGCGCTGGGCGGCGCTTTCGCGCTGATCGCCGCCGTGCTGTTCGGCACCCTGGCCTATCGGCCGTTCTGAAGGTTGTTGCCGTCATTGCGAGCGAAGCGAAGCAATCCAGTCTTTCTTTGCGGCCACTGGATTGCTTCGCTTCGCTCGCAATGACGGAGAAGATGCTTAGCCCCGGCCAAACGGCTTCACCTCAATGCCGGCCCCCGACAGCGCCTGACGCACCGCGCGGGCGATGCCGACCGCGCCTTGCGTGTCGCCGTGAATGCAGACGGTATCGATTTGCGCCTTGATGACCTTGCCGGTGACCGACACCACCGCGCGGTCCTCCACCATGCGGACCACCCTTGCGGCGATCTCGCCGGCGTCGTGCAGCACCGCGCCCGGCTTCTTGCGCGAGACCAGGTTGCCGTCGTCCTCATAGGCGCGGTCGGCGAACACCTCGTGCGCCAGCGGCAGTCCGGCGGCTTCGCCCGCCGCGAGCAGCTTGCTGTTGGCGAGCACCACGAAGATCAGGTCGCGATCCACCGCCTTGATGGCGGCGGCGATGGCGCGCGCGGTCATGTCGTCCTCGCAGGCGACGTTGGACAGCGCGCCGTGCGCCTTGACGTGGGTGACCTTGTGGCCGGCCAGCGCGGCGACCGCTTGCAGCGCGCCGATCTGGTAGGCGACGAGGTTTTCGATCTCGGCGGCGGTCAGTCCCGCCACCGGGCGGCGGCCGAAACCGTGCAGGTCGCGATAGCCGGGATGGGCGCCGATGGCGACGCCGCGCGCTTTCGCCAGTTCCGCCGTCCGCCGCATGATGTCGGGATCGCCGGCGTGGAAGCCGCAGGCGATGTTGACGCTGGAGGCAAGGCCGAGCATGGCGTCGTCATCGCCCATCCGCCATGCGCCAAAACCTTCGCCGAGGTCGCAGTTCAGATCGATGGTCATGATGGTGTTTCCCTCCGGTTGGCGTCAGGGGTGCTGATCCGGTTGCGGCTCGCTCTGCCAGGTTCCGGCATCGACGGCGCTCACCGCGTGGCCGGCGATGTTGGCGCTGCGCAACGCCGCGACATTAATGTCAAACTGTCCGACGGCGCTCATCCGCGCCGGCAGATCGCGCAGCAGCGCCGCGAAAGCGATGGCCGCCTGCCGCGCTTCCGCGACGCCGACCGCCTTGAAGCGGAACGGCCGTCCCGGCGGCGTCTGCGCGAAGCGCCCGAAGTCGGCCCCGATCACGGTGGCGATCTTCGGATAGCCGCCGGTGGTGCCGCGATCCGGCATCAGCACGATCGGCTGGCCGTTGCCCGGCACCTGAATGCTGCCGTTGACGGTGCCGTCGGAAACGATGTTGTGGCCGTGCTGGTGGCGGATGAGCGGCCCTTCGAGACGATAGCCCATGCGGTCGCTGGTCGGCGAGATGGTCCAGACGCCGTCGAGAAAGGTTTTGACGGCGTCGCCGAATTCGTCGTCCTGGGGCCCCAGCACGACGCGGATCGGGTCAAGCGAAACCGGCAGCATGGCAAGCGCCTGCTCGGCGCGTTCCGTCGCCGGGCTGACGTCAAGGCGGTCGCCCGATTGCAGCGGGCGCGGCACCGGGCTGCCGAGGCCGGCGCGGGTGTTGACCGAGCGGCTGCCGAACGCGGCTTCGCCCAAAATGCCGCCCTCGACCGCGAGATAGCTGAACACGCCGTCGCGCGCCGCGCCCAGCGTCAGCCGTTCGCCGGGCGCGAGCGTCGCCGACTGGTTGAGCGGCAGTACGCGGTCGCCGATCCGAATGCTCCGCGCCCCGCCCGCCAGCGCGACGCGGACCGGGCCGTCGTCGGCGGTGAAGGTGGCGCCGTAAGGCCCCACCTCGATCGCGGCCGTGAACGGCGGATTGCCGGCGAGGGCGTTCGCCGCGGCCAGCGCCAGCCGGTCCATCGCCCCGCTCGGCGGCAGGCCGTAGCGCTGCGCGCCGAAACGGCCGGCGTCCTGCACCGAGGTCGCGGGGCCGACGGCGGTCACGATCAGCCGGCTCATGACGCCACCTGTTCGGCGACGATGTCGCCTTGCGCGGCGGCGCGATCCATCTCCGCGAAGGTGGCTGCGTCGATCGGGTAAAAATTCAGAGTGTCGCCGGGTTCCAGCAGGAACACCGGATCGCGCTGCAACTGATAGGTGCGCACCGGCGTCCGCCCCAGCAGATGCCAGCCGCTCGGCCCGGCGATGCATTGGACGCCGGCCTGCACGCCGCCGATGGAAATGGTGCCGGCGGGCGTGAGCAATCGCGGCTCCTGTCGGCGCGGCAATTCCAGCGCCGGATCGAGCCCCGAGAGATAGGACCAGCCCGGCGTGAAGCCGATCATCGCCACGCGATAGGTCGGCGCGGCGTGGCGCGCGATCAGCGCGTCGGGGGTGAGGCCGAGCCGCGTTGCGGCGTCGGCGAGGTCGACGCCGTGCTCGCCGCCATAGGCCACGGGAATCCGCCAGTGCCTCGCGGCCATCGCATCGGCGGCCGGCCGCGCGGCGAGCGCCGTCAACCGGCCCGCCAGCGTGTCGAAATCGATTTGCAGCGGATCGTAATGCACCAGCAGCGAGCGATAGGTCGGCACCGTCTCGGTGATTCCGGCGATCGGCTCGGCGGCAAGGAGGCGATCGAGCGCCAGAACCCGCCGGTTGGCATCGTCGTCGATCCGGCGGCCGAACTCCACGGTGATGGCGGCGTCGCCCGAGGGCAGCATGCGGGGCGGGAGAAATTCTGCGGCCATGCCTGTCTGCGAGCCCTTCTGCCTGCAACGCCGCGACGATAGCCTGTTTCGGCCGGGGAGGGAATCGTCGGCCTTGACGCGGATTCTCCCGGACGCAAGATGCGCCGCGCATCCCACCTCACCGGAGAAGTCCGTCCCATGTCGCTTTCCCCGCAGGCCATCGCAACGCTGTCGCACGTCTCCACCGCGACGATCACCACCGTTCTCCTGAAGAAGGGATTGCGCAATCTGTGGCTGCGCGGCGCGCGGCCGCTCAAGCCCGGTCAGCCGCGACTGGTCGGCCCGGCCTTCACCTTGCGCTTCGTGCCGGCGCGCGAGGATCTGGCGACGCCGGAATCGTGGTCGTCGCCGATCTCGACCCGCACCGCGATCGAGGCGATGCCCGAGGGGGCTATCGCCGTGGTCGACGCGATGGGCGTGAGCACCGCCGGCATATTTGGCGACATCCTTTGCGCCCGCATGGTGAAGCGCAAGGTCACGGCGCTCGTCACCGACGGCGTGGTGCGCGACGTCGAGGGCGTGCTCGGCACCGGCCTGCCGGTGTGGTGCAACGGCGCCGCCGCGCCGCCGTCGGTCGCCGGGCTCACCTTCGTCGGCTGGGGCGAGGGCATCGCCTGCGGCGGCGTCGCGGTGTTCCCCAACGACATCGTCGTCGCGGATCAGGACGGCGTGGTGCTGATTCCGCAGGCGCTGCTCGATCACGTTCTCACCGAAGGCCCCGAGCAGGAGCGGATGGAGGCGTGGATCGTCGACGAGGTCAACAATGGCGCGGCGCTGCCGGGGCTCTATCCGATGAACGCCGAGACCAAGGCGCGCTACGCCGCGTTCAAGGCGAAGACTTGAAGCGCGCAGCAACATACGGAGGCACCATGGATATTTATCGCAACGGATCGCGGCCGACGCAGCGGGGACCGGCCGACTATTTCACCGGCACGGTGTGGATCGATCCCATCGTCAGCGCGCCCGCGCCGGCGCGGGTGGCGGCGGCGCTGGTGTCGTTCGAGCCCGGCGCGCGGACGGCGTGGCATACCCATCCGCTCGGGCAGACGCTCCACGTCGTGTCCGGCGTCGGGCGGGTGCAAAAGGAAGGCGAGGCGGTGCGTGACATCCGCGCCGGCGACACAGTGTGGATCCCGCCGGGCGAGA
>JBDHSX010000217.1:0-5284 GCA_039808365.1 Xanthobacteraceae bacterium | reverse complement strand
CTTCCTCGCTCCAGATCACGTCGCGGTCCGGCGGCGAATCCGACAGCATGAACCAGCGCGCGGTGTCGGCGCCGTAGGTGCCGATGATGTCGTCGGGATCGACGGTGTTGCGCTTCGATTTCGACATTTTCTCGATGGCGCCGATCTCGACCGGCTCGCCGGTGGCGATCAGCGTGGCGCGACGGGTCTCGCCGTCGGTCTCGATCGCCACCTCGGCCGGCGCGGCGTAGCCGCCGTCCGCCTTGCGGTAGATCTCATGGACCACCATGCCCTGGGTGAACATGCCCCGGAACGGCTCGTCCATGCCGATGTGGCCGGTGGCCTTCATCGCGCGGGTGAAGAAGCGCGAATAGAGCAGGTGCAGGATCGCGTGCTCGACGCCGCCGATATATTGATCGACCGGCATCCAGGCATCGGCGATCGCCGGGTCGGTCGGCGCGCGCTCGTTCCACGGATCGGTGAAACGCGCGAAATACCACGACGAGTCGACGAAAGTGTCCATGGTGTCGGTTTCGCGCCGCGCGTCCGCGCCGCAGCGCGGACATTTGACGTGCTTCCAGGTCGGATGATGGTCGAGCGCGTTGCCCGGCTTGTCGAAGGAGACGTCGTCCGGCAACGTGACCGGCAGATCGGCGTCCGGCACCGGCACCACGTCGCACTGCGGGCAATGGATCACCGGGATCGGGCAGCCCCAATAGCGCTGCCGCGAGATGCCCCAGTCGCGCAGGCGGAAATTGACCTCGCGGCGGCCCCAGCCCTCGCGCTCGAACATGTCGAGGGAGCGTTTCATCGCTTCCTCGCAGGTCATCACGCCGGGTTCGCCGGCCCATTGCACGTAACGGACGGTGTCGGTCTTCAGCGGCACGAAGGCGATGTCCTTGACGCGCTCGCCGGTCGCCAGCGGCACGAACACGTCGATCACCGGCAGGCCGTATTTGCGCGCGAAATCAAGGTCGCGCTGATCGTGGGCGGGACAACCGATGATCGCGCCGGTGCCGTAATCCATCAGGACGAAATTGGCGATGTAGAGCGGCAGCTCGATCGCCGGATCGCCGGGATGCTGCGCCTTGATGCCGGTGTCGAAGCCGAGCTTCTCGGCCGTGTCGATCTCGGCCTGCGAGGTGCCCATGCGGTGGCATTCCTCGATGAACGCCGCGACTTTCGGGTCCTTCGCGGCCAGCGCCTTCGCCAGCGGATGGTCCGGCGAGACGGCGGCGAAGGTCGGGCCGTACATGGTGTCGGCGCGGGTGGTGAACACCGGCAGCTTCTCGAAGCCGCCGGGCGCGCCGATCAGGCTGAATTCGAAACGCAGACCCTCGGAACGGCCGATCCAGTTGCGCTGCATCAGCCGCACCTTGTCGGGCCAGCGGTCGAGGGTGTCGAGCGCCTCCAGCAGGTCCTGCGAATATTTGGTGATCTTGAAGACCCACTGATTGAGCTCGCGCTGCTCCACCACCGCGCCGGAACGCCAGCCGCGGCCGTCGATCACCTGCTCGTTGGCGAGCACGGTCATGTCGACCGGGTCCCAGTTGACCTTGCGCTTCTCGCGCTCGGCGAGGCCGGCTTTCAGGAAGTCGAGGAACATCTTCTGCTGGTGCTTGTAGTAGCTCGGATCGCAGGTCGCGATCTCGCGGCTCCAGTCCAGCGACAGCCCCATGGTCTGGAGCTGCTTCTTCATCGCCTTGATGTTGGCGTAGGTCCATTGCGCCGGATCGGTCTTGTTCTGCATCGCGGCGTTTTCCGCCGGCAGGCCGAAGGCGTCCCAGCCCATGGGGTGCAGCACGTTGTAGCCCTTGGCGCGCATGGTGCGCGCCACCACGTCGCCCATGGTGTAGTTGCGGACGTGACCCATGTGGATGCGCCCGGACGGATAGGGGAACATCTCCAGCACGTAGTATTTCGGCCGCGGATCGTCGTTCTTCGTGGTGAAGATCGCCTGTTCGTCCCAGATTTTCTGCCAGCGCGGTTCGCACTCGCGGGCGTTGTAGCGTTCGTTGCTCATTGGATCGGAAATTGACCGGCTGGTTGGATCGCGACCGGCGCGATCGGGAGTGGGAGCGCGAATTTCAGGCGGCAAGCTTCAGGCAAGCCGCAACCGGCCTTCGCCGCGCTCGCGCGGAAAGCGGCTCACTAGGCCACAAAAGACCGCGCTGGGTCAATGGATTAAGGCCGAATCCGGTGCCGGATGCCTGGTTCCGGGACAGGATGTCGGCTTCACCCCGCCATGGCGACGCGCCCCGCCGGCGGCTGGTGCCGGCCGTGCTGGACGACGCGGTCGCGGCCGGCGTGCTTGGCGGCGTAGAGCGCGGCGTCGGCGGCCTCGATCAGGTCTTCGGTCCGCAGCGCCGGATTCGGCCGGGTCACCGCGACCCCGACGCTGAGGGTGACGATCCGCGCGGCGCTGGCGTGGTGGGGGAGGGCCAGATCGCGCACCGCGGCGCGAATCATCTCGCCGACCTCCATGGCGCGGGCGGCGTCGGCGTCCGGCAGCACGACGCAGAATTCCTCGCCGCCGTAACGCGCGGCGAATCCGAAGGTGCGGCCGGCGATCTGGGCCAGGGTCTCGCCCAGCCGGGACAGGCAGGCGTCGCCTTCGAGATGGCCGTAAGTGTCGTTGTAGAGCTTGAAGTAATCGACATCGACCATCAGCAGCGCCAGCTCGGTCCCGTTCTGCTCGGCCTTGAGCCATTCGAAATCGAGCCGGCTCTGAAAGCCGCGCCGGTTGGCCAGCCCCGAGACGGTGTCGATGGTGGCCATGACGCTGAGGCGGTTGTTGCTGGCCAGCAACTCGTTCTCGCGCATGGTGAGTTGCATCGCCATGGCGTTGAAGGCGCGCGCCAGCGGCATGAACTCGGCCGGCAGTTCGTGGCGCGCCGCGCGCACGTTGCGCTCGCCACGGCCGAGTTTCTGCGCGATGGCGGCAAGCGTTTGAATCGGGCGCATGATCAGGCCCTCGACCACCAGCAGCGCGCCCAGCAGCACCAGCAGGCAGACGAACGCGAGCTGGACATAGGCGACGCGGATTTCGCGATTGATGCCGGCGGTGACCGCCGCCTCGTCGATGCTGACGACCAGCCGCGCATGGCTGCCCGGCAGCCGCGTGAACGATACCGTGCGCTGGCTCTCGTTGAACGGGTGATGGGTGAAGGACCCCTTTCGCGCGTTTGAGGCGGCCTCGTGGGCGAGGATGGCCGGCAGCAGCGTCTTGTCGGCAAGCGCGTGGCCGACGGTGCTGGCGAGATCCTCGGGGGCCGCCAGCACCACGCCGTTGCGATCGATCAGTTGCGCGCTGACGCCGGGCCGGCCGCCGAGATCGTTCATCACCGACGACATCCAGCGCAGGTTGACGGCGGCGATGATGACCGCGCCGGAATGCTCGCCTTTGGCCGTCCGCAGCGGATAGGCCGCCATGATCGTCGGCTGATGGGTGGCGCGGCTCAGCACGTAGTCGCTCAGCACCAGCGAACCGGCCGCCAGCGCCGCCCTCAGATAGGCCCGGTCGTTGATGTCGAGGCCGCCGATGCCGGGCATCGTCGAGCATTTGATGCGGCCGTCGCGATCGACCATCGAGAGGCTGCGGATCCACGGCAGGTCGACGCGGAAGCTGGCGCGCATGACGATGCAGGGCTCGCCCACCTCGACGCCGAGCCGGTAGACATAGGACGATGATTTCAGCACCGCCTCGACCGACGAGATCACCTGGCGCTGGGCGTCGACGACGTGACCGACCAGCGCGGTGTAGTCGCTTGAGATCGCGGCGATCTGTCGGGCGCGCGCGTCTTCCAGCGAGCGCGCGCGTTCGAGCATCAGCGGCACCACCAGGATCAGCGCCAGCAGGATCAGACGGCCGCGAATGCCGAAAAGCCGCTTGAGTTTCATTTGACGGCGGTTGTAACTGGTGCGCGACATTGCTGGTCCCTTGCCCGCTCCCTCACTAGCAACGACGCTTCAAGGACCCTTTCCCGAATTTCGTAAAATTTGAACGATGCCACTGGATTCCGGAGCCGACCCCGCATCATGACGTCGCCTGCCGCCTCGTTAACGCCGTCCTCACCATCCGGGCTCGACGCGGTGGAGCAGGCGATCGCGCGCGCCTGCCGCGAGGCGCGGCGGGATCGCGCCGCCGTCACGCTGGTCGCGGTGTCGAAGACCTTCGACGCGCCGGCCATCGCGCCGGTGATCGCGCGCGGCCAGCGCGTGTTCGGCGAGAACCGCGTGCAGGAAGCGAAAGGCAAGTGGCCGGCGCTGCTGGCCGCGACCCCCGGCATCGCGCTGCACCTGATCGGGCCGCTGCAATCGAACAAGGTCAAGGACGCGGTGGCGCTGTTCGACGCGATTCACGCGGTGGATCGCGACAGTCTGTGCGCGGCGCTGGCCAAGGAATTTGCGAAGGAATTTTCCCGCCAGCCGCGCCGGCCGGAATTGTTCGTGCAGATCAACACCGGCGAGGAGCCGCAGAAAGCCGGCGTCGCGCCCCAGGACGCCGACGCCTTCATCGCGCGCTGCCGCGACGTTTACGGGCTCACGATCAGCGGGCTGATGTGCATTCCGCCGGCGGATGAGGCCCCGGCGCCGCATTTCGCGCTGACCGCGAAAATCGCCGCGCGCAACGGGCTGACGAAACTGTCGATGGGCATGAGCGCCGATTTCGCCACCGCGATCGCCTTCGGCGCGACCCATGTGCGGATCGGCTCGGCGATTTTCGGGGCGCGGACCAAGCCGCTCTAGGATCGATTTTGTTGAAGTTCGTATGAGCGTCATCGCCGGGCTTGACCCGGCGATCCATCCTTCTGAAAAACATGAAGGCCCGGATCAAGTCCGGGCATGACGGCAACCGATCGGGAGAGGTAGAGATGACCGGCCACATCGATCCGACCAAGGAAATCTTCGCGCAATTCCGTGACAACAACCGTCCCGGCCCGATCCATATGCTCAACCTGGTGCGGCTGCATGACCAGGCGCGCTATCCCGACGGCCGCAAGGCGAGCGGCGCGGAAGCCTATGCCGCCTACGGCCGCGAGAGCGGGCCGGTGTTTTCGCGGCTCGGCGGCAAAATCATCTGGCGCGGCGCGTTCGAACTGATGCTGATCGGCCCGCAGGACGAACGCTGGGACCATTGCTTCATCGCCGAATATCCGTCGGTGGAGGCGTTCGTCAGCATGATCCGCGATCCGGCCTATCGCGAGGCGGTGAAGCACCGGCAGGCCGCGGTCGAAGACTCGCGGCTGATCCGCCTGAAGCCGCAGGACGGCGGCGCGGGTTTCGGGGACGCATGATTCAACGT
>JBDHSX010000216.1:0-5367 GCA_039808365.1 Xanthobacteraceae bacterium | reverse complement strand
TTTTCAAGAGTCACCATGATCGACATCCAGCCGGGACTTGCGGAAGGACTGGCGCTCGACATGTGGCACTCGGCCGGTTTGCGGGGCTTCGACACCCGTGTCGAAGGTTCGCAAGACCTCTCGGCGCTCGCGGGCGCCGACTATATCGTCATGACGGCGGGCCGGCCGCGCAAGCCGGGAATGTCGCGGACCGATCTCACCGGCGTCAACGCCGACATCATCCGCGCCGTGGCGACCGGGATCAGGCGGTTCGCACCGCAAGCCGTCGTGGTGGTCGTCACCAATCCGCTGGAGGAGATGACCGAACTGATGGCGCGCGAGACCGGCTTTCCCGCAAGCCGCGTGTTGGGCATGGCGGGTCTGCTCGATTCCGCCCGGTTCTGCGCCCTCATCGCGCTCACGGGCATCGCCAAGCCCGGACAGGTCGAGGCATTGGCGCTGGGAAGCCACGGGCCGGAAATGGTGATCCCGTTAAGTCTGGCGACGGCGGCCGGCCAGCCGCTCGAAGACCTATTGCCGGCGGATCGACTGGCCGCGATCGTCGAGCGCGCGCGCGATTCAGGCGCGGAAGTGGTCGGATTGCTCAAAACCGGCAGCGCCTATTACGCGCCCGCCGAATCCGCGGCGGCCATGGTTCGCGCCATGGTCTCCGGCGAGAGCCGGATCATCGCGGCATGCGTGCGCTCCGGCGGCGCCTATGGTCTTCCCGATACGCGGGTCGGGCTTCCGGTACGGCTGGGGCCGCAGGGCGTTGCGGAGATCGTCGAGCTTCCGCTTCGCCCGAACGAGCGCGAGGCGCTGAAGAAAGCCGCTGAAAGTATCGCCAACCGGATCACGGAGCTGGGTTAGCACGATGCGCGCGGTCGCCTATCTCGGGCCCGGACAAATCGCGGTGCGGGAGGTGCCTGAACCGGTGATTCAGGCGCCCACCGATGCGCTGGTTCAGGTCCGGATGGCCGGCATCTGCGGGACGGATCTCCACGCCGTGGCGGGACACTTTCCCGCCATGACTGCCGGATCGATTGTCGGACACGAATTCGTCGGCACGGTCATCGACGCCGGCGCGGCGGTGACGCGCTTCCGTCGCGGCGATCAGGTCATGGCTTCGGACTTCACGTCTTGCGGGCATTGTCCGCACTGCGCGGCCGGCGACAACTGGCAGTGCGGCGAGCGATCGTTTTTCGGCACAGGCGAGGCGTTTGGCCCTGCCTTGGCGGGCGCTCAGGCCGAAATCGTCCGGGTGCCACATGCCGACTCGACCCTTTACCAGATTCCTCCGGCATGTACCGACGAGGCGGCAATCCTTGTCGGCGACAATCTGGCAACCGGTTGGGCCGCGATCGAGCGTGGGACCATGCAGCCCGGCGATATCGTCGCCGTCCTGGGAGGCGGCGCGGTTGGCCAGCTCACGAGCCTGGCCGCACAATCGGCCGGCGCCGGCGTCGTGCTGCTGATCGAGCCAAACGAGCGGCGCCGCGCCTTCGCGCAGGCAAACGGCGCCATATCGGTGGCTCCCGAAGCGGCACGGGATATCCTGCACCGCGTTTCCGGCGGGCATGGCGCCAACCTGGTCGTCGAAGCCGTCGGATCGCCCAAGGTGTTGTCCGGCGCCTTCGATCTGGTCGGGCGGCGGGGCCGGATCGTATCGGTCGGCGCCCATAGCGAAGCGCAGTGGCCGATTCCCCTCGCGGATTGCTTCACGCGGGAGATTTCCATCGGTTTTGCGATCGGAGATTCGATAAGGCTGCGCCCGAAGCTGCTGCGCATGATTTCAACCGGCGTTCTTGACCCGACGGTCGTCGTGGATCGGCATGTCCGCCTCGATGAGGTGGTTGAGGCTTATGATGCAGTGCGAAATCAGCAGAGTCTGAAGACGGTTATAGTGATGAAACCCGCTTGATTGGCCGATTGACGGTTGAGAAAGGAGACTTATCCTCAAAGGCACCGAAGGACGTAGCAATCGCGCGCAGAGGGAGGAGCTAACTTGAATGACCCCGCTGTTCCGCTGGCTTCGCCAGCGCGCATGATGCGGACCGCTCGAGATGCCATCAAGGACGTGATCTCCTCGCTGACGGCGACGACAGCGAATGAGACCAGCTATCCCTTCGCCGAAATCGAGAATCTGCTACCGAAGCATTTTCCGTTGGCTTCCGTCAGAATTGTCGTTTCAGGTCCCGCGGGCTGGACATACTGGGACGATCAACACGCGGTCTCCCCCGAGCTCACCGCCCTGAGGTCATCCGGCGGCGCACCTTACGCATACTCGCTTCGGCTCTCCGCGAAAGCTGCGTTCTTCCCCATACGCGATGACGCGATCGGCCTGATCGTGACGCAGGCGCCGAGTTCACCCTTGCCGGAACATGAACTGTTCGTGTGCGCCCGCCTTCTTGAAATGACGGTTTCGCGGTGCCTGGAGAGACCACGCGTCCCCTCACGCCACGAAATCATCATCGCGTTCAGTCACGTCGCCAACACAATTCTGAAAAGCGAGGATCTTGCGGAGATTTTCTTCAATATCACGCAGGTCGCGAATAGCGAGTTGTCGGCCGACATATGCGGGATCATGCTGCTCGACGGCGACTATCTGGTCATGCAGCGCTGTGTCGGAAACGAGTCAGCCGCAACGGCGACCCTGAGAATGAAAGCCGGCCAGGGCATCGCCGGCAGGGTTCTGCAAACCGGCGAGCCTTGCGCTGTGGAAGACTATCTCAGCAGCCGTCATATCAGCCACGATTTTTTCGATCTTGCCCGCGCCGAACGGGTTCGCTCCGCCCTCGCGGTCCCGCTGTTTTCGAACAGGGAGATCATCGGCGCTCTCGAAGTTTGGCGGCGGAGGCCGTCGACTTTTACCCAAGACAACGTGGCGGAATTGGCCGCGCTCGCCGACCTCGCTTCGCTTGCGATCGCGAATGCGAAGCTCATCAGCTCGCAAAAGAGCGCGATGCACGAACTGGAAGCCGCTCATGCGGCCATGAGCGAGCGAATCGACATCATCGAGAATGCGGCCGATTTTCAAACCAACCTGGTAAAATGCGTCATCTACGATCAGGGACTGGATCAGATCGTTCAGATGGCGGCGGAAGCCATCGAAGCCTCGGTTTTCATCTGCGATCAGAAACTTGAGATCAGGGCCCAAAGCGGCTCGCACCCGCTCAACGCCGCCGACTTGGCGAAACTCCGCCTCGAACTCGCCGCGGTGCCGCGCGACGACATGGCCGCACGCGCCATCACATTCGGCGGCCGCCGCCAGACCGTCTATGCGCAGCGGTTGTCCGCGGTTTCGGGGCAACGCGGATGGGCGCTTATTCTGAAGCCCGGCGGCAGCCGAGACGCCACCCTGCTTGCCCTTGCATCGGTTTCGATCACCGTCGCGCTGTTCGACGTCAAGGCGCAGGCGGCGAGTTCGGTTCTCTCGGAAAAAATTTCCGCGTTGCTTTGGGATTTGATCGATGCGCCTCGCAGGGTCCGCGTGCTCGCCATCGAGAAGCTCCGCGAATTGGGCAAGGAACTGGCTGCCCCGACATCCGTCATCCTCTGCGGCATTGAGAACCGCGCGAAGGATTCATACAACAGGTCGGCCGAACTCGATTTCGATCTGCGCCGCAGCCTCGTCAGCGACCTGATCGCGTACGAGCAAACGGGCCGCAAGAGCACCCACCTGGCGGCTTTCAGAGACAACGAGATCGCCGTGGTTCTCTCGTCGGCGGATCCTGCGGCACTGGATCGCTTCTTGCGCCGACTGGGAGATCAGATCCGGAAGATTTTTCCCGATATCCGCTGGGCTATCGGAGTCAGCACCAGCCGTTCCGATCCGCTGACGTTGCCGGATGCCTTGACGGAAGCACGCCTTGCCAAAAAGGTCGCCGAACTCACGTCGGCCGTCCGTCCGGTGAAGTTTGAAGACATGGGGTTGCTGGGATTGATCATGGGGCTTCAGGGAGGCGTCGGCTTTCCGGGTTTTGCCCACAACGTTCTCAAGGACATTGCGGATGAATCTCATCCTCAAGCGGCAACGCTCCGTGAAACGCTCCGAGCCTATCTAGCCTCCAATTGCAGTCAAAGAGATGCCGCAGAGATGCTCACCGTTCATCCCAAAACGATCGCGTATCGTCTCGAAAAGATCGAAACGACAAGCGGGCTTAGTTTGCGTAACCACGAACACCGGATCATGCTCGAACTGGCCCTCAAGGTTCACGACCTCGGTATCGCAACCCTCAAGTCATAGTTGAGAAAGTATTCGGAAGGATAGGCCCAAAAAACCGACTGAGACCTATGAGGTCTCGTCGATGGTGCGCTATTCGGCGATGCCCGAGGTCTTCTTCCGAGAGGAAGATGCCGATCGCAAAGCCCGTCTCTGGCAACGAGATGCCTATTACGTGTTCCGCTTTCTACGTGCGGCAATCGCAGGTGGATCGGAGTGACGTTGGCGAAGATCGAGCCGCTTGCGTTGTTCGTGGCGATGATGAGTCGGGCCGGCACCTCCCTCACCGGCAGCGCTGGACGAAGCCTGAGAACCGTTGCCCCGTGCCTCGTCGCGTGATGACGATGCAGATTCGCGCGCGCTCCACTACCGTTAGGATTTTGCCGCGCCGGCTCGGCGTGTCCGAACGCATATTCGCACGTCTTGCAGCGGAAGGTCCAAAGCCCGATCGCATCATGATCGATACCTCACATCTGAAGGCGCACCGCACGGCCGCGAGCCTGCTAAAAAAGGTTCTTTGCCGTTGTATCGGCCGCACTAAGGACGGATTGAACTCCTAGCTCCACACCCTCTGCAATGACGCTGGCAAGCCGCTCGTCTGTTGTTGACCGAAGGCCAGATGGGTTGACCACAAGGGCGCTGCGTTGATGATCAATGCGCTGACGCTCGCCTCAGCGGTGATCGCCGATCACGGCTACGACTAAAACTGATCCGCACCACGCTGAAAGCCAAGGGCATCGAACCGTGCATCCCGCCGACCAGAAGCCGCAAAACGCGTAATCGCCTACGACAAGGTGCCCTATCGCTTTCGTCACCAAATCAACAACCTGTTCGTCGGGCTCAAGGACTGGCGCCGCATTGCCACCCGCTACGATAGATGCGCCCGCACCTTCGTCGAAGGACGAATTCAATAACCGCTCATTGCCGTATTCGACATAAACCACTCATCGTGATGCTCGCCGACCTGGCAAGCACCTGCGCGAACGGACTCAGCGGCTCACCTGCCTCGACACCGTGCCGGGGTATGCCGCGATCCGGGGCGCGCGGCGCAGTCAGCGATGAGTCAGATCGTCACAGGTAAACTGCGCAATTCAACGCTCCAACTCTTCTCCAGGTGCTTCCACGACGCTTCCACATGACTCTTTCGCGGGATAAAAATCAAAAAG
>JBDHSX010000215.1:0-5398 GCA_039808365.1 Xanthobacteraceae bacterium | reverse complement strand
TCGACCGCGATCATTCTCGGCTTCAACGCGCTCGGCGCGGCGCTGCCGCTGCTCAGCCAGTCGCCGGCGATGCTGGCGCTGTCCGCGCTGGTGTTCGGCGTGGCGTTCTTCGCGGTGGTCACCGCGACCACCGCTTTCGTCCGCTTCAACTATCCGTCGGCGCTGTGGCCCTCGGGCATCGCCGCCATGACCATCGCCTTCGGCATCGGGCAGACGCTCGGCCCGATCGTCACCGGCTGGATCACCGACGCCACCGGCAGCCTGTCGTCGGGCCTCGGCGTCTCCGCCGCGACGCTGGCGGCCGGCGTCGTCGCGGCGGCGTTTCAGAAGCGGCTGACCTGACCCTGATTTACGGCTCGACCACCGCGCAGGCGATGCGGTCGCCGGCGTTGCCGGCCGGATCGGACTTGTAGTCGTCGACGGTGGCGTGGATCACCAGCGCGGTGCCGTCCGGCTTGAACAGCGAGTTCGGCGCGCCCTTGGCCAGCGTCACCGCCGGGTTGAGGACTTCGAGGCTGAGTTCGCCCGAGGCCGGAATGTGAAGGTTCGGCATGTCGCCGGCATGGGCGCCGCCGCTCGCCATGATGCCGTGCTTGTGGCTCTGCGGGTTGAAGTGGCCGCCGGCGGTGGTGAACGGCGCCTCGCATTTGCCGACCGCGTGGACGTGGAAGGCGTGGCCGCCCGGCGGCAGCCCTTTCAGCGTCAACTTGATCAGGACGCCGTCATTGGCCTGCACCAGGTCGGCGTGGCCGACCTCGGCGCCGGCGGCGTTCTTGAAGGTGGCCTTGGCGCTCTCCGCCGAGGCGCTGGCGAGCGCGACGGTGGATATGAGCGCGGTCGCAAGCATGGTGCGCAGGAACATGGGACCTCCTAATGTCGGGCGACGCCCGGACAGAACCCGCCAGCGGGCGGAGTTGTTCCGGCCGGCGGCGGCACCGTGGAGACTATCACCGAATGGGCGACATTTGGGGAATTCCGTTTTCGACATTGGCGTCGTTCGTGCTGACGTCGCTGGTGATCGAGGTCACGCCGGGGCCGAACATGACCTATCTGGCGCTGGTCGCCGCCAGCGACGGCCGCCGCGCCGGCTTCGTCACGGTCGGCGGCATCACGCTCGGCCTGGCCTTGATCGGCGTGGTGGCGGGCGTGGGCGTCGCCGAGGCGATCCAGGCGTCGGATACGCTGTACGCGATCCTGCGCTGGGCCGGCGTCGCCTTCCTGCTTTACCTCGCATGGGACGGCTGGCGCTCGCCGGCCGCGACGGAGCCCCACCGCGACGGCGAGGACGGCAAGTATTTCTTGCGCGGGCTGCTCACCAATCTGCTCAATCCGAAGGCCGGCGTGTTCTACATCGCCGTGCTTCCGACCTTCATGACGCCGCAGTCCTCGCCGGTGCCGCAGGCCATGTTGTTGACGGCGATCTATGTCGGGGTCGCCACGCTGGCTCACGGGTCGATCGTCCTGCTCGCCGGCACGCTGGAGCCGCTGCTCAACGATCCGCGCCGCGAGAAGGTGGTCCGGCGCGTGCTGTCGGCGCTGCTGGCGCTGGTGGCGCTGTGGTTCGCATGGGTGACGGCGCCGACCTGAGCGCGTCGATCGCAATGACGAACAACCGGCGGGGCGATGAAGCGCTAATGGCGCGACATCGCGACGAAGCCGCGGTTCCAGGTCGGGCTGATGAGGATTTCGTTGACGCAGACATGCGGCGGCATGCTGGCGACGAAGGCGATGGTGCGGCCGAGATCCTCGGGCTGCAACATCCGCGCCTGCTCCTCCGCGCTCGGCACCACCGGGCGCAGCTTGAGGATCGGGGTGGCGACCTCGGCGGGCGACAGGCAGCAGGCGCGCAAGCCGTTGACGCATTCATCCATGTTGAAGGAATGCGTCAGCGCCAGCACCGCGTGCTTGGTCGCGGTGTAGGCCGGTCCCGGCATCTTGGAGACGTGGCGGCCGGCCCATGAGGCGACGTTGATGATGCAGCCGTCCTTCTGCGCGCGCATCGTCGGCAGCACCGCGCGCATGCAATAGAGGACACCGCTGAGATTGATATCGACCACCCTGTCCCAGCCCGCGATCTCCATGTCGGCCCAGCTTCGCTTCGGCACGTTGACGCCGGCGCTGTTGACCAGAAGATCGATGCGGCCGTGCCTGGCCGCGATCTGCCGCGCCGCCGCTTCGACATCGGCGGCGTTGCTGACGTCGAGCGGCATCGCCTCGGCTCGTCCGCCGCCGCCGCCGTTGATGCCGTCCGCCACCGCGTCGAGCGCGTCCTTGCGCCGTCCCGAGACGATCACGTTCCAGCCGTCCGCCGCCAGCGCCTCGGCGCCGGCCTGCCCGATGCCGCTGCCGCCGCCGGTCACCCACGCCACGCGCCTTGCCGTGTTCGCGTTCACCATGTCCGCCCGCCTTTTATTTGCGCTCGCAAGCGCGTTCTTGCTATTGATGGCCGATCCCGCCGGAACATTTGCTCCAGCTCATCCAGCCATTTTGGAATGATGCATGACCAGCACCCCGAACGCCAACCTGTTTTCCCGCCTGTTCGACACCCTCGACGATCCGTCGCGGCTGGCGATCGAGACGCCGGACGGCAAGCCCATCAGCTATGGCGACCTGATCGCGCGGTCCGGACAGATCGCGAATTTTCTGGTGAAGCGCGGCGTCAAGACCGGTGATCGGGTCGCGGTGCAGGTCGAGAAATCGGTTCAGAACCTGATCCTGTATCTCGCGGTGGTGCGCGCCGGCGCGGTCTACCTGCCGCTCAACACCGCCTACACCCTCAATGAGCTGGACTACTTCATCACCGACGCCGAGCCGTCGCTGGTGGTGTGCGATCCGGCCAAGGCCGATGGGCTCCGCGCCATCGCCGCCAAGGTCAATGCCAAGGTCGAGACGCTCGACGCCAACGGCAAGGGCTCGCTGTCCGACGGCGCCGACGGGGAGGCGTCCGCGTTCGCCACCGTGGCGCGCGGCAACGACGATCTCGCCGCGATCCTCTACACCTCCGGCACCACCGGCCGCTCCAAGGGCGCGATGCTGAGCCACGACAACCTCGCCTCCAACTCGCTGACGCTGGTGGATTACTGGCGCTTCACCGACAAGGACGTGCTGATCCACGCGCTGCCGATCTATCACACCCACGGCCTGTTCGTGGCCAGCAACGTCACGCTGTTCGCGCGCGCCGCGATGATCTTTCTGCCCAAGCTCGATCCCGAGCGGATCATCCAGTTGATGCCGCGCGCCACCGTGCTGATGGGCGTGCCGACCTTCTACACCCGCCTGCTGCAAAGCCCGAACCTGACGAAGGAATCGACCAGCCACATGCGGCTGTTCATCTCCGGGTCCGCGCCGCTTCTGGCCGACACCCATCGCGAATGGTCGGCGCGCACCGGCCACGCCGTGCTGGAACGCTACGGCATGACCGAGACCAACATGAACACCTCGAACCCCTATGACGGCGAGCGCGTGCCGGGCGCGGTCGGCTTCCCGCTGCCGGGGGTGTCCGCGCGCGTGGTCGATCCGGAAACCGGCAAGCCGCTCGCCGCTGACGAGATCGGCATGATCGAGGTCAAGGGCCCCAACGTGTTCAAGGGCTACTGGCGGATGCCGGAAAAGACCAAGGCGGAATTCCGTGACGACGGCTTCTTCATCACCGGCGATCTCGGCAAGATCGATCCCAAGGGTTACGTCCACATCGTCGGGCGCGGCAAGGACCTGGTGATTTCCGGCGGCTTCAATGTCTATCCGAAGGAGATCGAGAGCGAGATCGACGCCATCGACGGCGTGGTCGAATCCGCCGTGATCGGCTTAGCCCACGCCGATTTCGGCGAGGGCGTCACCGCCGTGGTGGTGCCGCAGCCCGGTGCGAAGCTCGATGAAGCTGCGATCCTGCGCGCGCTCGACGGCCGCCTCGCCAAGTTCAAGATGCCCAAGCGCGTGCTGTTCGAGGACGACCTGCCGCGCAACACCATGGGCAAGGTGCAGAAGAACGTGCTGCGCGACAAGTACAAGAACCTGTATTCGTAGCCGCGCGGCCGCTCTAAGTGCCTGACTGGAAATTCGTTTTGTGCGCGGATCGACAACCCGAAAACCGTCGTCCCCGCGCAGGCGGGGACCCATACGCCGCAGCGCTTCGGTTTAATCAACCAAGGTGAGGTTATCTATAATCACGCCAGGGGATCTGGGTCCTCCCCTGCGCGAGGACGACGCCGAACTTGTTGAGTCGTTTCGAGTCTTCCTTGAAGGATTGAACTGTTGTTCAGCCTCGACCAATTGATCGTTGCGCTCAGGCGTTTGACTTCGTAAATAGAATTGCTCTACCCGATCCCATCGCATCGGGCAGCGTGTCGCGCTTGCAACCGAAATCAAACAAAAGCAGCCATGACCGCCAAGATCGAACGACCGCTTTCGCCCCACCTGCAAACCTATCGCTGGACCCTGACGATGGCGATGTCCATCGTCCATCGCGCCACCGGCCTCGCGCTCTATTTCGGGACCATCCTGCTGGCGTGGTGGCTGATGGCGGTGGCGTCGGGACCCGGGGCTTACGCCATCTTCTCGGGCTTCATCGGAAGCTGGATCGGCCGTCTGATCGTGTTCGGCTACACCTGGGCGCTGATGCACCATCTGCTCAGCGGCATCCGGCATTTCGTCTGGGATCTCGGCTACGGCTTCGGCCCGGCCGAGCGCGAGGGCCTGACCTGGGCCGCGCTGATCGGCGGCATCGTTCTCACCGTGCTGCTGTGGGTTCTGGCCTATGCGTTCGGAGGCGGCCGATGAGCAATGTCCCCTTTTCCGATCCTTCGGTGAAGCGCACGGCGCTGAAGGGCGTTCGTGGCCTCGGCGCGTCGGGCACCAACGCCACCTCGGATTTCTGGTGGCAGCGGATCACCGCGATCGGCATGTTGCTGCTCACCGTGCCGGTCATCGTCATCGTCATGATGCTGCTCGGCCGCAATCAGGCCGGCGCCGGCCAGATCCTCGGCACCCCGGTGATCGCCCTGATCATGCTGCTGTTCGTCGTCGCCAGCTGCTGGCACATGAAGATCGGCATGCAAGTGGTGATCGAGGACTATATCCACGGCGAAAAGATCAAGCTGGTCGCCATCATCGCCAACAATTTCTTCTCGCTCGCGGTCGCGCTGGCATCGGCTTACGCGATCTTCAAACTGTCATCTGGAGTGTAGCGCATGGCTGCTCAGGGCAACGGCAGCGGAGCTCCCGCCACCAACGGACGCGCCTATCCGCTTGAGGATCACACCTACGATGTCGTGGTGGTGGGCGCCGGCGGCGCTGGCCTGCGCGCGGTGGTGGGATGCAGCGAGGCGGGCCTGCGCACCGCCTGCATCACCAAAGTGTTCCCGACCCGCTCGCACACCGTGGCGGCGCAGGGCGGCATCTC
>JBDHSX010000214.1:0-5415 GCA_039808365.1 Xanthobacteraceae bacterium | reverse complement strand
TGGAGCCTGGCCTTGCGGGACGGTGATTCCCGGCGCCGCTACGAGGCCGGCTCCTCGTCGTCATCCTGCGCGCTGAGGAGTTCGACCAGATCACCGGTTCGGCCGCTGGGCAGCGGCCTGCCCTCATTGATCAGCGCCTCATCGTTGTTGACCCAGGCCCAGGCCCGGCTCAGTTCCTCGGGCGTCGCCCCGGTCGCGATGATTTCGGTGATCAAGAGGTCGTCGGCGGGACCGACAACCGCCAGCACTTCGTCGCGCGTGAGAGCCATCGCCACACCCTCCGTTCCTTCGTCACCGCCGATGACGAACGACACCAATTCGCAAATGTTCCACGGATCCGGCGCAGTTGGGCCACGCCTGTCGGGCAGCGAATCTGAGGGCTCGTTATGAGCCGGCGCGCCGTCAAATCGAAAAACCCAGCAAATTCAAATCGGGAATTTGAGGACGATGGGAAAAGGAGGATGGTGGGGGAAGAAGGACTCGAACCTTCGAAGCCATACGGCGGCTGATTTACAGTCAGCTCCCTTTGCCACTCGGGACACTCCCCCGTTCCTCGCCAACCTCCGCCGCCCTCACCCCGATGGGGGCTGGCGGCCGTTCGACGGCGATCAAACGAGCACCCTGTCGAAGGGTGTTCGGCTGGGCCGGTTTATGACGGAAACGCCATGGCAAAGTCAACCAATGGCGGCGGGAATATATTGCCGGCGGCCGGCGCGGGCCAAATTGCCATCAGGCGGCCACCGTGAGACAAGGCCGCATGAGCGATCATAATCGAAAGCCACGCTTTTCGCGCGCCCCTGGCCGGCCCCCCCGGCCCGGCGCGCGACCGTCCAGCCACCGGCGGGACGGTGGCCCCCATGGCGACGACGAGGCGGTGATTCTCTATGGCTGGCACACGGTCACCGCGGCGCTGGCCAATCCGCGCCGACGCATCCGCAAGCTGCTCTTGACCGAGAACGCCGCCCGCCGGCTGGCGGAGGAGAAGATCGAAACCCGCGTCACCCCGGAGATCGTCCGCCCGCGCGAGATCGACCACCGGCTCGGCCCCGACGCCGTCCATCAGGGCTTGCTGGCGGAGGCCGACGCCCTGCCGGTGCCGAGCATCGAGACCCTGCCCGAGGGCGGCATAGTGCTGGTGCTGGACCAGATCACCGATCCGCACAATGTCGGGGCGATCATGCGCTCGGCGGCGGCCTTCGCAGTCAAGGCCATCGTCACCACGGCGCGACACAGCCCGGAGGCGACCGGCGTTCTGGCCAAGTCCGCATCCGGGGCGCTCGAACTGGTGCCGCTGGTGCTGGTGCAGAATCTCGCCCGCGCGCTGACCGCGCTGAATGAGCGCGGCTTTCTCACCGTCGGGCTCGACAGCGCCGGCGACGAGAACCTCGCGACGGTCGCGTTGCGCCAGCCGCTGGCACTGGTGCTCGGCGCCGAAGGCAAGGGCCTGCGGCAACTGACCCGCGACACCTGCGCCGTGATGACCCGGCTCGACATGCCGGGCGACATCAAAAGCCTGAACGTGTCGAACGCCGCCGCGCTGTCGCTCTACATCTGCGCCAGCCGGCTCGGCCTGATGGTCTGATCCCTCCCCGCGACTGGCGCGGCGGGCGTTTCCATCGAACCGAAACCGCGATAGCATCGGAGCCGCCGGCCCTCGCGGAGGTATCTTCGTGACACAGGTTCTTGCGCGAAAAATCGCATGGCGGGAGGTGGGACAGGTCACCAAACCCGGCCGCTATCTTTTCAGATTCGGCTGGCTGACGGTCACCGCCGATGACATCGCCATCTGGCAGGACCATCCCCACGCCTCGTTCACGCTGGTCGCGGTGGCGCCGCTCGGCGAAACGCCGGACGAATTTCGCCTCGGCGCCTTCGACCTGGGTGACATCTGAGACCGTCGCGACACTCCCGCCCGTAGCGGTCATCCCGGCGTCATGCGCGGACTTGATCCGCGCATCCATCCATCAAAGAAGATGGATTGCCGGGTCAAGCCCGGCAATGACGCCTCGTGATGTCAGTAGTTCGCCGGCGCCGGCCCGCCCCAGCCGAAGCGATAATTCACGCCGGCCTTGACCACGTGTTCGTCGTTGCGGAACCGCGCGCCGACGATATCGGCCGGGCCGCCGGTGAAGGTGGTGTTGCCGAAGTTGTAATATTGATACTCGACCTTGGCCGACCAGTTCGGCGCGAACATGTACTCCAGACCCGCGCCGACGGTGTAACCGTCCTGATGGTTGCCGGTGGTGGTGAAGGGCTGCGAAACGCCGGCGAAGCTGACGTTCAGGTTGCGATCCCGGAACGCATAGCCGCCCTTGGCGTAAAGCAGCACCGGCCCCGTGGTGAAACCGAGCCGGCCGGTGACCGATCCGAGGCCGCGATTGACGAGCACCGCCAGCGATCCGCCGGGGAACGTCACGCCGGCGCCCGCCGACGCCAGCCAGCTATAGCTCGCCTCCACGCCCAGCACCCAGTTGTTGGCGAACTGGTAGTCGTAGCCGCCCTGCACGCCGCCCATGAACCGGGCGTCGCTGCCCTGCAGGGCGTTGTCGCCCGAGAACACGCCGCCGAGATGGCCGCCGATGTAGAAACCGGTCCAGTTGTAGACCAGCGCCGGCGCGGTCACCGGCGGCGGCGCCTTGGTGTAAGGCCGCGGCGGCAGGTCGGCCGCATTCGCTACCCCACTTGCGGCCAGCGCCAACGCCCCAGCCGTCGCGAATACAAACGTCTTCATGGCAGGTCCCCTGTTTGTGGCGAAGACCCTGTTGAAACAACGTGGCGTCAATTTGGTTGCGTGATGGCATTCAAATAGCAAGGTTCGTCCATCACTGTGTCATGACGTCACGATGGAATGGGTTCCATCGGAACCGATGTGTCTCTACACTGCACATCGAGCCATCCAACGCTCAGTGGCGCCGGGGAGACAACATGATCGCCAAAGACCTGATGAACGATTATCCGCCGTCGCCGGACAGGCAGGTGACGCTGGCGAACTGGCGTCAATCGCCGTTCAATAGCTGGAGCTACCGCAACGTGCGCCGGCTGCTTCCCACCGCGAACATCGCGGCGTCCCGCCCCGGCCGGCCGTTCGACCTGGCGCTGGAAAGCATCGCGGACATCGAATTCGCCGGCGTCGACGGCGAACCGACCACGCTGGCGAAAGCGCTGCGCGCGACCAACACCGACGCGCTGGTGGTGCTGCGGCGTGGCCGCATCGCCGCCGAATGGTACGGCAACGGCATGGACGCGCGAACGCCGCACATCGTGTTCTCGGTCTCAAAGTCGATCTGCGGCGCGCTCGGCGGCATCCTGACCGATCGCAACCTGCTCGATCCCGACGACCCGATCACCGATTATGTGCCCGAACTGGAAAAATCGGTCTATGGCGACGCCACCGTGCGCCATTTGCTCGACATGACGGTCGGCATCAAGTTCGTCGAGGACTACGACGATCCCGACGGCGATGTGATCCGCTACCGCTACGCCATGGGCTGGGATATCCCGCCCCCCGGCCGCGAGGTGCCGGACGTGCGGCGCTTTCTGGCGACGATGCGGTCGGACGGCAGGCCGCACGGCGACACCTTCCACTATGTCTCGACCAACACCGACGTGCTCGGCTGGGTCTATGAGCGCGCCTGCGATCAGCCGCTGTCCGATATTCTCAGCGAATATCTGTGGGACCCGCTCGGCGCGGAGCATGACGGTTATATCACCGTGGATTCCCACGGCGCGATGCGCGCCGCCGGCGGCATCTGCGTCACCTCGCGCGACCTCGCCCGCTTCGGCGAAATGATGCGCCGGCGCGGCGTCGGCGCCGACGGAAGGCAGGTGGTGCCGGGCTGGTGGATCGACGACATCAACGAGCAGGACACCACCGCCGCGTGGGCGCGCGGCGATTTCGCCGACCTGTTCCCCGGCGCCAGCTATCGCAGCAAATGGTATCAGATCGATCGTGACGGCGGCGTGCTCTGCGCGCTGGGCATTCACGGCCAATGGATCTACATCCATCCCGAGGCCGAGTTGGTGATCGTGCGCATGGCCTCTGAAGCGATCCCGCTCGATCCCGATCATGCCCAGGCATGGCGGCGCGGGATGGACGCCATCGCCGACGCTTTCCTGTAAACCGACATGACAAACCCGGGCTTCACGTCGACACAACGTGAAGCCCGGGCTTGACGCGGCGCGCCCTAGCGACGAGGCGTGGGGTGCGCTGCCACATGCTTGTGCGCGTGATGCTTGTGCACATGATGCTTGCGCGGCTGGACGTGATGATGACGCACCGCGTGGTGCTTGTGCATCCGCGCCTGCGCATTCAACGCCTTGGCGCTGAAATGAGCGCCGTTGACGGTGACATGGCCCGGCGAGGTCACGACATGCGACGGACCGGCGGCCAACGCCGGCGCGGCAAGCATGGACACGGCAAACAGCGCGGCGGAAATTGTCTTGAACATGGTCATCTCCTGTTCGATCACGAAGTTGGCCGGTCGGGATGGCCGGGTTCGTCGATCATGCGGACAACCCTAGCCGGCCGCGACTGAACCCGAACTGAAGCGCGCCGGGGGATTGCGTTCATCTGGATGAATTGTGGTTCATCAACGGGCGAGCCGGCCACTCCGCTCGATCCGCTCGACAAATCCGGCCAACGTCGTATAGACGACGCTGACCCTACTCCCTCCGCGCGCTTCACGTGAGTCCATCGTCGATGACGACACCCAAGCGATACGACCGGATCGCCTTCGTCGCGAGCACCAGCGCGGAAGCCCAGCAGGCCCTCGCGGCGCTGGTCAAGACCTACGGCAATCATCCGCCGTCACAGGCCGATGTCGTCGTCGCGCTCGGCGGCGACGGCCTGATGCTGCAAACGCTGCATCAGCTGATGCGCTCCGGCAAGCCGATCTACGGCATGCACCGCGGCACCGTCGGCTTCCTGATGAACGAGTACCGTTCGGAGGATCTGTATGCGCGGCTCGCGGCGGCGCGCGACACCGTGATCCATCCGCTGTTGATGCGCGCGACCGACGCCGAGGGCGCCGTCCATCTGCATCACGCCATCAACGAAGTCTCGGTGTTCCGCCAGACTCATCAGGCAGCCAGGCTGCGCATCCTGATCGACGAACGCGAGCGCATGGCCGAACTGGTCGCCGATGGCGTCATGGTGGCGACGCCGGCCGGCTCCACCGCCTACAACCTCTCGGCGCAAGGCCCGATCCTGCCGATCAACGCGGCCTTGCTGGCGCTGACGCCGATCAGCGCGTTCAGGCCGCGACGCTGGCGCGGCGCCCTGTTGCCCGATTCCGCCTTCGTGGTGATCGAAGTGCTGGAAAGCGACAAGCGGCCGGTGGCGGCGGTGGCCGATCACGACGAGGTCCGCAACGCGCTGCGCGTCGAAATCCTGTCCGACAAGACGATTTCGATGCG
>JBDHSX010000213.1:0-5569 GCA_039808365.1 Xanthobacteraceae bacterium | reverse complement strand
CATCGTCTTCCATTCCCGCCAGAATGACAACTTACTGGTAACCACGTCGGGGTAGACTCGTCAGGTGCGCAATCGTCCCACCATTCTCGTGTTCGATTCCGGTCTCGGCGGCCTGACCGTGCTGCGCGAGATCGTGCGGGCGCGGCCCGACGCGGAGAATGTCTACGTCGCCGACGACGCTTTTTTCCCCTACGGCCAGCACAGCGAGACCGCATTGGTCGACCGCGTGGTGCCGCTGATCGGCGAGTTGATCGCCGCGCACGCCCCCGACCTTGCGGTGATCGCCTGCAATACCGCCTCGACGCTGGTGCTAAGCCACCTGCGCGCCGCCTATGGCGTGCCGTTCGTCGGCACCGTGCCGGCGATCAAGCCGGCCTGCGAGCGCTCCAAAACCCGCCACGTCTCGGTGCTCGGCACCAGCGGCACCGTGCAGCGCGAATACACCCGCGCGCTGATCCGCGATTTCGCCCATGACTGCGAGGTGACGCTGGTGGGATCGCCGCGCCTCGCCGCGCTGACCGAGGCGGCGCTCGACGGCGCGAGCGTGGTCGACGCCGAGATCGCCGCCGAGATCGCGCCCTGTTTCGTCGATGGCCCCGCCCGCACCGATGCGGTGGTGCTGGCCTGCACCCACTATCCGCTGCTGCTCGACCGCCTGGTGCGGCTGGCGCCGTGGCCGGTGGAATGGATCGACCCGGCGCCGGCGATCGCCCGTCGCGTCTCTGCCCTGCTCGGCCCGGCCACCGCCGATCCGCCGCCGCCGCGCGATCCGCGGCTGATCTTCACCTCGGGCCGCCGCCACCCGGCGGCGGAGGCGCTGGTGCATGCCTTCGCGACCGGGATTGCGGCGTAACTAATCCTCATTGCGAGCGCTCGAAGACCCATCAGCAGCCGTCATTGCGAGCGAAGCGAAGCAATCCAGTCTTCCTTTGCGGCTTCTGGATTGCTTCGTCGCTTGGCTCCTCGCAATGACGGGTGAATGCAGCCGCCAACCCAAACTCAACTTTGTTCGGACTTCTCCCCCGCCCCGCGCGCTGCTAGCGTGAATGCTCCATTGGGAGGAACAATGATGGTCAAGATCAAGACAATCGTGCTCGGGCTGGGCGTCATGTCATTCGCGCTGGCGGGAGCCGCCGTCGCGCAGCAGAGCGGCATCAAGCGCACGCCGTTGCAGAAGGTCGAATTTCCGGACGGCTACGTCACCGTCACCGGCCTCGCCGAACTGCCGCCGGGGGCCGCCGCCGGCCGCCACACCCATCCCGGCATCGAAACCGGCTATGTGCTGGAGGGCGAACTCAGCCTCGAAATCGACGGTCAGCCGGCCAAGCTGCTCAAGCCCGGCGATTCCTACCAGATCCCGGCCGGCGCCGTTCACGACGCCAAGGTGCATGGCGACAAGTCCATGAAAGTACTTGGGGTTTACGTGGTGGACAAGACCAAGCCGCTGGCCTCGCCGGCGAAATAGGCGGATTCGGAAAAGCTGCCTCCGGATTTGACATTCCGGCGCGATCCCCCTAGAAACCCCCTGCTCGCGGGCCGTTTTCGGCCCGCGTTGCGTTTCGCGACCCGTGGTCCTCTCCTTGAGCTTTAGGGACGGACCTGTCGGCGCCGGGGCCCCGCCCCGTTGCACAGGAGGGCGCGTTTCCTCAAACCTGCAACCTCAAGAGGACGCGATGACAAAGCGTGCGGAAGCCAAGTACAAAATCGACCGCCGGATGGGCCAGAACATCTGGGGCCGTCCCAAAAGCCCGGTCAACAAGCGTGAATACGGCCCCGGCCAGCACGGCCAGCGCCGCAAGGGCAAGCTCTCCGACTTCGGCACCCAGCTCCGCGCCAAGCAGAAGCTGAAGGGCTATTACGCCAACATTTCCGAGCGGCAGTTCTACGCCATCTATGTCGAGGCGACCCGCATGAAGGGCGACTCCGGCGAGAACCTGATCGGCCTCCTGGAGCGTCGCCTCGACACCGTGGTGTACCGCGCCAAGTTCGTTTCCACCATGTTCGCCGCGCGCCAGTTCATCAATCACGGCCACGTCAGGGTCAACGGCAAGCGCGTCAACATCGCCAGCTACAAGGTCAAGCCCGGCGACGTGATCGAGGTCAAGGAAGCCTCCAAGCAGCTCGCCATCGTGCTCGAAGCCAACCAGCTCGGCGAGCGCGACGTGCCGGACTTCATCGAGGCCGATCACCACAAGCAGACCGCGACCTTCACCCGCATCCCGGCGCTGTCGGACGTGCCGTTCCCGGTGCAGATGGAACCGCATCTGATCGTCGAATTCTATTCGCGCTGATTTTTCGCGCGACGGCTGCGATACGGAAGGCCCCGGTTTTGCCGGGGCCTTTTTGTTGTTACCTTGCGTCAAAGGATATTGTCGCGTGCCCTACGCCCCCTCGCCCGCCGACCCGACAAAACCGCCGGTCCGCATCAACCTGTTGTCGGACACCCAGACGCGCCCGACGCCTGCGATGCGCGAGGCGATGGCGCACGCCGCGGTCGGCGACGAGCAGATCGGCGACGATCCCACCGTCAACCTGTTGTGCGCACGCGTCGCCGACCTGCTCGGCAAGGAGGCGGCGGTGTTCATGCCGTCCGGCACCATGTGCAACGTCGCGGCGACCTTGGCGCATTGCCGCCCCGGCGATGAAATCCTCGCCGAGCGCACCGCGCATCTGATCGCCCGCGAGGGCGGCGCCCACGCCGCGCTCGGCGGTTTCCAGATCATGCCGCTCGACGGCGTCGACGGCCAGTTCACCGTTGCGACGTTGCGCGCGGCGCTGCGGCCGCCGACCCGCTACCAGCCGCCGCAAACCCTCGTCAGCGCCGAGCAGACCGCCAATCTCGGCGGCGGCACGGTGTGGCCGCGCGCCGTGCTGATCGAGATCGCCACGGTGGCGAAACAGCACGGCATCGCCACCCACATGGACGGGGCGCGGCTGATGAACGCCTGCGTCGCCACCGGCGTCTCTCCGCGCGAAATGGCGGAGGGCTGGGATTCGGCCTGGATCGATTTCAGCAAGGGGTTAGGTGCGCCAATCGGCGCGGTGATCGCCGGATCATTCGCGTTCATCGACCAGGTGTGGCGCTGGAAGCAACGGCTCGGCGGCGCAATGCGGCAGGCCGGCGTCTGCGCCGCGGCCTGCTTATATGCGCTCGACCATCATGTCGAGCGCCTCGCCGAGGATCACGCCAATGCAACGGCGCTGGCGCGCGGCCTGGCGCAGATCGCGGGCGTCAACGTGCAGGAACCGCAGACCAATCTGGTGTTCTTCGACCCCTCCGGCGCGGGCCTGTCAAGTGACGCGCTGGTGGCGGCGCTGCGCGCCCGCGGCGTCCTGCTCGCCACCATGGACGGCCGCATCCGCGCCTGCACCCACCTCGACGTCACGGCGGCGATGATCGAGGACACCATCGGCCTGGTGCGCGAGATTTTACGCGGCGTATAGCGCAACGACGGAGGTTTCTCCATGGCGACAAGCGGATCGCAACCGAAAACGGCTTCGCAACTGATCGACGCGCGAATCGAGGAACTGGGAGACTGGCGCGGCGAAATGCTCGGCCGCATCCGCGCCATCATCAAGAAGGCCGATCCCCACGTCATCGAGGAGTGGAAGTGGCGCGGCGTACCGGTGTGGGAGCACGACGGCATCATCTGCACCGGCGAAACCTACAAGAGCGCCGTGAAGATGACCTTCGCCAAGGGCGCGTCGCTTGCGGATCCCGCAAGGCTGTTCAATGCCAGCCTCGACGGCAATACCAGGCGAGCCATCGATTTTCATGAAGGCGACAGGATCAACGAGAAGGCGTTAACGGCGCTGATCCGCGCCGCCATTGCGCTGAACACGGCGAAACGCAAGAAGCAGACGTAACGGGGACGGTGCGTCGACCGTCCCCTCCATGGCCGTGGCGTGCCCCGGCGACTACGGATGGACCCCTGCGTCAATTCTCCAGCGCCTCGTAAACCAGTTGCTTGACGGTGCGCTGGATGCGCTGGCGCTCGGTCGGCGTCTGCTCCATCAGTACGAAGAAGAAATCCTGCTTGGGATCGACGACGAAGTAACAGCCGCTGGCGCCGTCCCATTTCAGTTCGCCGAGCGAGCCCGGCGGCGGCGGCCTGGCGTTGCCCGGATCGGTGCGCACGCCGAACCCGAGGCCGAACCCGAAACCATCGCCGGGAAAATAAGCCCAGTCCCGCGCCACGCCGGACGTCGGGCCGACCTGATCGGTGGTCATCTCCTTGAACGTGCTCGGGCCGAGATACCGCCTGCCGTCAAGCGATCCGCCGTTGAGGATCATCTGCGCGAAACGCGCATAGTCATGCGGCGTCGAGACCATGCCGCCGGTGCCCGCCTCGCGCTTGCGCGGCAGCAGCGGATCGAGCTTGTAGCCGACGCGAAAATCGCTGTCTTTCGGCATCGGCTGCGCCACCAGATCGCGTTTCGCGGGATCACGCACGTAAAAGCCGGTGTCGGTCATCCCGAGCGGATCGAGCAGCGCCTCCTTCTCGAACTGATAAAGGGATTTGCCCGACACCACTTCGATGACGCGCCCGAGAATGTCGGTGGAATGGCCATAGTCCCACAGCGTGCCGGGCTGTTCCTGCAACGGCAGCACCGCGATGCGCTCGGCGAATTCGGCATTGTCGGGATCGCCGTCGAACAGCTTTGAGGCGGCGTAAGCCTTGCGCACCATCCCGTCGCCGTAGAAACCGTAAGTGATGCCGGAGGTATGGCGCATCAGGTCGCGCACGGTGATCGGGCGCTTCAGCGGCACCAGTTCGAGCGCCGTCTGGCCGTCCGGCGCTTTGGTCTCGACGCCGACCTTCATGTTGGCGAACGAGGGAATGTATTTCGAAACCGGATCGTCGAGTTTCAGCCTGCCCTGATCCACCAGCATCATCGCCGCGACGCTGGTGATCGGCTTGGTCATCGAGGAGATGCGGAAGATGGTGTCGAGCGACATCGGCAGCCCTGTCGCCACGTCGCGAACACCGAACAGTCCGGTATAGACCGGCTTGCCGTGCTGGCGGATCACCAGCACCGCGCCGGGAATCTTGCCCTGCGCGATCTCGCCGTTGAAGAAGTCGGCGATCCTCGCGAGCCTGGCTTGCGAGAAATGCGCGTTGGCGGGAAGGTCGAACGTCCCTTCGGCGCGCGCCACAGCGGGAATGACCAGCGCCAGCATCAGCGCCAGACGTGTCAACCATTCCATCATCAAACGCATCGTGATCCTTGCAACAGCGCTCGGGAGCGACGGAGATCGCGCGGCGGGCAAGCCGGCTCCGAGGTTATGCCACGGCCTTCGCCACCATGTCCGGATGCCGGCCGATGACGCGCACATAGGCGACAGCAAAATCCGGCGCGGTCGTCCGCGCCTGCTCCCAATCGCGCAAGGTGCCGACCGGAACCCGGAAACGACTGGCGAACTCGGATTGCGACAGGCCAAGCCCGGTCCTTGTCTTGCGGATCAGGCGCGCACGTTGGCTCCGATCCAGCGCCTCCGCCGTCGCGTCGAAATCCTCGGCGTCGGCCGGATCAGCAGGCAGCGCGGTACGCTTTTTCTTCACCTTCG
>JBDHSX010000212.1:0-5614 GCA_039808365.1 Xanthobacteraceae bacterium | reverse complement strand
CACCTCGACGCCGGGCAGCGGCTTGCCTTCCATCCATTCCAGGAACGCGCCGCCGGCGGTCGAGACGTAGGTGAAATCACCGCCGACGCCGGCGTGGTTGAGCGCCGCGACGGTGTCGCCGCCGCCGGCCACCGACACCAGCTTGCCGAGCTTGGTGCGCTGGGCGGCGTATTTCGCCGCGACCACGGTGCCGCGGTCGAACGGCGTCAGCTCGAACGCACCGACCGGGCCGTTCCACACCAGCGTCGCGGCGTCGTCGATGGCGGCGTGGATGCGTTCGATCGACTGCGGGCCGACGTCGAGGATCATGCCGTCGGCGGGAATGGCGTCGAGGCCGTAGGCGTGCGCCGGCGCATTGGCCTCGAAGTGATAGGCGACCACCGCGTCCACCGGCAGGATGATGGCGCAATTGGCGGCCTCCGCCTTGGCCAGGATGCGCAGCGCGGTGGCGGCGAGGTCCTTTTCCGCCAGCGATTTGCCGATGCCGACGCCCTGCGCGTGCAGGAAGGTGTTGGCCATGCCGCCGCCGATCACCAGCGCGTCGACCTTGTTCACCAGATTTTCCAACAGGTCGATCTTGGTCGAGACTTTCGCGCCGCCGATGATGGCGATCACCGGCTTGGCGGGGGCTTCCAGCGCCTTGTTGAGCGCGTCGAGTTCGGCCTGCATGGTGCGCCCGGCATAGGCCGGCAGCTTGTGGCCGAGCCCCTCGGTTGAGGCGTGGGCGCGGTGCGCGGCGGAAAACGCATCATTGACCCAGAGATCGCCGAGTTTCGCGAGTTGGGCGACGAAGGCGGGATCGTTCTTTTCCTCTTCCTTGTGGAAGCGTGTGTTTTCGAGACAGAGGATGTCGCCGTCGGCCATCGCCGCGACGGCCTTCTCGGCCACGTCGCCGACGCAGTCCTCGGCGAACGCGACCGGCCGCTTGATGACCTTCGCCAGTTCCGCCGCGACCGGTTTCAGCGAGTCCTTGGCGTCGCGCCCCTTGGGCCGGCCGAAATGCGCCAGCAGGATCACTTTGCCGCCCTTGTCGGACAGTTCGGTGATGGTCGGCGCGATGCGTTCCAGCCGGGTCGCGTCGGTGACGCGCCCCTGGTCCATCGGCACGTTGAGATCGACGCGCAGCAGCACGCGCCTGCCCTTCACGTCGGCGTCATCGAGGGTGCGGAAGTTGCTCATCGGCTATCCTCGGGTATCGTCTCGGCGTCGTTTCCGCCAACGGGTCGGCGCAAAGCGCCGCCCGATGACAGGCTCCGGCGGGGACCCATAACCCCTGGCGTCGGTTATTATAAAATAACTCGCCGCGGTGATTGAACCGAACCGCTGCGGCGTATGGGTCCCCGCCTGCGCGGGGACGACGACTTTCGTGTTGCAAATCCGGCCACAAAACGAATTTCCGGTCAGCCCTGAGGCGCGCGAGCGCGCGCTTCAGGATGACACGTCACCATCGTCTCAGATCAGCTTGCCCATCGCGACGGCGGTGTCGCCCATGCGGTTGGAGAAGCCCCATTCGTTATCGTACCACGACAGCACGCGCAGCAGCGTGCCGTTCATCACCTTGGTCTGGTCGAGGTGGAAGGTGGACGAGTGCGGGTCGTGGTTGAAGTCGATCGAGACGTTGGGCTGGTCGGTGGTGCCGAGAATGCCCTTCAACTCCTGCGACGCGGCGCGCTTCATCGCCTCGTTGACGTCCTTGGCGGTGGTCTCCTTCTTGGTAACGATCTTGAGATCGACCACCGAGACGTTCGGCGTCGGCACGCGGATCGCGACGCCGTCGAGCTTGCCCTTCAACTCGGGCAGCACCAGACCGATCGCCTTGGCGGCGCCGGTCGAGGTCGGGATCATCGACATCGCCGCGGCGCGGCCGCGATAGAGATCCTTGTGCATGGTGTCGAGCGTCGGCTGATCGCCGGTATAGGCATGGATGGTGGTCATGAAGCCGGTCTCGATGCCGACCAGATCGTTGATGACCTTGGCCACCGGCGCCAGACAGTTGGTGGTGCAGGAGCCGTTCGAGACGACGAGATGGTCCTTGGTCAGCTTGTCGTGGTTGACGCCGTAGACAACGGTCATGTCGGCGCCGTCGGCGGGGGCCGACACCAGCACGCGCTTGGCGCCGGCGGCGAGGTGGGCGGACGCCTTGTCCTTCGAGGTGAAAATGCCGGTGCATTCCATCGCGATATCGACGCCCAGCTCCTTCCACGGCAGCTTGGAGGGGTCGCGTTCGGCGGTGACCTTGATCTTGTTGCCGCCGATCACGATCGAGTCGCCCTCGACCTTGACCTCGTGGGGGAAGCGGCCATGCACGGAATCGAAGCGCAGCAGGTGGGCGTTGGTCTCGACCGGGCCGAGATCGTTGATGCCGACGACTTCGATGTCCTTGCGACCGGCCTCGTAGATCGCCCGCAACACGTTGCGGCCGATGCGGCCAAACCCGTTAATCGCGACCCGAACTGCCATTCAAATTCTCCTTCGAAGGTTCGATACAGTGTTTGGGCGGTGTCATGCCCCGAATGCGCCGGCGTTGCAATGCGTCACGTTGCAATTGTGCCGATAGCGTTACCGGCGTTGTTACTTGTGGCCCAGTCGCTTGGCGGCGGCCTCGACCACCGCCTCGGCGGTGATGCCGAAGTGCTTGTAGAGGTCCTTGGCCGGGGCGCTGTGGCCGAAGCCGTGCATGCCGACGAAAAGGCCGTCCGCCCCGATCACGGCGTCCCAGCCGAACCGCACCTGGGCCTCGACCGCGATTTTCACCGCCGCGTCGCCGATGATCGCCGCGCGCTTGTCGGCAGGTTGTTCCAGCAGCAGGTCGAGCGAGGGCACCGAGACGACCCGCGCGGCGATGCCGCGCTCGGCCAATTGCTTCTGAGCCGCCACCGCGATCTCGACCTCGGAGCCGGAGGCGAAGATCGAGACTTTCGCCGCGCCGTCCGCCGCCACCAGTTCGTAGGCCCCTGAGGCGCAGCGGTTGGCGCTTCCGGCCGAGGTCCGCACCGGGGTCAGGTTCTGCCGCGACAGCGCCAGCACGGTCGGGCCATGCAGGCGTTCCAGCGCCAGTTGCCAGCATTCGGCGGTTTCCATCGCGTCGGCCGGGCGGAACACCCGCATGTTGGGCATCGCCCGCAGCGCCGCCAGGTGCTCGACCGGCTGATGGGTCGGGCCGTCCTCGCCGAGCCCGATCGAGTCGTGGGTCATGATGTAGATCACCGGGACATGCGCCAGCGCCGAGATCCGCATCGCCGGCCGCGCGTAGTCGGTGAAGCACAGGAAGGTGCCGCCGGCGGGGCGGAAGCCGCCGTGCAGCGCGAGGCCGTTCATGGCGGCGGCCATGCCCATTTCGCGGATGCCGTAATGGATGTAGCGGCCGTCATACTGACCGGGCTGCACCTCCTTGAGGCCCTTGGTGCGGGTGTTGTTGGACGGCGTCAGATCGGCGGAGCCGAGCAGCAGTTCCGGCACCGCCGGCACCAACACGTCGAGCGCCAGTTCGCTGGCCTTGCGGGTCGCGACCGTCGGCGGCTCGGCGGCAAGCTTGTCCTTGAGCCCGCCGATCACCGCGTCGAGCCCGGCCGGCAGCTTGCGGTCGATCACCCGACGCTGGAACTCGGCGCGCTGCGCCTCCGGCAGCGCCTCGAACCGCTTGCGCCAGTTTTTTCGTGCGGCGGAGCCCTTCTTGCCGGCCTTGCGCCAGGCCGCCAGCACGTCGTCGGGAATTTCGAACGGGCCGTAATTCCAGCCCAGGGCCTTCTTGGCGGCGGCGAGTTCGTCGGCGCCGAGCGGTTCACCATGGGCCTTGGAGGTGCCGGCCTTGTGCGGCGCGCCGAAGCCGATGGTGGTCTTGCAGGCGATCATGGTCGGCCGGTCGGATTTTTGCGCGCGGCGGATGGCGGAGGCGATCGCCTTGGGGTCGTGGCCGTCGATTTGCCTCGCGTTCCAGCCATGCGCCTTGAAGCGCGCCACCTGATCGACGTCGTCGGTCAGCGACAGCGGGCCGTCGATGGTGATGCCATTGTCGTCATAGAGGAAAATCAGCTTGTTGAGCTTGAGGTGGCCGGCCAGCGCGATCGCCTCGTGGCTGATGCCCTCCATCAGGTCGCCGTCCGAGCACAGCACATAGGTATAGTGATCGACCACATCGCCGCCGAACTCGGCCGCCAGCAGCCGCTCGGCCAGCGCGAAGCCGACGGCGGTCGCGATCCCCTGCCCGAGCGGGCCGGTGGTGGTTTCGACGCCCGAGGTGACGAAGTTTTCCGGGTGGCCCGGCGTCTTCGAGTTCAGCTGGCGGAAATTCCTGATCTGGTCCAGCGTCATCTCCTTGTTCCCGGTCAGGTACAGGAGCGCGTAGAGCAGCATCGAGCCGTGACCGGCGGAAAGGATGAAGCGGTCGCGATCCGGCCAGGTCGGTTCCGTGGCGTCGTATTTCAGGAACTGGGTGAACAGCACGGTGGCGACGTCGGCGGCGCCCATCGGCAGGCCGGGATGGCCGGATTTGGCCTTCTCCACCGCGTCCATCGCCAGCGCGCGCACCGCGTTGGCCATTGTCGAGGGTTCAACGCGCGTCGTCATGGGCCTGCCTGCAAATCAATGGTTTCGGGGCCGGCTTTCGCCGGTGGGTGAAAAAGCTGCCGGTTCATGGAATTGGGATGGGCACGGCTGAATAGCACCTGCACCCCTTGAGTCCAAGGGCGGCGGGCGGCGCGCGCCCCGCTTCCGGCCGCTTTGCGGTGCATAGCTGCCCGGCGGCGTTGCGCGGAGCCGCGTCGCCACGTAAGTTCGACAATTCGACGTGCCATGTCAGTGTCCTTGGCTAAACGCTTGCCGGGCGGCGGTTTTTGCCATGCGGCGGACCGCGATGGGCGCCCCGGCGGCATGTTGCTCTTGAAAGGTCGCGAAAGCCGGCATGACCCATCGGCCCCCTCATTCCGGTCCGGACGAACCGGTCGCCAACACCGGCGGATCGGTGGAGATCGAACGCGCCACGCGGCGGCTGGTTGCCGCCCTCGACGCGCTGGAAAGCGCTGTGGAGCGGCGGCGCGACGCCGACCGCGACGAGAACGAACTCGCCAACCGCATTCAGGCGCTGGGGGTGGACCGTTCGCGCTTGGCCGACGAACTCGACACCACGCTGGTGCGCACGCGCCAGCTCGAACGGGTCAACCGCGAGATCGCCGGCCGGCTCGACGCGGCGATCGAGACCCTGCGCACCATGCTCGACGAGGACGAGGACGGACGATGAATCACATCAACGTCACCATCAACGGCCGCCAGTATCGCATGGCCTGCGAGGACGGCCAGGAAAACCGCCTGCTCGGTCTGGCGGAGGATTTCGAGGCGCGCATCGTCGAATTGCGCGGCAAGTTCGGCGAGATCGGCGACGCGCGGCTCACGGTGATGGCGGCGCTGATGGTGGCCGACGAGCTGTTCGACGCCAACGCCCGCATCCATGCGCTTCAGGACGAGGTGGATTCGCTGCGCCACGTGCGCGTCGCCGCCGCAGAGCGCAACCGCGCCACGCAATACGCCGTGTCCGCCGCGCTCAACGCCGCCGCCGAGCGCATCGAGAAGACCACGCTGGCGCTCAACCGCAGCATCGGCAACGGCATCGCCATCGGGT
>JBDHSX010000211.1:0-5618 GCA_039808365.1 Xanthobacteraceae bacterium | reverse complement strand
TATTTGAAGTCGCCCGGATAGTCCTTGGTGAGATCGGTGGCGACCATGCCCGGGTGCAGCGCGGCGACAGCTATCCCGCGCTTCGAGAGATCGTAATGCAGATTGAGGGCGACCATGTTCGCGCCGGCCTTGGAGACGCGATAGGCATACATCTGCCCGGACCCGTTATCCGAAAGCGAGCCGACGCGGCTGGTGACGATGCCAACCTTCGCATTGCTATTCAGGAAAGGTAGACACGCCTCGACCGTGCGTAGCGGGCCGAGCGTGTTGATCTCGAACTGACGGCGCATCTCGTCGTAATCGATCTTGCCGAGCTCGTCCAAACCGAGGACACCCGCCACATGAATGAGAACGTCGATCCGGGCATTCGCGGCCGTCAGGTCCTTGGCCAGCTTCGCGATCGCCGTGTCAGAGGTGACATCGATGCCGGAAATGGCGGCGATCTTGCTGTCCTTGTAGCCAGCGCCGTCCCCCATGCAGACCGCCGTCACGCGGTCGCCGCGACCTGCGAGCGTGTTGCAAATGCTTTTGCCGATACCGCGATCCGCGCCGACGACAAGATAGTTCGCCATTGATCCCCCCTGCCGCGTCTTTCTCGCGTCCTACGGTAAAATTTCGTTGCCACAACCTCCGGAAACCTGTCCCTCTCGGCTGAAGGTTGCCCTGAATTGCAACTAAACTGATGCTAGCAACATGGTCTTTCCTGCGCATGCCAAAATGTGCGAATGAACTGTTCGGGAGGACCGCACAATGAATTTGAAGATTCTCTATCGCATGAGCGTCTTCTACAAAGTGGCGGAGGCCGGCAGCTTCACGCGCGCCGCCGATGTGCTGAACCTCAGCAAATCAGTTGTCAGTGAGCATGTGAGAGAACTCGAACAGGACCTGGGCACCCGGCTTTTGAATCGTTCGACGCGCTCGATTTCGTTGACCCAGGAAGGCTTCCGCCTCGCTGACGCGGCAGGTAAGATATTGCAGCTTTTCGAGGTTGCGCTCGGCGAGCTGGAGCAGAAACAGGCCCGGCCGTCCGGCCTGATCAGGGTGACCGCATCGCACAACTTCGTCTCGTTTTATCTGGCGGCCGCGATGCTGCGATTCCGCGAATTGCACCCGAATGTCGAGATCGAGATCGATGCGGCCGACAGCATCACCAATATCGTGGAAACCGGGCATGACGTTGCGTTCCGGATTGGCTGGCTGAAATCGTCTGATCTTTACGCCATGAAGATTTGTGCATTTTCGATGATTCCGTGCGCGGCCCCGGAGCATCTTGAGCGTTTCGGTCCGGTGGAATCGCCGCTGGACATGGCAATGCGCCCTTGGGTTGCGTTGACGATCATGTCGGATTTCGATCGCATCGTCCTCACGGCGAAGAACGGCGAGGACATAACCTTGCCGATTTCGCCGACGCTCCGCACCAATTCCGGGCTCACCGCCCGGCAAATCGTGCTCAGTGGCAGTTGCATCGGCCTGTTGCCGGACTACGCGGTGCGCGACGATATCGCGACCGGGCGCCTGATCCGGCTGGTGCCGGAATGGTCGCATCGTCCGGGCGAGATTTCCGCGACCTACGCCCACAAGCAAGGCATGTCGCAGCGGTTGCGGGCGTTTCTCGATTTCCTGCGCGCCGATACGCGCATCCATCTTTGCGACGAAGCGCACAGGCAAAGCGCCTGATCGACCGGCTTTGAGGCATCCGACGGCCAGCGCAGCCGCGCGCGAAAACGCCGGCCGCGTCGAGCGCGGCCGGTGTTTCGATATGCTCAATGTCTCATCCGCGTCCTGATGGATGAAGGGTCATTTCAGCCGCGCTTCACGTTCAGCACGACCGTATTGGTGTATTCCGCAAGCCCGTCGACGCCGCATTCGACGCCAATGCCGGACTGGCGAACGCCGCCATAGGGAATTTCGGGGCCCATCGAGGGATGCTGGTTGACGAAGACGTTGCCGGCGTCGAGCCGTGCCGCCACCTGCATCGCGGCGTCGACATTCTTGCCCCAGACCGAGGCGCCGAGGCCGAACGGACTGTCGTTCGCCTTAGCGATGGCGCTCTCGAGATCGCTGTAGCGAAGCAGCGCGATGGCCGGCCCGAACTGCTCCTCGCAGACCAGCCGGCACTCGTCGGGCAGGTCCTTGAACAGCGTGATCGGATGGAAGAAGCCGCCATCCGGCACCTTGCCTTTAAAGAACGGCGCGGCGTAGCTTTCGGCCTCGGCCACCAGGTCGGAGACCCGATCGAACTGCTTGCGGTTTTGCAGCGGGCCGACCTCGACGCCGTCCATATCCCACGGGCCGGTCTTCACCGAGCCCGCGAGCGCGGCGAATTTCTCCGCCAGCGCATCGATGATCGCCTCCGGAACATAGATTCGCTTGGCGCAGGCGCAAACCTGGCCGTTGTTCGAAAACGCCGCCCAGAACAGGTCGCTTGCCTGCGTCTCGATGTCGAAATCGTTCAGCACGATGGCAGCGTCGTTGCCGCCCAGTTCCAGGGTCAGCCGCTTCAGCGTCGGCGCAGCGGCGGCCATGATCGCCTTGCCGGTCGCGACCGAACCGGTGAAGGCAATCTTGCCGATATCGGGATGCGCTGTCATCCAGCGACCGAGATTGTCGCCGCCCGACAGCACATTGAAGACGCCTTTCGGGAAGATGTTGCGGCCGATCTCGCCAAGGCGCAGGGTCGCGAATGGCGTGCTCGGCGCCGGCTTCAGAACCAGCGTGTTGCCGGTGAGCAGCGCCGGGGCGATCTTCCACATCGCCAGGAGCGCCGGATAGTTCCAGGCGGTGATCGAGCCGACCACCCCGATCGGGCGGCGCTCGACGCGCACCAGTTGATCGGCGTTGTCGCGCAGAACCTCCGGCGGCAACTCCAGCTTTGCAAAGCCGCGCGCGAAAAACAGGCCGCCCATCACCTCGGCGCGGCCCTTGGCGAGCGGCTTGCCGGCTTCCTGCGCGACCAGCGATCCCACCGTTTCGATATCCGCCTCGACCGCATCGCAGAACGCCAGCAGCATCTGACGCCGCTCCGCCCAGGGCGTTGCGGCCCACGCCGGAAACGCCGCTTTCGCGGCCGCGACGGCTTCATTCAGTTGCGCCTCGGTGGCATCCGGCGCAGACGCGAAGGGCGCGCCGGTCGCCGGGTCGTTGACCTGATAGCCGGCCGCGCCGGATGCGGCTTTCCCATTGATCGTCAGCGCGAGATCCTGAATTCCGGCCGCGATTCGGACGGGCTTGTTCATCAACGGCTCTCCTCTTTATGATTTCGCTTTGGAAAACGCGGCGCCGAACAAAGCCTCCTGGCTCTTGGCGTCCGCGTATGCTTTTCCAGCCGTCTGGCCCTTCTCGGCGTCCTCCGGCGGTTTGGCCTGAGCCGACGGACGGCTGGCGATCCGGTCGGACCATTCCGCGACGTGGGGATAATCCGGCAGGTTGACACCGTGCCCCTTGGCCGTTCGGGTCCAGGGAAACAGCGCGATGTCCGCGATCGAAAAGTCCGGACCGAACCATTGATTATCGGCAAGGTGCCGGTTCATGACCTCGTAACAGCGGCGCGCCTCACCGACATAGCGTTCGATCGCGTAGGGCACTTCAATTCCGGCGTTGCGCGCGTGGCTCACGAAATGGGCGGCCTGACCCAGCATCGGCCCTTGCGCGCCGATCTGCCACGACAGCCATGACAGCGTACGATAGCGCGCCTCGCCGGACGGGGCGAGGAGGCGACCGGTCTTGTCCGCGAGGTAAGTCAGGATCGCCGCGCTTTCGAACAGCCCGACCGGACCGTCGGGATCGACCAGCGCCGGAATCTTGCCGCCGGGCGACAGCTTCAGATAGTCGGGGTCATGCTGCTCGCCCTTCGAGATATCCACCCAGTGAACCCGATAGGGCAGCGACAGCTCCTCCAGAGCCATCAGGATTTTTCGGCCATTCGGAGACTTGTAGTAATAGAAGTCGAGCATCGCCATCGCTTTCAAAGTGCCGCTTGCGCGCAACGGGGGAGCAAGCCGCTATTCGGCGGCTTGCGACTTCGCGACGCCGCGGTCGTTCTCGAACCCGATGACGCCGGCCTCTTTCAATTTCCGGATTTGCTCCTCGTTATAGCCGGCCTCGGTCAGAACATCCGTGCAATGCTCACCCAGCAGCGGCGCGCCGTAACGATGCTCCGCGGGCGAACCTTCGAACCGCGCGGCATTGCGCACCTGACGCAGGCGGCCGGCCGCATGATGCTCGCTCTCGAACACCGTTCCCATCGCCTCGACCTGCGGATGATTGACCACCTGGTTGCGGGTCAGCGCCGGCGCGCAGGGCACGCCTTCGGCCTCGAGGATTTCGAGGTTCTCGCTGGTGGTCCGCTGCGACAGGCAATCCTGGATCGTCTGAAGCCGCTCATTGACGTTCTGGTCGCGCAAGGCCGGGGTTTTGAACCGCGGGTCCTGCGCCAAATCATCACGGCGCATTGCGCGGCAGAACGCCAGCCACTCCTTGTTGGACATGGTCGAGACGGTCATGTAGCCGTCCTTGGTCTGGTAGATCAGGTCGATGAAGCTGGCGGCGGACTTGTCGTCGACCTCAAGGTCGGGGAACGTCTGCGCGCCGAAATCGGACGCCCAGAGGAAGGACAGGATCGCGTCCAGCATCGACAGGCGCACATGCTGGCCCTTGCCGGTCCGGAGCTTGTGCAGCAGCGCCGCTCCCATGGCCTGAGCTGCGCTCATGGCGGAGAACTTGTCAGGCAGAACGGTGCGAACCAGTCGCGGCCGCACATCATCGCCGCCGGCCTGAATCGTCGTCAGGCCCGAAACCGCCTGGACGATCGGATCATAGGTCGGCTTGCCGACCCACGGACCCTTTTCGCCAAAACCTGAAAGCGAGACATAGACGACTTCCGGATTGACGCGGACCACGTCGGTATAGCCGACGCCCAGCCGCTCGACGACGCCCGGACGAAAGTTCTGAATTACGATATCCACATTTGCGGCAAGATCGAAGAACACCGCGCGACCTTGCTCCGACTTCAAATCGAGCGTGATCGATCGCTTGTTGCGATTGATGTTCAGAAACATCGATGACATGCCGGCTCGCTGGTTTCCGAGAGAGCGGACATGATCGCCATCGCCGAGCGTCTCGACCTTGATGACCTCGGCACCCTGATCGGCGAGGATCGTGGTTGCCCAAGGCCCCGAGAGCATGCTTGTCAGGTCGAGGATTTTGACGCCTTGATAGGGACCGCCCATTTCATTTCTCCAGATTTGCGACTGCGCTAGAGTCGCATTTTGACGGGAGGTCTGAAATTGACGATTTCCTAACGGTTTGTGCGGCTAGAGCGAACAATCAACGGCCGGCGAACATCGCATCCGCCGAAAGTCCCTTGATGCCTTCCGCGAGCCGCCGCATGTCGCGCGGCTTTTTTTATGGCGTCACCGACACCATGGACCTGGCGTTCAAGCCGCCTTTGCGCGGCCGATGCGACGACAGGTCTGCATCTTGACGATCGCCTTTCCGATCGCCGGGGCCGATGACGTCCGATGGCGATGTCGGCAACAACATCACCACGTTCCGCATCCGGGCATCAGGTCAGCGGCCGCAGCCGCGTTACTGCTTCTTGGCGCTGGCGGCGAACTGCA
>JBDHSX010000210.1:0-5677 GCA_039808365.1 Xanthobacteraceae bacterium | reverse complement strand
GAAGTCGAGGACCGGATGCAGGCGGTGTTGCAGGCGCTGGTGATCGATACCGACCATGACCACAACACCGCCGACACGGCGCAGCGCGTGGCGAAGATGTTCATCGACGAGGTGTTTTCCGGCCGCTATCGCGAGGCGCCCGCGGTGACGGCGTTCCCCAACGTCTCAAAGCTCAACGAATTGATGATCGTCGGCCCGATCACGGTGCGCAGCGCCTGCTCGCATCATCTGTGTCCGATCATGGGCAAGGTGTGGATCGGGATTTTGCCGAGCCCGGATTCCGACCTTATCGGCCTGTCCAAATATGCCCGACTTTGCGACTGGATCATGAGCCGTCCGCAGATCCAGGAGGAGGCGGTGGTGATGCTGGCCGACGAGCTGGCGCGGCGCATCAGGCCCAATGGGTTGGCGGTGATCATGGAGGCCGATCATTTCTGCATGCGCTGGCGCGGCGTCAAGGACACGCAGCCGGTGATGACGAATTCCGTCATGCGCGGCGCTTTCCTCGACAATCCGGACCTGCGCCGGGAGTTCCTGAGCTTGAGGAAGCAGGGTCCTGAATGACTTGCCGTTCCGCGATCCATGCGGTGCGGCGGGCGTGCGGCGGAATATGATGATCGCGGGAGTCCCGGCGGTCCGGTAGATGGAGGTGAACATGGAACCGCTTCAACGTCAGTCGGCGGATCGTCTCGCCGGGAGCGTGCCGGAGGCGGAGCTGGTTTCGCGCGCCGCCGGCGGTGATGGCCTGGCGTTCGAGGCCATCATGCGGCGACACAACCAACGCCTGTTCCGCACCGCGCGCAGCATCATGCGCAGCGATGCGGAGGCCGAGGATGTCGTCCAGGAAGCCTACTTGCGCGCATGGCGCGCGCTGGCGACCTTTCGCGCCGAGAGCAAGCTCTCGACCTGGCTAGTGCGGATCACGACCAACGAGGCGCTCGGACGTCTGCGGCGCAAGAGCGCCGAGATCATTCCCCTGGAGGCCGCCATGAAGTCTCACGAACCTGAAACGCGGGCGGCGCTGACCGACGGGCCGGAGCGCGGTCCTGAGCAGGCGGCCATGCGCGCCCAGATGCGCAAGCTCATGGAGGCGCGGATCGACCTCCTGCCGGAAACCTTTCGCACGGTGTTCATGCTGCGCGCGGTCGAGGAAATGAGCGTCGAGGACGTCGCCGAGGCGCTCGACATTCCGGAAGCGACGGTGCGAACCCGCTTCTTCCGCGCCCGTGGCCTGCTGCGCGAAAGCCTCGCGCGGGACATGGATTCCGGCCTCGGCGAAGCCTTCGCCTTCGACGGCGCGCGATGCGACCGCATCGTGGCCGGGGTTCTCGCGCGCGGAAAGGCGGAAGGTCTGGCGGGCGAGGAGTGGTGACGAACCGCGAACCTCGCCGCCGGAATGTCGCGAAGCGGTTCGAAGGATCATATGGAAAGGAAGGTCCGCGATGGGCACGCGGGAAGAAGAAGACGAGGGCCCGGATCTGAGCCAGGGCGTGAGGCTTGCCGATTTCGGTGGTCGACGGATGCTGCGCGGCCACGTCGGCGAGGAGGCGGTTCTTCTTGCCCGGGTCGGCGAGGACGTGCTGGCTGTCGGCGCTACCTGCACCCACTATAGCGGCTCGCTTGCCGAGGGCCTGGTGGCCGGCGACACAGTGCGCTGTCCGCTGCATCACGCCTGCTTCTCCTTGCGCACCGGCGAGGCGCTCGGCGCGCCGGCCTTCGATCCCATCGCCTGCTGGAAGGTCGAGCGCGCCGGCGACAGGATCGTGGTGCGGGAACGGGTCGCCGCCGTTCCGGCGAATACGGCCGCGACGGACGGCCATCCGCGAAAGGTCGTGATCATCGGCGGCGGCGCGGCGGGTTTCGCCTGTGCCGAAATGCTGCGCCGGCGCGGCTATGGCGGTACTCTCACCATGCTGAGCGAGGATGGCGACGCGCCGTGCGACCGGCCGAACCTGTCGAAGGATTTCCTGGCCGGCACCGCGCCCGACGAATGGATGCCCCTGAAGCCCGGGAGCTTCTACGCGGACAACGCTATCGACCTTCAACTCGCGACCCGCGTCGCGGCAATCGATGTCGCGGGCCGCAAGGCCGTGGCGGCGGACGGCCGCGTTTTCCCGTTTGATCGTCTTCTGATCGCGACCGGCGCCGAACCCGTGCGCCTGCCGATTCCCGGCGCGGATCGGCCGTACGTCTTCACCTTGCGGTCCTTCGCCGACAGCCGCGCCATCGTCGCGCGCGCCAAGGCGAAGTCCGCCGTGATCCTGGGATCGGGCTTCATCGGCCTGGAGGCCGCCGCCGCCCTGCGCGAGCGGGGACTCGATGCGCATGTGGTCTCCCTCGATGCGCGGCCGCTTGAAAGGATCCTCGGCGCGCGGCTCGGCGACTTCATCCGCGCGCTGCATGAAAGCCATGGCGTCCATTTCCATATGGGCACTTCGATCGCCGCCATTGGCGCGGACACCGTGACCCTGACCGATGGCGCGAAGATCCCGGCGGATCTCGTCATCATCGGCGTCGGGGTTCGGCCGCGCACGGCGCTGGCCGAGGCCGCCGGCCTCGCCGTCGATCGCGGCATTGTGGTGAACGCGCAACTCGAAACGGCGATAGCCGGCATTTTCGCCGCCGGCGATGTCGCGCGCTGGGCCGCCGGCGCGGATGACCGGTCAATGCGGGTGGAGCATTGGGTGGTGGCGGAACGCCAGGGACAGGTCGCGGCCGAGAACATGCTGGGCGCGCATCTGTCGTTCGAGGATACGCCCTTCTTCTGGAGCGCGCATTACGACGTGACGATCCGCTATGTCGGCCATGCCGAGGGGTGGGACTCGATCGACATCGACGGCGACATCGCGGCGCGCGACTGCACCGTCCGCTATCTCAAGGGGGGCAGGGTCGTCGCGGTCGCCAGCATCGGTCGCGACCATGTCGCGCTGGAACAATCACAGCGCCTTGCCGCGGCGTCGTAACGATGCCCGGGGACGAGACGACAGCCTTCGTCCTGGCCGGCGGCGGCAGTCTTGGCGCCGTGCAGGTGGGCATGCTGCATGCGCTGGTGGCGGCGGGCGTGAGGCCCGATCTGGTAGTGGGGTCATCGGTCGGCGCGATCAACGCCGCCTATTTCGCGGGAGCCCCTGACCGTGAGGGCATATCGCACCTTGAGGACATCTGGGCTGGGTTGCGCCGAACGGACATTTTCCCGGTGACGCTGTCGTCGCTGATCGGCATGTTGAGGCGGTCAGGGAGCCTTGTCGATCCAGGCGGTCTTCGCCGCCTGCTGGAAACCCATCTGGCTTTTGGGCGAATCGAGGAGGCATCCCTGCCGTTGCATGTGATGGCGACGGATCTGCAGGGGACGAGCGTGCGGTTATCGAACGGACCGGTGGTCGAGGCGGTTCTCGCGAGCGCGGCCGTTCCCGGGATCTTTCCGCCGGTCACTATCGACGATCACCCGCTCATGGACGGCGCCATTGCCGCCAACACGCCGTTGCGCATGGCGGCCGAGCTTGGGGCAACGCGGATTGTCGTGTTGCCGACCGGTTATGCCTGCGCCTTGACGGAGCCTCCCCAAGGCGTGATCGCTCGAATGTTGCATGCGGTGACGTTGTTGATCGCCTGGCAACTCATGCACGAGATCGAGACGATGCCGGAGGGCGTGACCGTCCATCTCGCGCCGGCGCTCTGTCCGCTCGCGGTTTCACCCTACGACTTCACGGCCTCGCGCCACTTGATCGAACGCGCACGGTCTTCGACGGCGCAATGGATTAACGATGGCGGTCTGGCGCGGCCAGCCCGCGCGCGAGAATTCGCCGCGCATCACCACTGACAAGGCCCGGCTATGCCTGGAACAGGCCGGACCTCGATCACAAGACGCGCAGCATCATCAATCTTGCAATGCTGACGGTGTTCAACAAGCTGGCCGAACTCAAGCTGCACGTCAAGGGCGCGATGAACAACGGCGTGACCGTGGACGAGATCAAGGAAATTCTGCTGCACGCAACGGTCTATTGCGGCATTCCGTCGGGTCGCCTTCTCGGGCAGCAGCCTTCACAATATACTCGTCGCGGTGGAGGCCGGCCTCGGCCTGTCCCTTCTGCCCAGGAACGCGACGGCCGGATATCGTGTCCGCCCATATGCGCCTTTCGGGGTGGAGCCACCGATGGTTGTTTCCATCTATGCTTGGGACAGCGCGGGGATTGTCCCCGATCTGGTCGAGCGGATGGAACGGTTCTCGCCGCCAGACGCGCGCCGCCCCGGTAGGCGGACAGGAAACGGCGTCGAAAGCTGCGTCGCGCATTTCCCTTACGCGCACAAACTGCAAGAATAGTCCGATGATCCGCAGCAACCGCCCGATCCTCGAAAGTCCGCTGAAACTGACCGTCATCGGCTGCCTTCTGCTGCTTGCCGGGGCCGGCGTTCTCGCTGTCGTTCAGCGCCATGAGCTGGTTGCCGAACTAGAGCAGGAAAGCACCGTTCTTCACCGACTCGCCTCGCAGCGCGCAGACCAGCACGATGTGCATCTGACGGCGCTGTCGGCGATCGCGGTGGCGGCCGAGGCACGATCTGTTCCTCGACGTTGCCGCGACCATCTCGCGCTTTTATCCGCGCATCGACGAGGTACAGATCGTCCGGCTCGATCCTTCGGCGCAAACGGTCGGCACCGGGCCGCTCGATGCCGCCACCGCGGAGCTTGTCCGCTCGGCAGCCAAAGCCTCCAACGGGCAAATCGCCCTGTTGCCGCATCCGCAGCGACCGCATCATTACATCATGATCAAGCGCAGCCCCAATTCGGACGCGGCGCGCTACGGGCTGATGCTGGGCATCGATGCCGGGAAGCTGCTCGATGAAGCAGGCGCGTTCTGGTCGCGCCCCGACGTCACGCTGCGTCTGTCTCTGCCGGACGGTCATCTGCTTGTCGATCAGGGCGATCCGTTCGAGACGATCCGGTTTTCCGAGGTGCTCGGCAGCGCCTCGCAGCCTTTGCGTATGGAAACCGGGATGGCGATCGGGCCGGCTTCCTTTTTTCCGCCACTGCGGACGGGGTTGGTGTTGTTCGCCGTCGGTCTTGCCTATCTCGTTGCGCTCGCCGCGTTGCGCCAGCGAGCCCGTACCCGCGCGGCGATCGAGCAGGTCCGGCTCAGCGCGCTGGATTCGCGCCTCGCCCATGCTTCGCGTGTCAACGCGCTGGGTGAGATGGCAAGCGGTCTCGCGCATGAACTGACGCAACCGCTCACCGCGATCCTGGCGCAGGCGCAAGCCGGACGGCGGCTGCTTGGCCGCGGCGACGCGACGGCGCTAGTGCCGGTGCTGGACGATACCGTGACGCAGGCACGCCGGGCGTCGGCTATCCTGGAGCGATTCCGCAACTGGTCGCGGCCGCAGCGCGTACCGGCGTCAGTTTTCGATCTGCGCGAGGCCCTGAACAATGTGCAAGCGCTGCTGGCGCCGCAAGCGGCACGTCACAGCGTGCGGCTTGAATTCGACCTTCCGACGGCGCCGGTTCCCGTCGTCACCGATATGATCGAGATGGAGCAGGTCGTCTTCAATCTCGTGCGTAACGCCATCGAGGCGACGAACAACAGGGACGGCGCCGGTCGGATCACCAAGCTAGAGCGGTACTCGATCTGATTGAATCGGGATTCCCAAATCAGTGTTGGGATGATTCAAGATGTTTGCCGGATTG
>JBDHSX010000209.1:0-5696 GCA_039808365.1 Xanthobacteraceae bacterium | reverse complement strand
CTCAAGCCGGACCGCTGCGCGTTCACCCCGCTGGCCCCGCCGCAGCCGGGCGATTTCGAGGTGAAGGGTTAGAGCGTGATCGGAGCCTGATCGGATATTCGGGATTCTCAACACGAAACCCGTCGTCCCCGCGCAGGCGGGGATCCATAACCCCTGGCATTGGTTGTTATAAACAGACCCCGCCGGTTCAAGAACCGAAGCGCTGCGGCGTATGGGTCCCCGCCTGCGCGGGGACGACGCCGATTTTGTCTGATCTTCCGTACTACACGTTCGAGTCAGTCTCGCGCGCCCTCAAGCGCCGCCTTGAGCATCGCGGCCTGGTCCTTGAGCACCGCCATGTCGGCTTTCACGGTGGCCGGCGGCAGCAGCGCCACGCCCGTGAAGCGCGGGATCACGTGCATATGCAGGTGATAGACTTCCTGGCCCGAGGCCGCCTCGCTGAACTGCGCGATCATGATGCCGTCGGCCTTGAACGCCGGCATCGCCACGCGGGCGATCAGGCGGGTGGCGCGGGCGACATGAACGAAATCCGCCTCGGTGATGTCGAGCAGGTTGCGGGCCGGGGCCTTGGGAATCACCAGCGTATGGCCCGGCGCGCGCGGCATGATGTCGAGAAACGCCAGCACATGGTCGTTCTCATAGACATTGAAGCAGGGAATCTCGCCGCGCAAAATTTTCGCGAAGATGTTGTCGGTGTCGTAAGCGGTCATGGTCGCGCCCGGTCAAGTGGATTTGAAATCGCGCGGCACTTTCACCGCCCGGCGCGGCGCGGTCAAGACGTCCGATCGTCGCCTGAGCCTTTGCGGAACGGTGCGGCCTCGGCGAGCTGCCGCCCGGCTTCGGCGACATAGCGCCGCTCGCGCGTGAGATAGTCGCGGACCGCGCGCCGCAACGCCGGATCGGCGATGTAGTGCGCGGAATAGGTGGTTTGCGGCAGATAGCCGCGCGCGATCTTGTGCTCGCCCTGCGCGCCGGCCTCGACGGTCGCGAGCCGATGGCGGATGGCGTAGTCGATCGCCTGATAATAGCACACCTCGAAATGCAGGAACGGATGATGCTCAATCGCGCCCCAGTGCCGCCCGAACAGCGTATCCGAGCCGATGAAGTTGATCGCGCCGGCGATCCAGCGGCCGTCGCGCCTGGCCATGATCAGCGCGACGCGCTCCGCCATGGTGTCGCCGATCCGGCTGTAGAAGTCGCGGGTGAGATAGGGGCGGCCCCATTTGCGCGAGCCGGTTTCCATGTAGAACGCGAAGAAGGCGTCCCAGACCTCCTCGGTGAGATCGGCGCCGGTCAGCACGTGGATGGTGACGCCGGCGGCCAATGCGTCGCGGCGCTCGCGGCGGATCGCCTTGCGATGGCGCGACGACAGCGTGGCGAGAAAATCCTCGAAGCAGCCATAGCCGGCGTTGCGCCAGTGGAATTGCTGGTCGGTGCGTTGCAGGAAGCCGCGCGCGGCGAGGAAATGCCACTCGCTCTCCGGCGCGAAGGTGACGTGGACCGACGACGCGCGGGTGGTCTCGCACAGCGCGATCAGGCCGCGCGCGAGTGCTTCGCGGATCCGCTCCGGATCGTCGAGGCCGGCGCGCACCAGAAGGCGCGGCCCGGTCGCCGGGGTAAAGGGCACACTCACCTGCAACTTCGGATAATACCGCCCGCCGGCGCGCTCATAGGCGTCGGCCCAGCCGTGATCGAACACATATTCGCCCTGCGAATGCGATTTCAGATAACACGGCGCGAGGCCGACGACATCGCCGCCGCGCCGCGCCACCAGATGGCGCGCGGCCCAGCCGGTGCGCGCGCAAGCCGAGCCGGATTGTTCGAGCGCGTCGAAAAATGCGTGCGCGACGAACGGATTGTAAGTGCCGCCGCCGGGAGTGGCGCAGGCGTCCCAATCCGCCGCGCCGATCTGGCGCGTGGACGACACGGCTTCCAAAGTGATGTCAGATGAATCCATCGATAACCGAACCGGTCACGCGGAAGCGCCTTGGAGGAATCCGGTGACAGGTCTACAGATCGGCCCTGCGAGCCGCGCCGTCAAGGCCGGGGGGGGGGTGGTCCACGGTGTGATCCTCAAAGCCTGACCGGAAATGAGGCGTCATCGTCCGCGAAGGCGGACGATCCAGTAATCCGTGCGCACACATGAAATTCGACGCGACAGGGAGTACTGGATACTCCGCTTTCGCGGAGTATGACGTTTCCCGTGTGGCAGGTTTGATCCAAACGTAAATTTCCCGCCAGGCTCTCAGGGTGACGGTTCTCGCCTTGACAACCACTACGGCCGGAACCCCTCGAACACGATCTGGTCGGCGTAGCGCGCGGCGTGGGCGCGTTGCTCGGCGGTGCGGATGGTCCAGGCCAGCAGCGGGCAGCCGAACAGGTTGCGCGCGATCCACGGCGCGGGGGCGGGCAGTTGCTGGCTCCAGAAATTGACGAAGTGCGGGCGGGTGCGGAAGGCATGGCGCAGATACAGCATGTCGTCGCGCTGCTGGGGCGTCAGCCATTGCCAATAGTCGTCGTCATAATCGCGCTGGGCGATGATGCCGCGCGGCCGCGCCGGAATCCTTTCGCGCAAGGCGAACACCTGATCCGGATCGAACGACATCACCGCCGCCGGGCCGCTGTAATCGGCGATGACCTCGGCGAGCCGCGCCACCAGCTTGCGGTCGCCGTCGAACCGGCTTTTCACCTCGATGAACAGCGGCACGCGGCCGGCGACCATGGTCAGCACGTCGCCGAGCGAGATCATTCGCTCGGTGGTGTCCTTGAACGTCACCTGTCGCAGTTGCGCGGCGGTCATCTCGCGCAGCGGCGTCGCCTCGCCCTCGGTGAGACGGCCGAGCCGGTCGTCGTGATGGACCATGGCCTCGCCGTCGGCGGTGAGCTGCAAATCAAGCTCGATGCTGTAATTGCCGGCAATGGCGGCGGCGAACGCGCCCGGCATGTTCTCGACGATGCCGCGGGCGCGGTCGTGCAGGCCGCGATGGGCGACCGGACGCGCGGCGAGCCAGTCGGGTCCGCGCATTGCGGGCCGCCGTCAGGCGACTTCGAAGATGGCTTCGACTTCCACCGCGGCATCGCCGGGCAGCGCGGCGACGCCGATGGTGGAGCGGGCGTGGCGGCCCTTGTCGCCGAAGGCCGCGACCATCAGGTCGGAGGCGCCGTTGAGCACCTTCGGCGCCTCGGTGAAGTCGGGGGCCGAATTGACGAAGCCGCCGAGACGCACCACGCGCGTCACCTTGTCGAGGTCGCCGAGCGCGGCCTTGACCTGCGCCAGGAGGTTGATGGCGCAGCCGCGCGCCGCGGCCACGCCCTGCTCGATGGTGACGCCGGCGCCGAGCTTGCCCTTGGCGATCAGCTTGCCTTCGGGATTGACGCAGACCTGACCCGACACGATCAGCAGGTTTCCGCTGCGGACGAACCCGACGTAATTCGCGATCGGGCTGGTCGGCTCGTGCAACACGATGCCTTCCGCCGCGAGCTTCTGTTCGACTGTTCCTGCCATGGTCATCCCCAAATGATTGCCGTCGTGGCGCATGCGTATGATCGCCCGATCATACCGGCGTCTATTTCACCCATCGGATCGTGACTTGCAAGCGCGCGGGACGGCTTGACAGGGGCGGGGCGAACCGGATCCGATCCATTCCCGCCCATGCCTCAGTTGCGGCTCAATGGGGCGCTCAATATGCTGCGGTTCCCCGTCCAGAAGGAGACGCCATGCGTCGTTCAGATCGATTGCCGCCGCCGATATCAGAGGTTTTGCGCGTCGCGGGTCTCGCGTTCGCCGCAGCGGTGTTGCTGGGCGCGCCGTCCGCGCGGGCGGCGGGCGTCCCGTTCCTGCCGCATCAGGCCTCCTACAATCTCAGCCTGTTGAAGTCGCGCGGCGGCGCCACGGCGGTCGACAGCGCGCGCGGCCGCATCCTGTACAATTTCACCGGCAGCGCCTGCGAAGGCTACACCTCGGAATTCCGCCAGGTCTCGGAACTCAACGGCAGCGAGGGCAAGAGCACGTTGAGCGATCTGCGTTCGACAAGCTGGGAAGACGCCGAAGGCAAGACCTTTCGCTTCCGGATCGATACGCGGATGAACGAGGGCGACACCAGCAATGTCGACGGCATCGCCGAGCGCACCGGCGACCGCGTCACCGTCAAGCTGAAGCAGCCGGTGGCGAAGACCTTCACCCTCGACGGCAACACCGTGTTTCCGACCGAGCAGGTCCGCCGCATCATCGCCGCCGCGCGCGAGGGCAAGTCGCTGCTCGAACTCACCGTTTATGACGGCTCCGACAACGGCGAGAAAGTCTACAACACGCTCACCGTGATCGGGAAGCCGATCACCGGCGACGCCGCGACGGCGCCCGATCCGTCGACCGCCAGCGCGGCGATGAAGGCGATCACGCGCTGGCCGGTGACGGTCAGCTACTACGACCGCGACGCCAAGTCGAACAGCGGCGAGCAGACCCCGACCTATGCGATGTCGTTCGAACTGTTCGAGAACGGCGTGTCGCGCGCGTTGAAGCTCGACTACAACGATTTCGTGATCGCCGGCGCGCTCGACAATTTCGAGATCAAGCCGTCAAAACCGTGCAAGAAGTAACCGGCATTTCCCGTCATTGCGAGAAGCGAAGCCGACGAAGCCCGCACTCCGTCATTGCGAGGAGGCGAAGCCGACGAAGCAATCCAGTCCGCGCTTCGTGGCCTGCTGGATTGCTTCGCGGAGCCTGTGCTTGGACAGTGCGAAGCACTGATCCGAGTGCTCGCAATGACGATTCGTCGGATTCGATTTCACCGCTACCGCGCCTTCTCCGGCCCGTCATAGGCGATGCCGCGAATGATGGCGGCGTCGCCGAATTTCTTGCGCAGGTCGTCCATGGCGCGTTCGGCATGGGCGGCGCGGCGGTCGATCATGTCGGTGTCGGAGGCCACCGAGCCTTCGCGCAGCGCGCTGACGCCGGCGCCCATCAGCCGGAACGCCGTGCCGTCGATTTCCTTCGCCAGCATTTCGCGAACGATGCTGAAAATCCGGCTCGCCAGCTGCGTCGGCTGATGGATCGATTGCGAGCGGGTGCGCTGGCGGAAGTCGGCGGTCTTCAGCTTCAGCGTCACGGTCGAGCCGGCGAGCCCGCCGTTCTTCAGCCGCGCCGAGACCTTCTCGCACAGCCCCCACAGAATTTTTTCCAGGGCTGCGAAATCGCGGATGTCGGTCTCGAACGTGGTCTCGCTGGAGATGGTTTTCGCGCCGCGGTCGGCCACCACCTTGCGGGCGTCGATGCCGCGCGCGAGTTGCCATAGCCGCCGCCCCTCCGAGGGAAACTGCCGCATCATCTCGATCTCGTCGGCGCGCTGCAAGTCGCCGACGGTGCGCAAACCGCGCCGGGCGAGGCGCTCCTGGGTCGCGGGGCCGACGCCGAAAATGAAGCCGACCGGCTTGTTGGTCATCAGCGCGCAGCCGTCGTCCTGATCGAGCACCGCGTAGCCGCGCGGCTTGTCGAGGTCGGAGGCGATCTTGGCGAGGAATTTGTTGCAGGACAGGCCGATCGACACGGTGATGCCGATATCGCGCTCGATATTGGCGGCGAAGCGCGCCAGCACCTTGGCCGGAATCATGCCGTGCAGGCGTGTGGTGCCGCCGAGATCGAGGAACGCCTCGTCGATCGACAGCGGTTCGACCTGCGGCGTCAGCGCCAGCATGGCCTG
>JBDHSX010000208.1:0-5706 GCA_039808365.1 Xanthobacteraceae bacterium | reverse complement strand
CGCGCGATTACGCGGCGTTGTCGCGCGAGGGCTATCTCGGCAACGCGGTGGTGCATCGCGCGGTGCGGCTCGTCGCCGAAAACGCGGCCTCCTGCGCTTACCTGGTCTACGACGGCGCGCGGGAGCGCGAGGCGCATCCGCTTGGCGCGCTGCTGGCGCGGCCCAATCCGCGTCAGGACGGCGCGGCCTTTCTTGAGGCGCTGGTGTCGCATCTGCTGCTCGCCGGCAACGCCTATGTCGAGGCGGTGGCGCTCGACGACGAGGTGCGCGAATTGTTCGCGCTGCGGCCGGACCGCATGAAGGCGATCCCCGGTCCCGACGGCTGGGCGGAGGCCTATGACTACAGCGTCGGCGGGCGCGGCGTGCGGTTCGATCAGCACGGCGCGCCGGTCCCGCCGATCCTGCATCTCACCTTCTTCCATCCGCTCGACGATCACTACGGCCTCGCGCCGCTGGAGGCGGCGGCGGTGGCGGTCGACACCCACAACGCGGCGGCGCGCTGGAACAAGGCGCTGCTCGACAACGCCGCGCGGCCCTCCGGCGCGCTGGTCTATTCCGGGCCGGAGGGCGCGGTGCTCTCCGACGCCCAGTTCGATCGCCTCAAGCGCGAACTCACCGACACCTATCAGGGCGCGGTCAATGCCGGCCGCCCGCTGTTGCTTGAAGGCGGGCTCGATTGGAAAGCGATGTCGCTTTCGCCCAAGGACATGGATTTTCTTGAGGCGAAACACACCGCCGCGCGCGAAATCGCGCTGGCGTTCGGCGTGCCGCCGATGCTGCTCGGCATTCCCGGCGACAACACCTATGCGAATTTCCAGGAAGCCAATCGCGTGTTCTGGCGCCAGACCGTGCTGCCGCTGGCGGCGCGGATCGGCGCGGCGATCGCGCAGTGGCTGGCGCCGCAGTTCGGCGCGGACCTTCGCCTCGTCATCGACACCGACCGCATCGAGGCGCTTGCGGCCGATCGCGCCGCGCTGTGGGAGCGCGTCACCGCCGCGCCGTTCCTGACGCTCAACGAAAAGCGCGAGGCGGTCGGTTACGCGCCGGTCGAGGGCGGCGAGCGGTTCGAATAAGTGCGTTCGTCCAACGCCGTCATCGCCGGACATCGCCGTTCGAAGAACGGCTGTCGCTTCGCTCGCCTATGGGACGCGGCGATCCATCGTTTTTCGAGGATGGAGGCCCGGATCAAGTCCGGGCATGACAACTGTGAGTGAGGCGGCGCGCGCGCAATTTTCGATTCCCAACTCACACGGCGCCTTGGAAACATCATGCCCGAACTGATCCACACCTTCGTCGCGCGGGGCGATCTCGCGCATCTGGCGCTGTTCTTGTGGGCGGTTGCGGCGAGCGGCGGCTTTCTGTTCACGCTGCGCGAACTCGCCGCCGCCACGCGCCGCTTCGACGATTTCATCCGCGAATTGTCGCGCTTCAACCGCCGCGCCAGCGGCAAGCCCTTCGAGGATCACGACTGATGGACACTCTGCACAGCATGATGCGGACGCTGCGGCCGGACGCCAAATCCGCCGCCAAACGCGATGCCGGCCACCTCACCGTGTTTCGCGAATTCCTGCGCCATCTCGACGGCATTCAGCGCAAGGCGCCGGTGAAAGCCGCGGCGCGCCCCGCGCAAGCCAAGCCGCAATCGCGCCGCAAGCCGGCAAAGCGCGCGCGCTGATCCTTCTCCCGTTGTCGTCGTCCACCACCCCGCAGCTCGCGAGGATGCTCATGCACGCCCCCATGCCATCGGCCTCGCGCGTGGCGCTGTCGCAGGACGGCGTCATCGAAGGCTACGCCAGCCTGTTCGGCGAACTCGACCAGGCGCGCGACATGATGATGCCCGGCGCGTTCGCGCAGACGCTGCGCCAGCGCGGCTTGCGCAAAATCCCGATGCTGTTCCAGCACGATCCCTCCGAGCCGGTCGGCATCTGGCTCGAACTGCGCGAGGATTTTCGCGGGCTGTGGGCGCGCGGAAAACTCATTCCCGACGTCGCCCGCGCGCGCGAATTGCTGGCGCTGTTGCGCGCCGACGCCATCGACGGCTTGTCGATCGGCTACCGCACCGTGCGCGGCCGCATCGATCCGCGCTCGCGCGTCCGCAGGCTGCATCAGGTCGATCTCTGGGAAATCTCCATCGTCACCTTCCCGCTGCTCGCCGGCGCGCGCGTCGCCACCGTGAAGACCGCCGCCGCGCCGCAAAGGAGGGGCATGCGATGATCATGCGTGCCGCTTACGAGGCCGCGCGGCGCGAGCGCTGGTTGCGGCCCGATGCCGACCGCTGGCTGCGCCCGGACGCCGCGCGCTTCCTCGTTCCCGGCACCGATCCGGCGACGGCCGCGCCGTCGTCCGGATTCGACGGACTCACGGCGAACGATTCTTGTACAGCAGAACGGTGTATTGACCGACGGTCAGGCGCTCGGTTGCTTGGCCGAATGTCCGGAGAACATCGTTCTCGGTGAAGCTCGGCCAATGGCGCGGGATGAGGGCGAAGAAATTCGTGTGCTCCAGGTCGGGCAACTGATCCTTTTTATGGAGCTGGATGATCGGCACGAGGCGGCCGTCCGGCGACGTCGCCATGAAAGCGGTTCGGATTTTTCCGCCGGAGACGAAGTCGATCACGCCGCTTTCCCAATAGGACGTCAGCCCGAAATCCATGTTGAGTTCGATCAGCCGCTCCGTGATCGCCCGTTGCCTGGGGTCGATCGGGCCGGGGCCGGCGGTCGAATAGATCGGCCAGTTGGCGGCGACGGTCGCGGCCAGCGCGAGCGCCGCCAGCGGCGTCAGCCGCCACGACCAGGTCCGGTCCAGCGCCAGCAGCACGACCAGATAGATCCAGAGCGGCATCAGGTAGCGCGCCGCGGCGATCGACGTGCCTTCCAGCGCGACGCGGTTGCTGAAGACCAGCGCCGCGAGATTGATCGCGCCGGCGACCACGAGCAGCAGCGACAATGTCGTGATGCGGCGGTCCGGGTCGATCGGCTGGCGGCTGGAGACCCGCCGGATCGCATTCGCCGCCACGAGGAGAGCCGCGAGCAGCAGCGGCAGACGCAGCAATTCCGGGATCGTGTCGCGAACCTCGCGGCCGAAGAAGTCCGCGCCGAACCACATCAACAGCGAGCGGATGCTGATCGCGATGTTTTGAGGGATGTCCTCGAAGCGCGCGAACCGGCTCGGCTGGACTGTCATGACAAACCCGCCGGTGGCGACGTTGAGCATCAGCAACAGTTTCGCCGCCGCGACGGCCAGCGCCGCGCAGCCGACGACCGCGATCCGGCGCGCCGGCGGGACGTCCCGGACCAGGAGCAGGGCCGCCATCGGGGCCGCGCCGACGAACACCAGCAGATCATCGCCGAAGCAGCCGGCCACGAGGACGATGAAAAGCCCCGCGCACCACGCGGCGAATTTTCGCCGGCTTGGCGCGTGCAGCGCGCAGGTGGCGCAGACCAGCGACACCAGGGCGTAGCCGAGGGTCCCGACGTGAATGGCCGAGAGCGTGATGAAATACATCGTCCCGCCGCGCATCAGGGGAAACGCCAGCGTCGCCGCGACGATGACGATGCCCGCCGCTCGCGCGCGCCGGTCCGGCCGGAGCCAGACGACGATGGCGGCGGCGGTCATCACCACCAGCCACCACAGGATGGCGGGCGGCCACAGCAACAAGGCCGGGTCGGTCGGATGGACGCCGAATGCCTTGGCGACGGCGACGACGATCGCGATGAGGACGACGTCCGAGGTCAGGAGGTTGATGCCGGTCATGATCCAGCCGAGCAACCGCCAGTTGCCTGCGGCGGCGTCGATGCCCGCGTACAGGAAATTGATCTGATCCGCGGTTCTCGGATAGTGCCCGGCGACCCGGACATAGAGCGGCAGCAAGGCGAGGCTGAGCAGAACGGCGCAGGCCATTCCCAGCCGCGCCGCCGCCGCGCGGCTGATGGCCACGCCGGTCATCTCTTGTAGGCCAGCGCCAGCGCCAGCCCGGCGATGGCGCCGAGGCAGATCGCCGCGCCGCCGGCCGCCATGCCCCAGTCGAAGAAGTAACGGACCACCGCGACGAAGGATTTTTCGACGCTGGTTCCGAACAGCCAGAACGAGGCCGAGAACAGGCCGAGCAGTACGGCGGCGAGCGCGATGCCGAGCCAGGCGCCGCCGCGCCGGTCCGGGCGCATCGCGTACCACGCGGCGCCGACGCTCGATAGCGCGAGCAGGACCCAGACGAGAATCAGAAAACGCATGGCTTGAAACTTATGGCTTGAAACACGTGGCTCGGCCCGGACGCGGGATTGATCGCGCCGGCTTATAGCCCAAGGCGCGGCGGAGTTGAAGCGAGCGCGCCGCCGTTTTCGTCAATCGGTCTTCATTGTTACCGCCCCCCGTCTCACCCACCAGGAGAACCCCATGGACTTCGACATCATCCAGACCGCCCCGGAGCACAAATCCGGCATCGCGCGCGACGGCTTCGACGAATTGCGCGCCACCTTCGAGGACTTCAAGTCCGCCAACGACGAGCGCCTCGACGCGCTGGAGCGCAAGCGCGGCGACGTGCTGCTGGAGCAGAAGGTCGATCGCATCAACGCCGCGCTCGACCGCCAGACCCGGCGGATGGACGAACTGGCGCTGCGCCAGGCGCGGCCCGCGCTCGAAGGGCGCGGCGGGCCGGCCGCCGACGCCGCCGCGCGCGAGCACAAGAGCGCGTTCGACGCCTATGTGCGCGCCGGCGAGGCGGGCGGGCTGCGGGCGCTCGAAACCAAGGCGATGTCGGCGGGCTCCAATCCCGATGGCGGTTACCTGGTGCCGCCCGAGCTGGAGCAGGACATCGGGCGCAGGCTTGCGGCGATCTCGCCGATCCGCGCGCTCGCCTCGGTGCGCGAGATTTCCGGCGGCGTCTACAAGAAGCCGTTCATGACCGCGGGGCCGGCGACCGGCTGGGTCGGCGAGACCGACGCGCGGACGCAGACCGCCTCGGCCACGATCGACGCGCTGTCGTTCCCGGCGATGCAGCTCTACGCCATGCCGGCGGCGACCGCGACGCTGCTCGACGACGCCGCCGTGAACATCGACGAATGGATCGCCTCCGAGGTCGAGCTGACCTTCGCCGTGCAGGAAGGCGCGGCCTTCGTCAACGGCGACGGCAGCAACAAGCCGAAAGGCTTTCTGCAATACGCCACCGTCGCCAACGGCGCGTGGAGCTGGGGCAATCTCGGCTATGTCGCCAGCGGCGCGGCCGGCGCCTTCGCCGCGAGCAACCCGTCGGACGCCCTGATCGACCTGATCTACGCGCTGAAGGCGGGCTATCGCCAGAACGCCGCCTTCGTGATGAACCGCAAGACCCAGGCCGCGATCCGCAAGTTCAAGGACAGCGGCGGATCGTATCTGTGGCAGCCGCCGGCGCAGGCGGGCGGCCGCGCCTCGCTGATGACGTTTCCCCTGGTCGAGGCCGAGGACATGCCGGACGTCGCCGCCAACGCGCTGGCGGTGGCGTTCGGCGATTTCCGCCGCGGCTACCTGATCGTCGATCGCCTCGGCGTGCGGGTGCTGCGCGATCCCTATTCCGCGAAACCCTACGTGCTGTTCTACACCACCAAGCGGGTCGGCGGCGGCGTGCAGGATTTCGACGCCATCAAGCTGATGAAATTCGCCGCGAGCTGAGCGCTTTCCGTCATTGCGAGCGCAGCGAAGCAATCCAGTCTTCCTTTGTGGCCTCTGGATTGC
>JBDHSX010000207.1:0-5795 GCA_039808365.1 Xanthobacteraceae bacterium | reverse complement strand
GCGCGGGCGGCTTCCTGGTGTTCGGGCTTGATGTGGCTCATGACCATGCGCAGCGCGGTGGCCAGCACCGCGGCGTCGTCGGTGAAGCCCAGCACCGGCATCAGGTCCGGCATGACATCGAACGGCAGGATGAAGTAAGCCAGCGCGCCGAGCAGCGCCGCCTGCACATGGCGCGGCGTGCGCCGGTCGAACGCGCAGTAATAGGCCGTCAGCAGTTCCTCGACGAACGGCAGCCGGGCCGCGACGCGCTTCAGCTTGATCCAGAACTGCTTGCGCACCCGCGCCGGATCCTCGGCCAGCCGCGCGGCCGGGTCAAAGTCCATGGTGTGCTCGGAGGTCATCGCAAAGCCTTTCAAACGGTGCGGCCGGGGTCGAAAGCCGTCACGCCGATCATCTGGTCATGCGCCGCCGCCGCTGCAAGTCGTGGTCAGGTGACGCCGTGCTGCATGGCGACGGCGTTCATCACCCTCGCCAGCGCGAGGTCGCGATCGGTGACGCCGCCGGCGTCGTGGGTCGAAAGCACCACCTCGACGGTGTTGTAGACGTTGCGCCATTCCGGATGGTGGTCGGCCTTCTCGGCGGCGAGCGCCACCCGGGTCATGAACCCGAACGCCGCGCTAAAATCCTTGAAGACGAAGGTCCGGCCGATGGCGTCGCGGCCCGCCACCTCGGACCAGCCCTCCAGCCCCTTCAGCGCGCTCGCCCGCGCCGCGCCCGACAGCCGTTCCGCCATGCCGATCCTCCGAATTTCCCGCGCTTTGGTTTCACGCCGACGATATTGTAACATCAAGCCGCCCGGCTTCGATCCGTGCCACAATATTGAACCAAAGGCGTTCCAGGTCTGAAGGTTCCCGGCTCGGCCGGTTCGTCCCGGTTTGCCGGCCATTCGCGAGGAGACGACCCTTGACAGCATCGGGCCGCCGACGTTGAGCGCCAGCACTGCATCCGACGCCGTGCGCCGCGCGCCGCTCTCGCCGCGCTCCGCCCAGCGCAAGGTCATGCTGATCGCCCTTGCCGGCGTGCTGGCGCTGGTCGGGCTCGTCGCGGGCGTCTACTACTTCGCGAACCGCCCGGTGACCTTGCGGATCGCGGTGGGTCCTCCCGCCAGTGACGACGTCAAGGTGATCCAGGCCATGGCGCAACTGTTCACGCGCGAGCATGAGTCGGTCCGGCTGCGTCCGCTCGTGACCGACAGCGTCAGCGCCAGCGCTACGGCGCTGGAGGACGGAACCGCGGATCTGGCGGTGGTGCGCGGCGATCTCGCCATTCCGAAGATCGCGCAGGCGGTGGCGACGCTGCGCAAGAGCGTCGCCATGCTGCTGGTGCCGCCGCGCAAGGCCGAGGCGGCCGCGCAAGGCGATGCCGAGGCGATCACCAGCATCGCGCAACTCGCCGGCCGCCGCATCGGCGTGATCGGGAAGACCCAGGCCAACGTCAAGCTGCTGGACGTCATCCTGCGCCAGTACGGCGTCAACCCCGCCACGGTCACGGTGCTTCAGTTCGCGTTGCCGGAAGTCGCCGAGGCCATGCGCAATCACAAGGCCGATGCCTATCTCGCGGCCGGTCCGATCGGCGGAAGGCTGACCTCGGACACCATCGCGGCGATGTTGCGCGAGGCCGGATCGCCGACCTTCCTGTCGATCGACGCGGCCGGGGCCATCGCGCAGAACTACCCGGTCTACGACGCGGCCGAGATCCCCGCCGGCGTTTTCGGCGGCGCGCCGGCGAGCCCCCGGACCGAGATCAAAACCATCAGCTTCGCCCATCACATCGTCGCGCGCGACAGCCTTTCCGACTCGACGGTGGCTGCCCTGACGCGGCAGATCTTCGAGGTCCGGCAGGAGGTGGCGGCCAGTTTCCCGCTCGCCGCCAAAATCGAGACCCCCGACACCGACAAAGACGCGGCGCTGCCGGCGCATCCCGGCGCCGCCGCTTATGTCGATGGCGAGGAGATGTCGTTCCTTGAAAGCTACAGCGATTATATCTGGTGGAGCCTGATGGGCGCCTCGGCGCTGGGCTCGCTCGGCGCGTGGCTGGCGAGCTATTTCAGGCGCGACGAGCGCATCGACAATGTCTCGCTGCGCGGCCGGCTGCTGGACATGCTGGCGCAGGCGCGACGCAGCGATTCCATCACCGAACTGGACCGGATGGAGACCGAGGCCGACGATATCCTGCGCGACACGCTCGACGCCTTCGAGCGCGGCGGCATCGAGGAGGGCTCGCTCACCGCGTTTCAGATCGCGCTGGAACAATTTCACAACGCGGTGGCCGATCGCCGGATGTGGCTGGCGGGGCGGCCGGCGTCCGCGCCGGGGAACGGTGCCGGGGAGGACGTCAAGGCCGACGTCAAGCTGATTGCCAGCTCATAAAAGACGAAGATCGCGATCCGCGACATGGCACCAGCGCGGCGGCGCGCGTTCCCGCGCTTGCGACGACGACCTGAGAGCCCGATCGGAGGCGTCGTCCGCGAGAGCGGACGATCCAGTCATCCGGGCCGGTTGCCGGCGGATATCCGACCCGATCCAGGATACTGGATGCTCCGCCTTCGCGGAGCATGACGATTTTCGTGTTGCGGATTTGATCCAAAAACGAGATTGCCGGCGATTCAATCCCGCTCAAGCGACGTCGCGGGGCTCCGGAACGGCGCGCAGCACGGCTTCGAGTTCGTCGCGCAGGAACGGCTTGTTGAGCACCGGCTTGCCGTGAAACCGGCTCATCAGAGCGATGTCGGCGCTGTAGCCGGTGACGAAGGCATACGGAATTTTCAGCGCGTCCAGCCGGTCGGCCACCTCAAAACTGGTGCCGCTGTCGAGACCGATATCGAGCAGCGCAAAGTCCGGCGGGTGCTCGGCGATCATCGCCAGCGCCTCGGCGGCATGCGCGGCGGTCCGGACCCGCGGAACGCCCAGCTCGGTGACCATCATTCCGAAATCGATTGCGATGAGGGCGTCGTCTTCGACAATCAGCACGTCGTTGGGCATGGCGAAGGCAACTTTCTGCGAAACAAATCTGGTTCCGCGCGGAACCGACCACACCCTCCGGGCTTCTGTCTGCTCACTTGTGAACATTTCGATCATGCGTAACGCGATAGGATGCCATGGGAAAATTGGCGGTGGACATGCAGCAGCAGAGCGTGGCGAACGATGATAAGGCGCGGCCTTTCAATAACTTGCTGCGCAAGATGCGGACCGCCGACTATGCCTTGCTGGCGCCGCATCTCGAATCCTGCACGTTGCCCGGCGGGGAACTGCTCTACAATCCGGGCGACGACGTCGCCGTGGTACATTTCCCATGCGGGCCGAGCCTCGCCTCGTTTCTCATCGCCAACGAAGACGGCCGCGACGTCGAGACCATCCTGATCGGCCGCGAAGGCGCGATCGGCGGCATCGTCAGCCAAGGCTATCTGCCGGCGTATTCGCGCATCACGGTGAAGTTCGGCGGCCCGTTCGTCCGGCTGCGCGTCGGCGCGCTGGAGGCGGCGAAGATGCAGTCGCCGACCCTGCGCAATGTGTTCGCGCGCTATGCCGATTGCGTCGTGGCCCAGCTTTTCCAGTCGACCGCCTGCAACGCCATCCACACCATCGAGCAGCGCGCGGCGAAATGGATCCTCGCCACCATGGAGCGCACCGGCAGCGAACGGGTGGCGCTGACTCACGAGCAACTGGCCACCATGCTGGGGGTCGGGCGCAGCTATACCAGCCGGGTGGTCCAGGTTTTCAAGGCGGAGCGCGTGCTGGAGACGCGGCGGGGGGTCCTCGTGGTCCGCGACCACGCCGCGTTGCAGGCGCGGGCCTGCCTCTGCAACGAATCGGTGAAAACCCATTTCGAGGAGGTGCTGCGCGGGGTCTACCCCACCGAGGAGGTCGAAACCGGCTGATCGTTCCGAAAGAGCGGTCGAGACCGTTGTTTTTGGCGGCGAACTGGATTATATTGCACCGCAGCGCAAGGTGCCCGGTTCGATAGTGAGCCGGGCGCCTGCTTTTTTTGCCATCTTTTTCGCCCTCGGGCCGTTCGCGGGTCCGCTTGTGGCGATTATCGATCCGCGCGGCGGGCACGTCGGGGCGGATGCAGGAAACAGGCCCTCATCCATGACCTGGCCAAGCCAGACCGGATCCTGATCGAGCCCCCGCCGGCGTGAGCCGGGCGGCGCGCCGCATGCGCCCTTTCGTCTTACAAACCATATGTCCCGTAGTCCGGTGCTGAGCGCAGCGCCGGACGCGGCCATCGAGAATCCGAAGAAGAACCGTCATGAACCTCCGCAATATCGCCATCATCGCTCACGTCGACCACGGCAAGACCACTCTGGTCGACAAGCTGTTGCAGCAGTCCGGCGTCTATCGTGAGAACCAGCGCGTCACCGAGCGCGCGATGGACTCCAACGACCTCGAACGCGAGCGCGGCATCACCATTCTCGCCAAATGCACCTCGGTGCAGTGGGGCGACACCCAGATCAACATCGTCGACACCCCTGGCCATGCCGATTTCGGCGGCGAGGTCGAGCGCATCCTGTCGATGGTCGACGGCGTCATCGTGCTGGTCGATGCCGCCGAGGGTCCGATGCCGCAGACCAAGTTCGTGGTCGGCAAGGCGCTCAAGCTCGGCCTCAAGCCGATCGTCGCCATCAACAAGGTCGATCGCCCCGACGGCCGCGCCACCGAGGTGCTCAACGAGGTGTTCGACCTGTTCGCGGCGCTGGACGCCACCGACGAGCAGCTCGATTTCCCGATCCTCTACGGCTCGGGCAAGAACGGCTGGATGGGCGTGTCGCCGGACGACAACGGCAACGGCATGAAGCCGCTGTTCGACCTGGTGCTGAAGCACGTCGCACCGCCCAAGGTCGAGGAAGGCCCGTTCCGCCTGCTCGGCACCATCCTCGAAGCCAACCCCTATCTCGGCCGCATCATCACCGGCCGCATCGCGTCGGGCACCGTGAAGCCGAACCAGTCGGTGAAGGTGCTGTCGCGCGACGGCAAGACGGTGGAGACCGGGCGCATCTCGAAGATTCTCGCCTTCCGCGGTCTTGAGCGGGTGCCGCTCGACATCGCCGAGGCCGGCGACATCGTCGCCATCGCCGGGCTGTCGAAGGGCACCGTGGCCGACACCTTCTGCGACCCGTCGGTGGAGACGCCGCTGAAGGCGCAGGCGATCGACCCGCCCACCGTGTCGATGTCGTTCATCGTCAACAACTCGCCGCTCGCCGGCACCGAGGGCGACAAGGTGACCAGCCGCATGATCCGCGACCGCCTGCTGCGCGAGGCCGAGGGCAACGTCGCCTTGCGCGTGGTCGAGGCGGCCGACAAGGACTCAATGGAAGTCTCGGGGCGCGGCGAATTGCAGCTGGCGATCCTGATCGAGACCATGCGCCGCGAGGGGTTCGAACTGTCGGTGTCGCGTCCGCGCGTGGTGCTGACCAAGGACGAGAACGGGCAGTTGCTGGAGCCGGTCGAGGAAGTCGTCATCGACGTCGACGAGGAATTTTCCGGCGTCGTCGTGCAGAAGATGAGCGAGCGCAAGGCCGAGATGATCGAGATGCGCCCCTCCGGCGGCAACCGGCTGCGGCTGGTGTTCTACGCGCCGACCCGCGGCCTGATCGGCTATCAGGGCGAGTTGATGACCGACACCAAGGGCACCGCGATCATGAACCGCCTGTTCCACGATTACCTGCCGTACAAGGGCGAGATCGCGGGACGCCGCAACGGCGTCCTGATCTCCAACGATCAGGGCGAGGCGGTGGCCTACGCGATGTTCAAGCTGGAAGATCGCGGCCCGATGATGATCGAGCCGGGCTGGAAGGT
>JBDHSX010000206.1:0-5822 GCA_039808365.1 Xanthobacteraceae bacterium | reverse complement strand
ACACCCGCTCGATGATGGTCGCGGTGCCCATGCCGCCGCCGATGCACAGCGTCACCAGCGCGGTGTTGAGGTCGCGGCGCTCCAGTTCGTCGAGCACGGTGCCCAGGATCATCGCGCCGGTGGCGCCGAGCGGATGGCCCATGGCGATGGCGCCGCCGTTGACGTTGATCTTGGCGGGATCGATGTCGAACGCCTGGATGTAGCGCAGCACCACCGAGGCGAACGCCTCGTTCAGTTCGAACAGGTCGATGTCTTCCAGCTTCATGCCGGCGCGGGCGAGAACCTTCTTGGTCACGTCCACCGGGCCGGTCAGCATGATCGAGGGCTCGGAGCCGATATTGGCGAACGCCCTGATCTTTGCGCGCGGCTTGAGGCCGTGTTTCTTGCCGGCGGCCTCGTTGCCGAGCAGCACGGCGGCCGCGCCGTCGACGATGCCCGAGGAGTTGCCGGCGTGATGCACATGCACCACGCGCTCGACTTCCGGATGCGATTGCGTCGCCACCGCGTCGAAGCCGCCCATCGCGCCCATTACCTCGAACGAGGGTTGCAGCGAAGCCAGCGACTGCATCGTGGTCGAGGGCCGCATGTGCTCGTCGCGATCAAGGATCGTGAGGCCGTTCTGGTCCTTCACCGGCACGATCGAATTCTTGAAGTAGCCCTTCTCCCAGGATTCGGCGGCGCGCTTCTGGCTCTCCACCGCATAGGCGTCGCAATCGGCGCGCGAAAAACCGTATTTGGTGGCGATCAGGTCGGCGGAGATGCCCTGCGGCAGGAAGTAGGACGGCACCGCGATGGAAGGATCCATCGGCCACGCCGTGCCCGATGACAGAATGCCGACGCGGCTCATCGATTCCGCGCCGCCGCCGATGGTCAGGTCGTGCTGGCCGGCCATCACCTGCGCCGCGGCGAAATTCACCGCGTCGAGGCCCGAGGCGCAGAACCGGCTGATCTGAATGCCCGGCACATGGGTGCCGAGACCGGCCTGCAACGCCGCGAAGCGCGAAATGTCGCCGCCCGCCTCGCCGACCGGATCGACCACGCCGAGCACTACGTCGTCGACGCTGTCGGCGCCGAGATTGTTGCGCTCCTTGATCGCCTTCAGCGGCGCGGTCGCCAGCGCCAGCGCCGTGACCTCGTGCAGCGCGCCATCCGACTTGCCCTTGCCGCGCGGCGTGCGGACGTGATCGTAAATATAGGCTTCAGCCATCGTTGTCTCCCGTTTCGGTCCCGGTCTTGCGCGAGCGAGACGAATTAAGGCTCAATCCGACTATAGGGCGTCATTGCGGGCGGCCTTTGCGGCAACGCAATGACGACGATCCTCAGAACGCTTCCGCCGGCAATTCCATCGTGGTCGCGCAGCCGGACTGAATGCGGGTGAGGTGGAGCGCCGTTTCCGGCAACATGCGCTCCATGAAGAAGCGGCCGGTCACCAGCTTGGTCTTGAGATAGGCGGAGGCCTCGCCCGCCGCAATCTTGTCCTGCGCGACTTTCGCCATGCGCGCCCACATGTAGCCGAACACCACCAGGCCGAACAGTTTCATGTAGTCGGTGGCGGCGGCTCCGGCGTTGTCGGGCTTGGCCATCGCGTTCTGCATCAGCCACATGGTGGCCTGCTGCAAGTGCCCGAGCGCGGTCGACAGCGGCGTGAGGAACGGCTTCATCGCCTCATCGCCGCCATGCTCCTTGGCGAAGGTCGTCACCTCGCCGAAGAACGCCATCGCGGCGCGGCCGCCATGGCGCGGCAGCTTGCGGCCGACCAGGTCGAGCGCCTGAATGCCGTTGGCGCCCTCGTAGATCATGGCGATGCGGGCGTCGCGGACGAACTGCTCCATGCCGTGCTCGGCGATGTAGCCGTGGCCGCCGAACACCTGCTGCGCCGCCACCGCGTTGGCGAAGCCGCCGTCGGTGAGCACGCCCTTGAGGATCGGCGTCATCAGGCCGAGATGGTCGTCGGCCGTCTCGCGCTCCTTGGCGTCGCTGGAACGGTGCGCGACGTCGCTCTTGAGCGCGGTCCACACCACCATGGCGCGCGCCGCCTCGTTGAAGGCGCGGATCGACAACAGCGTCCGGCGCACGTCCGGATGAACGATGATCGGATCGGCCGGCTTGTCCGGGGCCTGCGGCCCGGTCAGCGCGCGGCCCTGCAACCGCTCGCGGGCGTAGACGGCCGCGTTCTGATAGGCCACCTCAGACATCGCGAGGCCCTGAACGCCGACGCCGAGCCGCGCCTCGTTCATCATCACGAACATGCCCTGCATGCCCTTGTTTTCTTCGCCGACCAGCCATCCGGTGGCGTTGTCGTAGTTCATGACGCAGGTGGAATTGCCGTGGATGCCCATCTTGTGCTCGATCGAGCCGCATGACACGCCGTTCCGCGCGCCGAGCGAGCCGTCGGCATTGACCAGTTGCTTCGGCACCACGAACAGCGAGACGCCCTTGATGCCGCTGGGCGCGCCCTCGATGCGGGCCAGCACCAGATGAATGATATTGTCGGCCAGATCGTGCTCGCCGGCGGAGATGAAGATCTTGGTGCCGGTGATCTTGTAGCTGCCGTCGGCCTGCTTCACCGCCTTGGTGCGCAACAGCCCGAGGTCGGTGCCGCATTGCGGCTCGGTCAGGTTCATGGTGCCGGTCCATTCGCCCGCCACCATCTTCGGCAGATAGGTCGCCTTCTGCTCCGGCGTGCCGTGAACCAGCAGCGCCGCCGTCGCCCCCATGGTCAAGCCGCCATACATCGAAAACGCCATGTTGGCCGAGATCTGGAATTCGGCGACGGTCTGCGACAGCGTCACCGGCAGTCCCTGCCCGCCGAACTCGGCGGGCGCCGACAGGCCCAGCCAGCCGCCTTCCGCCACCTGCCTGAAGGCTTCCTTGAAGCCTTTCGGCGTGGTCACCCGGCCGTCGTCATGGCGGACGCAGCCTTCGAGGTCGCCGGTCCGGTTGAGCGGTTGCAGCACCTGTTCCGAGAGCTTGGCCGCCTCCTCCAGGATCGCGGCGCGAACGTCGCGGGAGGCGTCGCTGAAGCCGGGAAGATTATTGTAGCGGTCGAACTGGAAAACGTCGTCGAGCAGGAAATTGACGTCGTCGATGGGCGCTTTGTAGCTCGGCATGTCGTCCCTCTGAACTGGCGTTATTGGAACCGGTTCTACCAAGAAATCTTGCACCGCAGCAATGAGCCTGTTGCCGCAGACATCCTCGCGGGTTGGAATATTTTCCTGACGCGTCATCGGCCGTCGCCGGCAACTTTTCGGTCCGGTCCGGCAATCCTTAACGAGATGTTTACCCTAACACGGAAAAGTCCGGTTCAGAGGCATAGCCACGCCACCCGTGAGGATCATTTTAACCAAACAGGGCATGGCGACCGCCGCCCGATCGGACACCGGACCCCAGCATGAATTCGCGCGGATCATGGAATGTTGAAGACATCGACCCATCGGTTCGCGAACGCGCGGCGGCGGCGGCTCATCGCGCCGGCCTGTCGCTGACCGATTGGCTGGATTCCTCGATCGGCGAATCGGATGGAGGCGGCGCGACATTCGGGGCGCGGCCGCAGGCGCCGGCGCAACAGGCGCCGGAAGTCGCCGGAATCCACCAGCGGCTGGATACGATCGCGCGCCAGATCGAAACCATTTCACGACCGACCGAGCGCGACCAGCCGCCGGTCGCCCGTCAGTTGAACGACGCCATTTCCCGGCTCGACGAGCGGTTGTCGCGGATCACCGCGCCGAAACCGCATGCCGTACCGCATCCGCAGCCGCAACCCGCCTTCGTTCAGCCCGGCCCGGCGCGGACAGCGGGGGCCGCCGCGCCGAGCGGCGGAGCATCGTCCGGCCGACCGTCGGCGCTCGATTCCGCGGTCGCGGAAATCCTCGCCCGCCAGAATGAACTGGAAACCGCCCGCGCGGCGGCGCCGGCGCTGCCGCCGTTCGCGACCTCCGCCTTCGCACCCGAGCCGGTGAAAGAACCGATCCGGGAGCCGGCGAGAGACCCGGCAAGGGAGCGGACGCGGCCGGTCGAGATGGCGGCGCTCGAACAGCAGCTCGCGCGAATCACCAGCCGGATCGAGGCGCTGCATCAGCCGGCGCAGACCGACCACGCGATCGCCTCGTTCCGTGGCGAACTCCGCGAGATTCACCGCTCCATCAACGAGGCGATGCCGCGTCAGGCGATCGAATCGATCGAGCGCGAGGTCCGAATGCTGGCGCGGCGCATCGACGACAACCGCGACAACGCCGGCAACGACCAGGCGCTGGCCGGCGTCGAACGCGCCCTGAAGGACATCCGGCAGGCGCTGCACACGCTGACGCCGGCCGAGCAACTGGCCGGCTTCGACAGCGCGATCCGCGGCCTCGGCGCGAAACTCGACACCATCGTCCGCAGCGGCGGCGAATCGGGAACGATCCGGCAGCTCGAAAAAGACATGGCCGCGCTGCGCAGCGTCGTCGCCAACGTCGCCTCCAACGACACGCTGACGCAACTCGCCGAGCACGTTCAGGCGCTGGCGTCGAAGGTCGACCGGTTGGGTCGCGCCGAAATCCATTCCGATTCGTTCGCGGCGCTGGAAGCGCGCATCGCGACGCTGACCTCGGCGCTGGAAAGCCGGCCCCAGCGCATCGTCGACGATCGCTCCGAGCAGATCGAGGGCGCCTTGCGCGCGCTGACCGAGCGGCTCGACCGCATCCCGGCCGATCATGACGGCCCGGCGGCCCTGACGCATCTGGAACAGCGGATTTCCTATCTGCTCGAACGGCTGGAAGCCTCCGCCGATCATCGCGCGGGCGGCCTCAACCGCGTCGAGCAGGGATTGCAGGACATCCTGCGGCACCTGGAGCAGCAACAGGCCAGTTTCGCGGCGCTGACCCATCCGTCCGCCGCGCCCGCGATGGACGACGCCGTGGTCGACACGATCCGGCGCGACATCTCCGACATCCGCTATAGCCAGTCGGAAACGAGCCGCACCACGCAGGATTCCCTGGAAGCGGTTCACAACACGCTGGCCCTTGTCGTCGATCGCCTCACCGTCATCGAAAACGACCTTCGTGTCGCGCAGGCCGCGCCGGCCGCCGCCGTGGCGACGCCGGCACCGATGCCGAAACGTCCGGATCTACCCAATCCGGCGCAGGCGCAGACGCCGCCGTTCATGGCGCCGGCCGCGACGCCGGCCCCGTCGCCCGAGCCGACCACGATTCGCGATATCCTGAGCCCGCGCCCACGTCCGGAGCCGGTTCCCGTCGCGCCGCCTGTGGTCGAAACGCGCCGCGAACCGGCGCGCGCGCCGCTCGGCCTCGACCTGCCGCCGGATCATCCGCTCGAACCGGGGACCCGCCCGACCGACCGCGTGCTGTCGCCCTCCGAACGCATCGCCGCGTCGGAGGATGCGCTCAGCGAGATCGCCCCGGCGCGGGCCTCGGACGAACCGGCGCGCGCGTCGAGCTTCATTGCCGCCGCGCGCCGCGCCGCCCAGGCCGCCGCGGCCGCCACGCCCGCGTCGGGCGAGCGGCCGAGCCGCGCCGCCAAGCTCAACGATTCGATCCGCGCCGCCGCCAAGAACGGCGCCGTCGGTTCGAAAATTCGCGCGCTGCTGATCGGCGCCAGCGTCGTGGTGATCGTGCTCGGCACGTTCAAGATGGCGATGACCTTCCTTGACGGCCAATCGACGCCGGTGGCGCAGAACGCCGCTTCAAGAAAGGCCCCGGCGCCGATCGCGCCGCCGGCTGCGGATGCGCCGTCGCTGACGTCGCCGACGCCGCTCGATCGTCAGTCGCAACAGATGCCGGCCAGCCAGCCGCCGCAAGCCGACGACCGGGCGGACGCCGCCGCGC
>JBDHSX010000205.1:0-5865 GCA_039808365.1 Xanthobacteraceae bacterium | reverse complement strand
CGTTGACCGAACGTTTACCTGTTTTCGTGACGCACGATTCATGACGTTGCAAGAAAGCCCTGCGCGCCGGGGACAACTTGCTTGCATGTGTCGCGCGCGCATCGCCGATTAACTCCCCCGCAACTTTAATGGGCTACTAACGGCAAGGATCGAATTGCATCGAAGGTGCGCCTCGATCTTGTGTGTGCGTATGTGTGGCGTTGCGTGAGCGTATCGATGTTTGTCATGCGTAACGGGCCGAGGGGCGCACGATTTGCGTCCTTCGGCCTCGGTCTTTGCGTCTTCGCATTGTTGCCGACGGAAGCCGGATATCAGGACATTGCCTCACTGCTGGCGCGCCAGCCGGGCGTCGCCGAACGCTGGCAACAGCGGGTGTTCTCGCCGGCCGTCGAGACGATTCAGGTCGCGACCTTCAACTTCGCCCGTCCGATCGGCACCTCGTTGCCGCGCAGCGCCGCCGCCCTGCTGGCGAGCTTCGAAAGCCAGGGCAGCAATCTTGTCGGCGCGATCACGCGCAATCCGTTGCTGACGCCGCCGCGTCGTTACGACGCGGCTGACTTTCCGCGCGTCGATCGCAGCATGAAGGGCGATCGGCTGCAGGTCGCCGCGCCGCCGGTCGAGACGCCGGAAACCACGCCGTCGCGCGAAGAGCCCGCGGCGCGTTTTGTCGCGCCGGAGAAGACCGCCGCGGCGCCGCAGGGCGCGCTCGATCCCGAACTCGCCGAGGCGCTCAGCGCGCCGCCGCTGAAGCAATACGACGCCGTCGCACCGGTCGATGTCCGGCCGTTCGAGGACGAGCGCGCGGCGCTCGGCTTCGATCATCCGTCGCGGTTGACGCCGTCGCCCGATCCGTTCGCGGTGCAGACCGCGAGCCTCTATTTCGGCAGCGATTCCCTCGGTGTCACCGGCGAGACGTTGCAAAGCTGGCAACCGGGCGAGGCGCCGAGGGTTGTGCGCCCCGGCGCGCCCGATCCCGATCTCAAGGTCGCGGCGGCGGGCGGCACCGACGCGGCTTCGAGCGCCGGCGAGACCGCGGCCGGCAAGGGCGAGGTCAACGGCGATCACAAGGCTCATCCCAAGACGCCCGCGGAGCGGCTCGGCCTCGAGGGCAAGGCGCGCGCCAAGCAGGAGAAATGCCTCGCCGAGGCGGTTTATTTCGAGGCGCGGGGCGAGGCGGTGCGCGGCCAGATCGCGGTGGCGCAAGTGGTGATGAACCGGGTGTTCTCCGGTTTCTATCCGACCACGGTGTGCGGCGTGGTCTATCAGAACGCCAACCGGCATCTGGCCTGTCAGTTCACCTTCGCCTGCGACGGCATTCCGGACGTGGTGCGCGAGCCCGACATGTGGGACCGCGCCAGGAAAATCGCCAAGGCCACGCTGGACGGCCAGTTGTGGCTGCCGGAGGTGGCGAAGTCGACGCATTATCACGCCTATTGGGTGCATCCGTCGTGGGTGCGCGAGATGCGCAAGATGTACCGCACCGGCGTGCATACCTTCTATCGCCCGCGCGCCTGGGGCGACGGCAGCGAGGCGCCGAGCTGGGGCACCTCGGCATCGACCGCCGAGATTTCGGCGAAACTGGCCCTGGTCAAGAACTGAGCGGCAGCGATCGCCGCGACTCGATGGCCGGCGGCCCTGGACGGTTGCCCGGCCTCGCCGCATTGGATAAATTCACTGTATCGGCGGCGCGGCGTGGGTCGTCCGTTCGACGTTCCTTTTTTCCAGCGGTGACGGGATATCTGGCGTGGGCACATTCAAGGCGGTACGGATCGACAAGGCGGAGAAGGGCACCACGGCGGCGCTGACCCAATTCGACGAGGCGGAGTTGATGGACGGCGACGTCACCGTCCGCGTCGAATGGTCCACCCTGAACTACAAGGACGGGCTCGCGCTCACCGGCAAGTCGCCGGTGGTGCGGCGCTTTCCGATGATCGCCGGGATCGATTTCGCCGGCACCGTCGAGCAGTCCTCGCATCCCAAGTGGAAGGCCGGCGACAAGGTGGTCTGCAACGGCTGGGGCATGGGCGAGACCCATCTCGGCGCTTACGCCGAAAAGGCGCGCGTCAAGGGCGACTGGCTGGTGCGGCTGCCGGACGGCATGTCGGCGCGCGACGCCATGGCGATCGGCACCGCGGGCTATACCGCGATGCTGTCGGTGCTGGCGCTGGAGAAGCACGGCCTGAAGCCGCAGGACGGTCCCATGGTGGTGACCGGCGCGGCCGGCGGCGTCGGCTCGGTGGCGGTCGCCGTGCTGTCGAAGCTCGGCTATCACGTCATCGCCTCGACCGGACGCGCTTCGGAAGCCGACTATCTTCGCGCGCTCGGCGCCGCTGAAATCATCGAGCGGAGCGAACTGTCCGGCCCCGCCAAGCCGCTGGCCAAGGAGCGCTGGGCGGGCGGCATCGACAGCGTCGGCTCGACCACGCTCGCCAACCTTTTGTCGATGACGAAGTATCGCGGCGCCATCGCCGCCTGCGGTCTGGCCGGCGGCATGGACCTGCCGTCGTCGGTCGCGCCGTTCATTTTGCGCGGGGTGTGTCTTCTCGGCATCGATTCGGTGATGTGCCCGCTAGCGCTTCGCGAACAGGCCTGGAACCGGCTGGCCAGCGATCTCGATTCCTCAAAACTTGCTGAAATCACTCACGAAATCGGCCTTGACGAGGTGATCGCGGCGGGGCCGAAAATCCTTGGCGGCCAGGTGCGGGGTCGCATCGTGGTGAAGATTTCCTGAGCCGCGTTCAGACTTTACCAACCAAGCTGAGCCATTCTCGCCACGATTGGTATGGTAAGCAGCGGGTAAAGGTGAGGCGATGGCGTCACCTGTCCCGCGCTCGGTTGTGTGGAGTTCAGCATGTTCGCGCGTTTTGTGTTGGGTGCCTTGACTATTGGCGCGTTGATCGCGCCCGCCGTCGCCGGCGAAATGAACGCCACCGAGGCACGCAAATTCGTCGTCGGTAAAATCTTCTCCTTCACCTGTTTCGACGGCACGCGCGGCGCCGGACGTATCTTCGATGACGGTTCGGCCGCGGGCTCGATCCAGTTCAGCGGCTCCGGCCCGACGCGCTACATGCGGCTTCCGGTCAATACGGTGCAGACGCGCGGCGAATCGGTCTGCGCCTCGCTCAAGGGACTGCCGTTCTCGCCGTGCTTCAGCCTCGACAAGCGCGACGAGCGTAGTTTTCGCGGCGCTGTGTCGGGCATGGGCTTCGCCTATTGCGACTTCCAGCACAAGGGCGCCGGGCATATCTTGATGGCGCGGGCCGTCTCCGGCAGGGGACCGCGCTCGCTGCATCCGCGTCACGTCAGGTCGGCGGACGCCGCGCCCGCGGATGTGGTGGCGCGCGTGGAGACGCCGAAGGTTCAGCGCGAAAAGATCGATCCGGTGAATACCGGCTCCGTCTCCGAGTTGCGTCGCTCGACCGACTGATCGTCGCCCTCTAACGTGTTCGCGTATCATGCTGTCGGCGGCGCGTCGGTTCGCGCCGGCAGTGGCAGGTCGCGCCGGAACAGGATGCGCTGATACAACCAGCCGATGGCGACCAGCACCAACCCCAGCACCATGAATGACAGCGCGCGATAGACGCCTGTCAGTTCCGACATGTCCACCAGGAACGCCTTGAGGACGGTGAGCGCGATCACCACCGCCGAGGCCAGCCGCGCGCGTTGCGAATTGAGCATCACGCCGGCCGCGAGCAGCGCGACGCCGAAGGCCAGCCAGGCGATCGAATAGGTATATTGCTCGGCGTCGCCGATGCCGCCGAGCCTGATGACCGGCCCGTGATAAAAGCGCCGGATTTCGAAGCTGATATAGGCCAGCGCCATCACCAGCGCGCCGGCGGCGACGGCGTTGACATAGGGTCGCGGGCGACGGCCCGCGATCACATAAGACAGGATCAGCATCAGCATCGCCGGCAGCGCGTAGGCGAGCAGCAGCTTGTTGATGAACAGACCGCCGACATCGATGAACCATATCATCGGATTTTCGAGCCCGAGCGACCCCAACAGCGCGATCAATCCGGCGGCCGCGGTGAGCAGGATGGCGGCGACGTTGTGCACGATGCTGTGGCTGCGCAGCCGCAACCGTTCGAGCCCGATCGCCATCGCCAGCGCGACGCAGCTTTGCAAACCGAACTCGACGAGGGTGGTGTCGGCGATGTAGATGTTGCCGCCGTAGACGGCATGACGAATCTGCATGAAGGCCAGCAGCACGGTGAACAGGATCGCGGCGGCCTCGATGATGCGCAATGGCACGTCGTCGCCGCGCTTCCGCAAGAGATACCCGGCGGTCCAGAATGACAGCGCCGGAATGCCGTAGCCCCACAGCAGCCAGTTGAAGATCAGGGTGCTGCCGATCGCGTCGCCGGCGATGCGCGGCTCGTAGCCGATGCGCGCCACCACGATGGCGGCGAGGATCGCGGCGAGCCAGCGCAGGAACGGAATCGGCCGCCGTGTCGCGACCCACGCCGTGCCCGCCGACATCAGCGCCAGCGCGATGGTCAGCCAGCCGCGTTCGAGCGCGAAGGTGAGGGCCAGGGCCAGCGCGCCCAGCGTGCCGGTGGCGAACAGCGCGGTCGCGATTGTCTGGCCCGGGCGAGGTTCGCGCCGGTTCAACGTCTCGGTCATCCAGCCGAACACCGCCGCGAGAATGACGGCGATGATCGCGAAAGGAACCGAACGGTCGAAATGCGTGATGCGCGCATAGAGCGCGATCAGCAATGCAATCGGCGTGAACACCGCCGACGCGGCCCAGATCACCAGCACCGGCGCGCTGATCGAGCGGCCCTGCGCGGCGAAACCGGCAGCGGCAAATCCTGTCGCGAAGATCGCCGCCGCGATCAGATGCGCGAAGACGGATTCGTCCGTCGCGCCGGGCGCGAGGCCCGGCAGCGGGCCGCCGGGCAGCATCAGCATGTCGGGATTGGCGCGCACCGCCCATTCGAGGAAGACGACGGCCACCAATACCGCGTTGGCGGCGACCGCCGCGGTCGCCGACGGGGCGCGCCACGCAATGATCAAGGTCGCCAGCACCAGCAGGCCGAAGATGATGACCGCCGCCATGTCGTGTCCGCTGGCGAGCACGATCATCGTTGCGCCAAGCGTGTACGCCGCCAGCGCGCCGGAGGACATCGCTTCGATCCTGCCGGGTTCGGCGGGCGGCCCGAACATCAGGCCGCAGACTACCAGCAATGCGGCCAGCACGAAGCCTGCGATGACATGGAAGGCGTGCGGGGCAATCATCGTCGGCCCGCAATCAAGGCACGGGATCGTCCACAACAGCGCGAGGACGGTGGCGGTGATGGCGAGCCAGCGCCACAACCGGATGCGCGCCAGCCCGAACGCGGCGGCGGTGACGATGGCGAGATAGATGTAGAGCGCCCAGAAGTCCGGCTGCTCCGACGGCACCAGTTGCGGCGTCACGAACGCGCCGACGACGCCGAGCCCGGCCAGCGCCGGACCATGCAGCAGCGCGGCGGCGAGCGTCGCCAACGCCACCAGCCCGAGCAGCACGAACGCCGTGCCGGGCACCAGAAAATCATACAGCGCATAGGCGGCGTAGACGGTGGCGAACGCAACCGCGGTGCCGGCGGCGGTGAGGATCGCCGGAATGTTGGCGACCGGCAGCGGCGCGGCGGCGGCTGCGCTCTCCTTGCGTCGCGTCCATTCGCCGGCGGCGAGCAGCGCGGCCGCGAACAGGCCGCCGAGCAGCACGCGCACGCCGGGGCCGAGCAGCCCTTCCTCGATGGAATAACGCACCATGAAGAAGCCGCCGAGCGCCAGCGTCAGGCCGCCGACCCACACCACCCAGCGAGTGCCGATGCGTTCCTCGAAGCGGTCATTGTTGCCGGGAGCCGCAGGAGGTGGCGC
>JBDHSX010000204.1:0-5949 GCA_039808365.1 Xanthobacteraceae bacterium | reverse complement strand
AGAAGAGTCGTTTCATGAGGAGGGATTGCCGGGTAATAGGCGAGCGGAAGCGACGCCGTTCTTCGAACGGCTAGGCCCGGCCATGACGCCTTGTGGAGGGTTTCATGGCGCCTCCAACAACCAGCCCTCTTGCCGCCTCACCATAAGCACTGGCATTTTGGCACATGAGGAAAGACAATTTCCCCTCCCTTGTGCAAGAATAAAAGTACGAAACGCGGGTGCGGGCATGGACTGGGACAATATCCGGGTGTTTCTCAGCGTGGCGCGGGCCGGGCAATTCCTCGCCGCCGCGCGGCAGCTTCGCATCGATCACGGCACCGTCAGCCGCCGGATCGGCGCGCTGGAGAAGTCGCTCGGGGTGCGGCTGTTCGACCGTCAGACCACCGGTTGCGTGCTGACCTCCGCCGGCGACCGCCTCTATGCCGCCGCCGAGGAGGTCGAGGCGCAACTGCTGCGGGCGCAGGGCGATCTGTCGCAGTCCGACGTCGAACTGTCCGGCACCGTGCGGGTCGCGGCTCCGGACGGCTTCACCGCGCTGTTTCTCTGTGCGCGCCTCGGCAAGCTGAAGCGCAAATATCCGTCGCTGACCATCCAGACGGTGCCGATGTCGCGCACCTTCTCGCTGTCCAAGCGCGAGGCCGACATCGCCATCACCATCGAGCGCCCCGAGGAAGGCCGCCTCACCGTCCGCAAGCTGACCGATTACTCGCTGCATTTCTACGCGGCGAAGGATTATCTCGCCGAGCACGGCGCGCCGAAGACCATAGCCGACCTCGAACGGCATTGCCTGATCACCTATGTGCAGGACCTTGTCTTCGCCGACCAGCTCCATTTCATGCCGGAACTGTACGGACCGAACTATAGCCGGCTGGAATGCTCCGGCGCCGTCGGCCAGCTTGAGACGGTGCGCGGCGGCGGCGGCATCGGCATCCTGCACGACTACGCCGCCCAGGCCGATCCGCGCTTGCAGATGGTGCTGCCGGACACCGGTTTTGAACGCAGCTACTGGATCATCACTCACGTCGACATGCGCCGCTTGAGCCGGGTGCGCGCGGTGTCGGACTTCATTTGCGCGGAAGTCGGCGCGCAGCGCGCGATCTTTTTGCGCTGACAACGCCGCCGCGTCAGCCCTTTTCGTCCTGCGCCCGCGACGCCGTCGCCGGCTTGCGCGCCTTGTCGTCGCCGGCGACGCGAACCTGGTCACCGTCGACGATGCCGTCCGGCGGCGCGATCACCACGCGATCGTCGGCCGCGAGCCCTGACGCCAGCTCAATGTCCTTGCCGAGATCGCGCGCGATCGTCACCGGCTTGAACACGATACGGCCCTCGGCGTTGACGGTGGCGACGCGCAGGCCGTTGCGGTTGAAGATCAGCGCGCTGGCCGGAATGTGCAGCGGCGCGGTGCCGCGATCGAGGCTCATCCGCACATTGGCGTAGCTGCCCGGCATCAGCTCCCCGCTGGGGTTGTCCAGCGCAAGCTGCATCCGCGTGGTGCCGGTCGAAGCGTCGACCGATTGCGACGACGACTCCACCGTCGCCGGGAAGATCCGGTCGGCGTAGCCCGGCATGGTGATCTCCGCCTTGGCGCCGATCCGGATCATCGGCACATAGCTCTGCGGCACGTCGACATAGACCCGCAACCGGCTGATGTCGGAGACCACGAACATCGCGGGGCCGGTGGACGAGCCGGCGTTGATCAGCGCGCCGACATCGGTGTTGCGCGCCGTCACCACGCCGTCGAACGGCGCGACGATCCGCTTGAAGCCGGTCAGCGCCTCAAGGCGATCGACATTGGCCTGCCCGGCTTTCACCGCCGCGCGCTTGTTGGCGAGATCGGCGGTGCGCTCGTCGATTTCCTGCTTCGAGACGAAATTCGACGACAGCAACGTCCTGCGCCGTTCCAGCGTCGCCGCCGACAATTCCGCGCTGGCCTGCAGACTGACGAGATCGGCGCGGGCCTGCACCAGTTGCTGGTCGAGGTCGGGCGCCTCGATGTCGGCCAGAAGTTGCCCGGCCTTCACCTTGGCGCCGATATCGACGTACCAGCCTTTCACATAACCCGAGACCCGCGCGTAGATCGGCGCGCGCGAATAGGCTTCCAGCCGTCCGGGCAATTGCAGCGTCGGGTTCAGCGCGGTCGCGCTCGGCGCGATCACCGCCACCGTCGGCACCGCCTGCTCGTCGGTCCAGGTCCGCAGGTCGGCGCTCGATTTCTCGCGCGACATGATCCCGGTGGCGACGGCGAACGCCGCCGCGCAGACCACGACCACGCCGACGAGACCCAGCTTGCGGGGCGCGACCTTGGCCTCGTCCCGGGTGGCGTCGTGTTCAGTGGGCATAGGCCATCTCCGTGGTGCGCGGGACCGCCGCCGGCTGCCGTTTGTGAACCATGCTGAAAACCACCGGGACGAACATCAATGTGGCGAAGGTCGCGAAAATAAGCCCGCCGATCACGGCGCGGCCGAGCGGCGCGTTCTGCTCGCCGCCCTCGCCCAACCCCAGCGCCATCGGCGTCATGCCGATGATCATGGCGAGCGCGGTCATCAGCACCGGGCGGAAACGGACGAAGCCGGCTTCCAGCGCCGCCTTCACCGGATCGCCGGTGGCCTCGTAAACCTCGCGCGCGAAACTGATGACCAGCACGCTGTTGGCGGTGGCGACGCCCATGCACATGATCGCGCCGGTCAAGGCCGGCACCGACAGCGTGGTGTGGGTGACGAACAGCATCCAGATGATGCCGGCGAGCGCCGCCGGCAGCGCCATGACGATGACGAACGGGTCCGACCATGACTGGAAGTTGACGACGATCAGGAGATAGATCAGCAGGATCGAGCCGAGCAATCCGAACAGGAGGCCGACAAACGCCTTGTTCATGGTGTCGACCTGGCCGAGCAGCACCACCGAACTGCCGCGCGGCACCTCCTTGGCGGTTTCCGCGATCAGCCGGCGGATATCGCTCTCGACCGCGCCGAGATCGCGCCCCTGGGTGGTGGCGTAGATCTGCACCAATGGCTGGATGTCGTATTCCGACACCACGGCGCTGGAGGCCGATCGGGTGATGTCGGCGACGCCGCCGAGCAGCCGTGGCGTCGCGGTGCCCGCCGCCGAGATCGGCAGGGTCTCCAGCTTGTTCAGCGAGTCGATCTGATATTGCGGTGTCTGCATCACGACGTTGTAGGAGACGCCGTTGTCCGGGTTGAGGTAGAACGTCGGCGCCACCTGCGAACTGCCCGCCAGATTGACCACCAGGCTGTTGGTGACGTCGCGCGGCGTCAGCCCGACATACTGCGCCCGCGTCCGGTCGACATCGACGTTGAAGGACGGATTGCTCCGCGACTGCTGGATGCGGGCGTCGGCCACGCCGGGAATGAGGCGAATGCGCCGCAACAGGTCGTTGGCGTATTTGAAATTGCCCTCGGCGTTGGCGCCGCGGATTTGCAGGTCGATCGGCGCCGGCGCGCCGAAGTTCAGGATCTGGCTGACGATATCGGCCGGCAGGAATGCGAACGACATGCCCGGAAACGCCCGCGGCAGTTTTTCCCGCAACTCGCGGACATATTCGGCGGTCGGGCGGTGGCCTTCGCGCAGCTTGATCTGGATGTCGCCGTCCTGGGTGCCGATCACGCCGGTGTTGTTGTAGGTCATGTTGATGCCTGAGACCGGCATCCCGACATTGTCGGCGATGGTGTCGAGTTCGTCCGGCGGAATCACCTGCCGGATCACCCGCTGCACGTCGGCGAGATGGCCCGCCGCTTCCTCGACGCGGGTGCCGATCTGCTGGCGGACGTGGAGCAGCATCTGCCCGGTGTCCACCGAGGGGAAGAAATTGCGGCCGAGGAACGGCACCAGCAGGAACGACAGCGCGACGCAGCCGAGGAAACCCGTCACGAACACCCGCCGGTGCTCCAGCGCCAGCGCCAGGGTGGCGCGATAATTCGCCCGCATCCGTTCGAACCGCGCCTCGAAGCCGCGCTGGAAGCGCACCAGCGGGTTGCGCGAGGCCGGCTTGTCGTCGTGGTGAAGATGCGGCTTGAGCAGATATTTCGCCATGGTCGGCACCAGCGTGCGCGACAGGATGAACGACCACGTCATCGCGAACATCACCGACAGCGCCATCGGCACGAACAGGAAGCGCGAGACCCCGGTGAGGAAGAACATCGGCACGAACACGATGCAGATGCACAACAGCGACACGAAGGCCGGCGTCACGATCTGGTTGGCGCCGTCGAGAATGGCGGGCTCGACGTCCTTGCCCTGCTCCAGATGCCAGTTGATGTTCTCGATGGTCACGGTGGCGTCGTCCACCAGAATGCCGACCGCGAGCGCGAGCCCGCCGAGCGTCATGATGTTGAGCGTCTCGCCCACCAGCGCCAGCATGATGATGGCCCCCAGCACCGACAGCGGGATCGAGATCGCGATGATCACGGTGGAGCGCCAGCTCCCCAGGAACAACAGGATCATCAGGCTGGTCAGGATCGCGGCGATCAGGCCCTCGGTGGCGACGCCCATGATCGCGCCGCGCACGAACACCGACTGGTCGCCGAGCAGGCCGATCTTCAGCGATTCCGGCAGCGTGTCGCGAACCTCCTCGATCTTGCGCTTGATGCCGCTGATGATGTCGAGCGTCGACACCGATCCCGCCTTCAGCACCATCATCAGCACCGAGCGGCCGCCGTCGACATGGACGATGTTGGTCTGCGGCGAGTTGCCGTCCAGCACATGGCCGACGTCGCGGATATAGACCATCGCGCCGTTGACGGTCTTGATCGGCAGGTCGCCGAGTTCCGCGATCTTCAGCGGCGAGTTGTTGAGCTGGATGACATATTCGAACTGTCCGATCTTCTGGGTGCCGACCGGCGTGATCAGGTTCTGCGCCGCCAGCGCGTTGGCGACATCCTGCGCCGACAACCCGCGCGACTGCATCGCCACCGGATCGAGATCGATCCGGATCTGGCGCTGCTTGCCGCCGAACGGCCACGGGATCGCCGCGCCCGGCACGGTGACCAGCGGCGTGCGCAACTGGTTGGTGGCGATGTCGAACAGGTTCTGCTCGGTGAGCCCCTCGCCGGCCAGCGCGATCTGGATCACCGGCACCGTCGAGGCGCTGTAGTTGAGGATCAAGGGCGGCGTCGCGCCGGGCGGCAACTGCTTGATCATGGTCTGCGCGATCGCCGTCACCTGGGCGTTGGCGGTGCGGATATCGACATTGGGCTGGAAGAAGATCTTGATGATGCCGACGCCGTTGTAGGAGTTGGCGACGATATGTTCGATGTCGTTGACGGTGGTGGTCAGCGCCCGCTGGAACGGCGTGGTGATCCGCCCGGCCATCTGGTCCGGCGGCAGGCCGGTATAGGACCACACCACCCCGATCACCGGGATGCGGATTTCCGGAAAGATATCGGTCGGCGTCCGCAGCGCCGCCAACGGCCCGACGATGAGCAATAGCAGCGCCAGCACCACGAAGGTGTAGGGGCGGCTCAGCGCGATCCGGACAAGCGAAACCATTAAACGGCGATCCTCTACGTCACTCCGACGGGAGCTGGGGGCAAATCCCGGCCGCTTTTAGCAGACGGCCGCGCCATGCGCCTCCCATGGCGGCGGCGGCATGAATCACGAAACGTTGAAATGCCCCGGCCTCGCGTCACGAGCTCACCGCGTCGCGGCGCCCGGCAACGCGAACCGGCTTGATCCAAATACCGCCAATTTGGTCAAAAGTCACCGCATCAGGTCGAGCGCGTCGCTGAAGAAGGTGAACGCGCCGAAATTGCCGGACTTCAGCGCCAGCAGCATGTCGCCATGGCGGCCGCCGACCGCGCGCAGCACCGGCACGCCGGGCGCGATTTCCGGGCCGACCAGGAATCCCGGCAGGCCGAGCCGGTCCACGGCCGCGCCGGACGTCTCGCCGCCGGCGATCACCAGCCGACGGACCCCGGCCTCGACCAGCGCCTC
>JBDHSX010000203.1:0-5971 GCA_039808365.1 Xanthobacteraceae bacterium | reverse complement strand
GCACGATTGGGGTTATGGCTGCGGCGAATGCCCGGCCTGCCAATTGCGCGCCAAAGGCTGGCGGCAATTCGCGGCCTTGATCGCCAGCGAGCCGATTGAGCCATGATCTAATCCTCGAAACAACTTTAATACGGGAGGACATCATGCTGAAATTGAAGCTGAATTGCGAGTGTTGCGATCGGGATTTGCCGCCCGAAAGCTTAATCGCCCGGATTTGCTCGTTCGAATGCACCTTCTGCGCTGATTGCGCGGATAACATCCTTCGTGGCGTCTGCCCGAACTGCCAAGGCAATCTCGTCGCGCGCCCGATCCGCCCTGCCGCGATGCTGGCGAAATATCCGGCCGCGACCGAGCGGCACCTGCGCAAGACGCCTTGCGTCGCAGCTTGAGTGCTGGCGGATCGCGATGCGAAAGGTTCCAGGCTATTGGCCGGAAGAAGCCCTTCACAGGCGGGATTTCGTTGTTATTTTCAGGGCATCAAGGTCGCGCCGCCGATTCCGCGTCGGTGCGCGAGGAGAATGGCCATGGAATTGACGACCCGCCCCGTGAACAAGCCTGAGTCCAAGCCCAAGCCGCGTCCCCGCCCGCAGGTGATGCGGTTGACGGAGGCTGCGGCGGCGCGGGTTCGCGAACTGACCGCCCGCACCGATTCGGAGATCGTCGGCCTTCGGGTCGGCATCAAGAACGGCGGCTGCGCCGGCCAGAGCTACACGGTCGAATATGCCCACGACATCAAGCCGACCGACGAGGTGGTGGAGGATAAGGGCGTGAAGATTCTGGTCGACCCCAAGGCCGTGTTGTTCCTGCTGGGGACCGAGATGGACTACAAGACCGACAGGATGTCGGCGCAGTTCGTCTTCAACAATCCGAACCAGACCAGCGCCTGCGGCTGCGGCGAATCGGTGCAGCTCACGCCCGCCAAAATCGACGGCTGACGGTGGGTCCGGATGGACCGCGATTTCCTGCTGGATTTGTTCGCGGGCTTCGGGCCGGTGACGCTGCGCAGGATGTTCAGCGGCTACGGCGTGTCTCGCGACGGAATCAATTTTGCGCTGGTTCTGCGCGGCGCGATTTATTTGCGCGCGGACGAACGCGGCATCGCCCGATTTGAGGCGGAGGGAACCGGCCCTTTCCAATACACCGCGCGCGGCAAGACGGTCACCCTGGGCTCATACTGGCGATTGCCCGAACGCCTGTATGACGACACCGACGAACTGGCGCTGTGGGCGAGGGACGCCTTCGCGGCCGCAACGCGGGCGGCGGCGCTGAAGAATGCGAAAAGGTCTGGAAAATCCAGAGCTGGAAAACCCAAGGCGTCCGGCAAGACGACCGACGTGCCCATCAGGAAAACCGCCCGGCGATCAAAGCCTCGGACGAGCCGAGAGCCTGACCGAAAATGAGACGTCATCTTCCGCGAAGGCGGACGATCCAGTAAATCCGGGCGATGGCGGAAGATATCTGAGCCGGTACGGAATACTGGACACTCCGCCTGCGCGGAGTGTGACGTTTCTCGTGCTGCGGGTTTGATCCGAAGGCGGATTCCCGATCAGACTTAAGGATTGTCGGGCGCGTGGGCGCCTACCGGCGGGCACGAATCGGGCGCAGCAGAAAGGCCGGCAGATGGGAGTGATCGCCCGGCTCGGCGGCCGCGTCGTGCTTCGGCTGCGTCATGGGCCGGCCGATCGACGGCACCTCGGCGGCGGCCATCTGCGGAACCGGTTGACGAGATCGCGCCGGCCGTCCGGTTTCCACATGGGATTTGCTGGCGCGGGGACGGGCCGCCCCGTCGTCCGGCGTCTGACGCCCGCCGCGTCGCGCCCTGCGACCGTCGCGGCCGCGCGGCTCCGCCGGCTGCAGCGGCGCGTCCAGATCCAGGCCGCCGGATGATGGCGGCGGCGCGCCGGGCAACTCGATATGCGGGATGCTCTGGCCGATCAGGCGCTCGATGGCCGCAAGCGATTTCTGGTCGGCGGCGTTGACGATGGAGATCGCGGTCCCGGCGCGGCCGGCCCGGCCGGTGCGGCCGATGCGGTGGACATAATCGTCGGGGTGATGCGGCACGTCGAAGTTGAAGACGTGGCTGACTTCGGGGATGTCGAGACCGCGCGCGGCGACGTCGGAGGCCACCAGCAACGGCAATTCGCCCTTGCGGAACTGGTCGAGCGCCGCCATGCGGGCAGGTTGGTCCATGTCGCCGTGCAGCGCCGCGACGCTGAAACCGTGCTTTTGCAGCGAGCGGTGCAGCAGCGCGACCTCGCGCTTGCGGTTGCAGAAGATGATCGCGTTCTTGAGGTCCTTGGCGTCGTGCAGCAGCCGGCGCAGCGTTTCCCGCTTCTCGTGCGGCTCGCGCCCGGTCGAGACCTGCGACTGGGTGACGGTGACGGCGGTGGAGGCCGGCTTGGAGACTTCGACCCGCACCGGATTATGCAGGAACGCCTCGGTGACGCGGCGGATTTCGTTGGGCATCGTCGCGGTGAAGAACAGCGTCTGGCGGGTGAACGGCACCAGCTTGCAGATGCGCTCGATGTCCGGGATGAAGCCCATGTCGAGCATCCGGTCGGCCTCGTCGATCACCAGCAATTCGACGCCGGTGAGCAGCAATCCGCCGCGCTCGGTGTGGTCGAGCAGGCGGCCCGGGGTGGCGATCAGCACGTCGACGCCGCGTGTCAGCTTCAGATCCTGGTCGCCGAACGACACCCCGCCGATCAACAGCGCGACGTTGAGTTTCTGGCCGACGCCGTATTTGTCGAAGTTCTCCTTCACCTGCGCCGCCAACTCGCGGGTCGGCTCCAGAATGAGGGTGCGCGGCATCCGCGCCCGCGCCCGGCCGCGCTCCAGCAGGGTCAGCATCGGCAGCACGAAGGCGGCGGTCTTGCCGGTGCCGGTCTGGGCGATGCCGAGAACGTCGCGGCGCGCCAGGACGTGGGGGATGGACTGTTCTTGAATGGGGGTAGGGGTCGTGTAGCCGGCGCCCGCAACGGCGGCGAGCACCTTGTCGGACAGGCCGAGATTGGAAAAAGACATTGAGCCTCTGGTCGAAACCGCCGCTTGGGTTCTCGGATAAGGACTGATCGCGCTCAACCCCGGAGCGGCACGCAAATTTGCACGGGGATCGGATATGACGCGATCGGGCGGCTTACCAAGATATCGCGCTTCGATACCGGGCCGCATCAATGCGGAAAATAGGGGCGAAATGGCCAAAGTCAATGCAAATCGGGGATTTGTGCCGAAATAGCGCTGGTCCGGCCAGCGAAAGCCCTCTCTCATTCCTTAACGGCTGACCTTTCAGACGCCCAGATCGGCACGGGAGAGGTCAACCGGACCATATGGAGATCGCCGGCTTCCCGGTATAGAAGCGTTCGAAGCGGGCGGCACGAGGGAGCGGCCTGTCGCAACAGCGGTGGGGTGGACGTGACAGGGCAAACTTGGGACCGGGTGCCAATCGACGCCCAGAGCATTGAGGCTCCGCTTTCGCGCGCCGCGATCTTTTTGGTTGCTGAGGTTGTCGACGGCGACAAGGCGATCGGCAGCGTCCGCGCGGTGCTCGACGGGCTTGACGACCTGATCAAAACCGTCGGCTTCCGTGATCTGGAGGGCAAGCTGTCCTGCATCGCGGCGATCGGGTCCATGTTATGGGACCGGCTCGATCCCTCCAGCCGGCCGGCTGAACTAAAGCCCTTCGCGCCGATCGACGGCGGCAAGCACAAGGCGCCCGCGACACCGGGCGACCTCTTGTTCCACATCCGGGCCGAGCGCGGCGATCTGTGCTTTGAGCTGGAAAGGCTGCTGCTTGATGCGCTTGGCGATGCGGTTCGGGTCGTCGACGAGACGACGGGCTTCCGTTATTTCGACGCGCGGGACCTGCTCGGCTTCGTCGACGGAACCGCGAACCCGGTGGGCCGCGACATTCCGGATTCGGCGCTGGTCGGAGACGAGGATCCCGCCTTCGTTGGCGGCAGCTATGTTGTGATCCAGAAATATCTGCATGACCTGCCGGCATGGAAAGCCCTTGGGGCCGACCGGCAGGAGACGGTCATCGGCCGCACCAAGGTGGACAATATCGAACTCGACGATCCGACGCCGAACCAGAAGTCGCACAAGAATCTGGCGACCATCGTCGACGCGCAAGGCGTCGAACACGATATCCTGCGCGACAACATGCCGTTCGGCAGTCCGGGGCGGCGCGAGTTCGGAACCTATTTCATCGGTTATTCCCGCAGGCTCTGGGTGATCGAGAAGATGCTGGAGCGCATGTTCATCGGCGATCCGAAAGGCGCCTACGACAGGCTTCTCGATTTCTCCACGGCGCAGACCGGCACGACCTTCTTCGCCCCCTCGCGATCAACGCTGGCCAGGCTGGTCGGCAATGGCGCGTCCTGACGCCGCGGCGCGTTTCATTCCCGTCGCCGGGAACCGTCCGGCCAGATTCGACGTTTGCCTTCTTCAGATGCCGCACGTCGCACCATGAACAGCCATGTCCCGCCACAGGATGCGCGTTGGCCGAAAAACGCGATCTTCACCATCGGGCATTCGACTCTGCCGATCGAGCGTTTCGTCGCGCTGCTGAAAATTTACGGTATCGAACAGCTTGTCGATATCCGCACGATGCCGGGATCGCGACACAATCCGCAGTTCGGAAGCGAGGCTCTCGCCGACAGCCTGCGGGCGGTCCACATTCAATATTCTCATATGAAGGCGCTGGGCGGCTTGCGGCATGCTCGCGCCGACTCGCCCAATGCCGGCTGGCGCAACAAGAGTTTCCGGGGCTACGCCGACTATATGCAGACCGCGGAGTTTGCGCGGGCAGTCGAGACGCTTATCGAAATGGCGCGACGCAAACGCACCGCCATCATGTGCGCCGAGGCCGTACCTTGGCGTTGCCACCGCTCCCTCGTCGCCGATGCGCTCGCGGTGCGCGGTGTGCCGGTCATCGAGATTCTGTCGGAATCCAGTTGCCGGCCGCACAAGCTGACGCCCTTCGCACAAGTCGACGGGACGTCGATCCTCTACCCGCCCGGGCAGCCGGACTTGCTTTAAGAGGTTGCTGAAACTGCCGGTTTCGCCGGCGGGCCTTGGTTCGGAAGCTGTGATGGCTGCGGCTGCCAGGGAGATACGCGACGAACTCATGCCCGGGGGATCATGGGCAAAGAGCGCGGCGCGCCTAGCGCAAAGCCATGACCACAGGCCCTGAGACCGGATCCGTGATGCCGAGACCAGCGCCAAGATCCTCCAGCGTGTCGCGGAAGCCGTCGAGCGTCGAGATCATCCGCGGACGCGCCGCGACGAGCGCATCCGGGTCGGTCCATTCGGCGACAATGCAGTAGGCGCGCTCGCCGATCTTGACAATGTTGGCGGCGCGGAGCCCCGGCCAGTCGGCCGCCACGTTGCGGTGCGCGTCGAGGAAATCCTGTTCGCGCCCCGGCTTCACTTTGAAGCGCACGATATTGAAAGCGGTCATGACCATGCCTCCTTGCAGCGATCAGCGTTAGGCTTTGCAGCGGGTCTGTCTTGCAGCGAGTCTGTCGTGAGTGCTTGGCGCCGAGCGTTTGCCCAGGCAACCGCAACAATTCGTAAGCAATAAGCAGCAGGTCTGTGCCCGCATCGAACCGATCCGTACCGCCACGCTCCCGGAGCAGGCTTGCCTTCGTCAGGTCAGCGAATCTCGACGAGGATGCGTCCCGCGGTATCTTTCAGGATAAGCTGCGGACAATGCGGATCTTACCTTCTTCAATCTACTTGCCCACCGGTTGACAAGCAACTGCGATAACGTCGCCGACTGGGAAAACCGCATAGGCGACGCCAAGAACGACCTGTTTCGAACGCGTGTGCCCTCCAGCGTGGGAAATCGGCGGGAATCGGCGTTCCCGGTTTTGTTCCGAAGTGGCGGAAGGGGTGGGATTCGAACCCACGGTGGGCTTGCACCCACGCCGGTTTTCAAGACCGGTGCCTTAAACCACTCGGCCACCCTTCC
>JBDHSX010000202.1:0-6026 GCA_039808365.1 Xanthobacteraceae bacterium | reverse complement strand
CCCTGCGCCTGCTTCAAGCCGAGGCCGTGAACGTCGTTGATGAACCCGGCCAGGGCGGCCAGCTTCTGTCCGCCCTGGGTCAGGCCGAATTCCGCCGCCTGCTTGATCGAATTGATGGTGTCGCCGCCGGCGTTGGCGAGCGCGACCACCTTGGCCTTGGAGCCCTGCGCCGTCAGCAGCGCGGAGGCGAAGTCGGCGGTGCCGACCGGATGCCGGGTGCTGCCCAGCACGCTGCCGCCGAGTTCCTTCACGACCTTGCCGGTGTCGCTTTCGAGACTCTGGCCGAAGGCGTAGTCGGCGGTGACGAAGTACCAGGTGTTGTAGCCCTGCTCGACCAGGGCGCGCCCGGTGCTATTGGCGATCGCATAGGTGTCATAGGCCCAGTGAACCACATAAGGCCCGCACACCTCATTGGTGATCCGGATCGATCCCGGCGAGCTCAGCGTGATGATCTTCTTCTTTTCCTTGGCGATCTCCATCACCGCCAGCGCCGGCGAGGAGGATGCGACGTCGAGAATGGCGTCGACCTTGTCGGTGTCGAACCATTTCCGCGCCACGGCGGCGCCGATATCGGCCTTGTTCTGGTGATCCGCCGACAGAAGCTCGATCGGCATGCCGAGCACCTTGCCGCCGAATTCGTCGATCGCCATCTGTGCCGCCGCGACGGCACCCTTGCCGGTGATGTCGGCATAGACGCCCGACATGTCCTCGATCACGCCGATCTTGACGACGCCGTCGGAAATCCGTGCGCCTTGCGCGAAGGCGGGAAACGAGCAGAAAGCGACCGCAGTGCTCATCAGCGCGGCGGCGGCGCGGTTTGAAATGGTCATGGTGGTCCTCCCGATTGCAGCGATGGTTTCATTGTGGACGGCGGTCACGGATTGCGGCCCCCTCGGTTGGCGAAGGCGGCCAGGCCGCGCTTGGCGTCGTCGCTGGTGAAGGCGCGTTGCCCGAGCACGGCCTCCGCGCGAAAGGCATCGGCGAGCGGCAGATCCGCGAGGGTCAGCGCGGCCTCCTTGATGGTCTGGATCGCGATCGGGCTGAGCGCGGCGATGTTGCCGGCGATCTCGAACGCCAGCGGCTCGACCCGATCGGCGTCGCAAACATGGTTGAGGACGCCCTTGGCCAGCATGTCCTGCGCAGAAAAACGCGCGGCGGTGAGCATGATTTCCATGGCATGCGCATAACCGATCTGCCGGACCAGCCGCACCAGCGTGCCGCCGGCCGGCACGATGCCGTGCTTGGGCTCCGGAAGCTGAAAGATCGCCTCGCGCGCGGCGATCCGGATGTCGGTGGCGAGCATGATCTCGAAGCCGCCGCCGAGGCACAGGCCGCGAATGGCGCAGACGACCGGCTTGTAGAAGCCGGGAAACTTGAGATGCGCCGGATCCCAGGCCGAGATGTCGATCTTGTCGGCGGCAAGCGCCGGAATCGACTCGGTGAGGTCGGCGCCGACGCAGAACGCGCGCTCGCCCGCGCCGGTCAACACCACGACGCGAATCTCGGCATCGTCGTTGACGTCGTGGAACGCGCGGCCGAGATCGTCGTACATCGCCAGGTTCAGCGCATTCAGCTTGTCGGGCCGGTTGATGCGGATGGTCGCGACAGGGCCGTTCTTGCTGAGATCGATGGCCATCAGATGGCTCCCGACGTCTTGAGCCGCTCCAGTTCCGCCGCGCTCACGCCGGCGAGCCGGGTCAACACCAGTTCGTTGTGTTCGCCGGGCGACGGCGCCTTGTCGAACGCCGTTCCCGTGGCGCGGGACAGCTTGATGGGCTGGCCGAACATGCCGAGCAGCCGGCCGGCGATCGGCACGTCGACGATCATCTGGCGCGCCGCGATGTGCGGATCATTCACCACTTCGGCGATGTTCTTGATGGCGCTGAGCGGCACCTTGTCGCCGGCCATCGCCTCAAGCTCGGCTTTGGTATACCGGCCGAACCATCGCTCCAGCAGCGGCTTCACCCGGGTTTCCGCCACCACCGGATCGAAGCGCTTTTCCATGGTGTCGATCGCGGGGTCGGTGGCCTTGTCCGGCTCGCCGAACATGGCGCAGGTGATCGCCCAGAACTTGTCGGTGTAGCCGCCGAAAAAGACGTAGCCGTCCTTGCAGGGAAATTGTCCGTAGGGCCGCACGAAGGGATGATCATTGCCGAGCGGCGCGGCGATTTCCTGTTTGGCCGTGTAGCGGACCACGGCGTTTTCGGTCAGCGTCAGTACCGAATCCTGTTGCGAGACGTCGACCACCTGGCCGAGGCCGGTCTTTTCGGCCTCACGGACCGCCGCCAGCGTGCCGATGGTGGCGTAGAGCGAGGCGGCGAGATCGCCGATGATGGTGCCGACGCGCACCGGCGGCCGATCCGGATAGCCGTTCATCGACCACAGCCCGCCCGCCGCCTGGCCGGTGTTGTCGTAGGCCGGTTTGGAGGCGTTCGGCCCGGTGCGGCCGAAGCCGCTGATCGCGGTGTAAACCAGCTTCGGGTTGATGGCCTGGAGCACCTCGTAGCCGAGCCCCAGTTTGTCCATCGTTCCCGGCCGAAAATTCTCGACCAGAATGTCGGTGTTGCGGATCAGCTTCTTCAGCAGGTCCCGGCCTTCGGCGGACTTGAAATTCAGCGTGATGCCGAGTTTGTTGCGGTTGAACTGGGTGAAAAAGGCGCTGAGCTGCTCGTCGTCGGGGCCGACGAACGGCGGAAACGTCCGGGCGTAATCCGGATCGTCCGGATGCTCCACCTTGATCACGGTGGCGCCCATGTCCGCCAGCAGCATCGAGCAGAACGGGCCGGCGACGACGCGGGTGATATCGAGCACCACCAGCCCTTTCAGGGGGCCGGCGCGCTCGCCGATGCCGCCGGTGTGTTGGTTGTCGCTCACATTGCCCTCCCGTTCCGTATCAATCCGGCGGCGATGCCGCTATCGACGCATCGCCTCCAGCATCGCCTTGGCGCGATCGACCCGCACGTCGTGATCGCCGGCGAGAGCGGCGGCGACCTGTTCGATTTCGTCGCCAACAGCGCCGGCCACGATGGCGATGTTGCGGGCATGGAGCGCCATGTGGCCCTTCTGGATGCCCTCGGTGGCGAGCGCCCGCAGCGCCCCCATGTTCTGGGCAAGGCCGACCGCGACCGTGACTTCCGCCAGTTCCTGCGCGGTCTCGACGCCGAGGATCTTCAATGCGGTGCGCGCGGCGGGATGGGTCTTGGTCGCGCCGCCGACCAGGCCGAGCGCCATCGGCATTTCCAGCGTGCCGACCAGGTTGCCGTCACGGTCGATCTCCCAATTGGACAGCGAGGTATAGCGGCCGAGCCGCGACGCCCACGCATGCGCGCCCGCCTCGATGGCCCGCCAGTCGTTGCCGGTGGCCACCACGACCGGATCGACGCCGTTCATGATGCCCTTGTTATGGGTCGTGGCGCGATAGGGGTCGACCTTCGCGAAGGCGCAGGCTTCGACAATGCCGCGGGCAATCCGTTCGCCGGGATAGTTTTCGGTGTTCAAGGCCTGCGGCGTGACCGAGACCATCGCGCGGGCGAGGCGCAGGTCGGCGAAATTCGATAGAATGCGCAGGCGCACCTCGCCGCCCGCAATTCGCTCGACCATCGGCGCGACGGTTTCCGCCATGGTGTTGACCGTGTTGGCGCCCATCGCGTCGCGGACGTCGACGATGAGATGCACCACGACCATCGCGCCGACCGGCGTCTGTTCGAAGATATGCACCTCGATGTCGCGACAGCCGCCGCCCAGCGCGATCAGGACGTTGTCCTTTTCATTGGCCGCGGCGATGATCGCCGCACGCTCCCGCAGCAGCCGCGCCCGCGCGCCGTTGGGGTCGGTGACGTTCAGGACCTGGATCTGCGCCCGCATGATCGGGCCGGTGCTGGAGGTGTGAAAGCCGCCGCATTGCCGGGCGATACGCGCCATGTAGGACGCGGCCGCCACCACCGACGGCTCCTCGATCGCCATCGGAATGAGGTAGTCGCGACCGTTGATGGTGAAATTGGTGGCGATGCCGATCGGCAGTTCGAACGTGCCGATGACATTCTCGATCATGCCGTCGGCGATCGTCGGCGGCAGCGCGGCGCCGGAGAACGCGCCCCGTTCGCCCGTCTCCAGCGAGACCGCGTCGGCGACGCGCGCGAACCGCGCGGCCGGCGTCAGGTTGCGCAGATGTTCCAGGCGGGAATTATCCGCGCGATGTTTCCCACCCCGATCGAGTCCGGCCACGGTCGCATCTCCCTCGCACGACTTGTTGTGCCTCCCACTATTCGCCTTCGCGCCGCTATCGAAAGAGACAGTTTTGAATAATTGTCCAAAAGTGTAACCTTGCGCTTCGGTATCCGGATCGGCAGAAATAATCCGCAACTCCCGGAAAATCCGCCGATCTTGTCCCGTCGATCAATCCCGCGACGTCCGGAGCGCGTCGCTCCCGGGACCAGGGCGGACAATTCGCGGGATTGTCTGAAACTGTATCTTGGGGGAACCGGCGTGATGCTCGGAAAGGCCTTGGACAAGCGCGCGGGAACGCTGGCGGGCGTGCTGGCCAATAGGCTGCGCGGCGAGATTCTGTCGGGAGTTTTACCGGCGGGCAGCCGTCTGCCGTCGATTCGAAAGGCCGCCGCCGAGTTCGGCGTTTCGAAAAACACCGTGGTCGAAGCCTATGACCGACTGGTGCTCGACAATCTGATCGTTGCGAAAGCGGGATCGGGTTTTGTCGTGACCTTTCCCGGCGACACCGAGGGCGGCAAGCCGAAGCACGTCGCGGAGGCGGTGGACATCGCGTCGCTGCTCAGCGCCCAGCTTTCGCAGAATTTCGAAATCCGTGTCGGCGACGGACGGCCGCCGACGTCATGGACCGAGCAATCGGAGATCAAGCGCTATCTCAGCGGCAACGGCCGGATGCTGCCCGCCGACGCCGATGCCTACGGGTCGGCATTGGGCTATTTCCCGCTGCGGCAACAGATCGCGCTGCGCTTGCGGCGCCAGCAGGTCGAGGTCAAGGAGGACGGCCTGCTGTTGAGCTTCGGCGCCAATCATGCGCTGGATCTCATCATCCGGGCGATGCTCTCGCCCGGCGACACCGTTCTGGTCGATGAGCCAGGCTATTATCCGCTGTTCGCCAAGCTGGCGCTGGCGCAGGTGCGCACCATCGGCGTCCGCCGCCTGCCCGAGGGGCCGGACGTCGACGATCTCACCGCGAAGATCCGCTCGGAGCGGCCGAAACTGTTCTTCACGCAATCCTTGGGACACAATCCGACCGGCGGATCGATCACCCTGCCGGTGGCGCACGCCGTTCTCAAGGTGGCGACACGGTCCAATCTCGTCATCGTCGAGGATGATCCGTTCGCCGATCTTCCGACCGCCACCGACTCGCGGCTGGCGACGCTCGATCAACTCGACAACGTGATTTCAGTCGGCACCTTCTCCAAGACCCTTTCGGCGGGGCTACGGTCGGGCTTTATCGCGGCCCGTCCTGATCGCATCGCGGCGCTCGCGGAACTGAAGATGCTGACCACGGTGAACAGTTCAGGCCATGTCGAACGTCTGATCCATCGCCTGCTCGTCGCCGGCCATTATGAGCGGCATCTGAAGCGGCTGGGCCACAGAACCGAAGCCGCCTCGGCCCGTGTGCAGGACAATCTGCAGCGGGGCGGCCATCGCATCTATGCCGGGACGAACAATGGATACTATCTATATCTGATGCTTCCCGAGGGCGTCGACGACATGGAGCTGGCGCGGTGCGGCGCCAAGGACAGCATCTTCATCGCGCCGGGAAGCCTGTTCTGCCTCGACCGCAACAATCCGCTCGCGCGCGGGATCAGGATCAATGTTTCGCGCGCGGACAATCTCAAGTTCTATGAGTTTCTGTTGCGGCAGACACATTAGGTGCATTCGATCAGGCTGTGTGCCAGTTCTTCGACGATGGCGGTGATCATCGCATCGAGATCGGTGATCTCGTCGTGCAGTTCCGGATAACGCCGGCCAGAGCCGCCGCAGGGGGATGCGTGGCATGCAACAACGCGACCAAC
>JBDHSX010000201.1:0-6093 GCA_039808365.1 Xanthobacteraceae bacterium | reverse complement strand
TACGGCAAGGCCGTGGACCTTCTGACCAAGGCGGCGATCAAGGAAATGATCATCCCGTCGCTGTTGCCGGTGCTGTCGCCGATCGTGGTCTACTTCCTGATCTACGTCATCGCCGGCGGCGGCGCGGCCGGCAAGTCGGCGGCGTTCTCGGCGGTCGGCGCAATGCTGCTCGGCGTCATTGTCACCGGCCTGTTCGTCGCGATCTCGATGACCTCGGGCGGCGGCGCGTGGGACAATGCCAAGAAGTACATCGAGGACGGCCACCACGGCGGCAAGGGTTCCGACGCCCACAAGGCGGCGGTGACCGGCGACACCGTCGGCGACCCCTACAAGGACACCGCGGGTCCCGCCGTCAACCCGATGATCAAGATCACCAACATCGTGGCTCTGCTGCTGCTGGCGATCCTCGCGCACTGATTTGCGCACCAGCGAAAACGAAAACCCCGTGGCGCGAGCCGCGGGGTTTTTTCTTGCGCTGACCTCGGCGAATGAAGGCAGGGCCGCCTGTTGGCGGCTACTTGCCGCCGATTAGCCGGAACAGCGGCGCCAGATAGCTGATTTCCTGACCGCCGCTGGCGGTGGTGCGGCTGATGAAGTCAAAAATCTTGCCGTCCTTCAGGCCGTAATTGGCCAGCCGCACGACCTGACGGTTCTTGTCGAAATAGATCGCGATCACCCGCTGGTCGGTGACCTGCTGCGGCATGAACGCGACCTTCCGTTCGGCGCGCTGCGAGATGTAGTAAAACACCTCGCCGTTCAGGGTGGCGACGGTGGAGGGGGTTCCCATCACGATCAGCACCTGATCCTGGCTGGCGCCGATCGGAATTTGTTCAAGCGCGCCTTCCGGCAGGATATAACCTTTCTGGTATTGCTCGCCCGAGCAACCGCCGAGGCCGGCGGCCGCGACCGCGATGGCGATGGCCGCGCCGACGCCGCGCCAGCGCGCGGTGCGGCCGCGCATTCCCAGAGTCCGATTGCAGATTGTCATGCGGAAGCGAGCCCCGTCCCCTTGCATCATAGAGGTTGCATCGTGCAAGCCGTTGACGTACCGGGCTGAACCGGTGATTTCAAGGCAGGCCCGCGCCCTAGAGCCTTTTCCGTTCCGATAGCATCAGACCCGGGCTCTAGATTCTTGTTTCGACGCGTTTTCTTCACGCGAACCGGTATCCACTTCGCTCGAAAACGCTCTAGTGTCGATATGTGAAACCGTCGATATGTGGAATCCATGACGATCTGGCCGTTCAAATCCTTTGACCGATCCCGTCCCGGTTCGGAAAATACCATTGGCACGATCTATGGCATGATCGTGGCGCAGGCGCGAGAGCCGGCGTTCTACGCGAACCTGGGCGTGCCGGACACCGTCGACGGCCGTTTCGATCTGGTGGTGCTGCATCTGTGGATGGTGCTGCGGCGTCTTGGCACCGGCGGCGATCGGCGAGAACTGGCGCAGGGGCTGTTCGATCACTTTTGCGCCGACATGGACGCCAACCTGCGCGAGATGGGCGTCGGCGACATCGTCGTGCCCAAGCGGATGCAGGCGTTCGGCGAGGCCTTTTACGGCCGCTCGGCGGCTTATGACGCGGCCCTGGTGGAAAGTGGCGAGGGTTTGGCGCGTGCGCTCGACAAGAACGTATATAACGGCCGCGATCCCGCGCAGGCGCGACGCCTCGCCGCCTATGTCGAGGCATCAGTGGCGGCGCTGGCGAGCGTCGATGTCGCCGCGCTCAAGGGCGGGCCGCGACCCTTCGCCACGCTCGATCCGCAATGAGGAATGACGCCATGGCTCACCCCGCACCATCGTCCGCGACCGACCCCTGGCGGTGGTCGGTCAATGTCGCGCAGATTCCTGAAACCGGCTTGCGGGTGACGTTCGAGGCCAGCGAGGCCGAGCGCGCGGCGCTGGCCGCGACGGCCGGCTTGCGCGAGGTGAGCCGCGCCGCGGCCGCCTTCGACCTGTCGCACGCCGGAGGCGGCAAGGTCGAGGTCGCCGGGCGCGTCACGGCACGGGTGGGACAGACCTGCGTCGTGACGCTCGATCCGGTCGAGAACGATATCGACGAGCCGATCGATCTGGTCTTCGCCCCCGAGGCGGATATTCCACGACTGGCGGCCATGGTCGACGACGACGTCCCGTCCGACGAGATTCCCGATCCGCCCGAGCCGATCGTCAACGGTCTGATCGATCTTGGCCGGGTCGCCACGGATGCGCTTTTCCTAGGGATAGATCCCTATCCACGGCGGCCGGACGCTGTTTTCGACCCACCGGCGGCGGCCGCCGATCCCGAAGATCACCCCTTCGCCGCGCTAAAAGCCCTGCAACAAAAGGGAAAGCCGCCGTCCGACGCCGATTGAGCGGCGCCGTATGCCCGATCGTCAAAGATGCCTCGGCCGCGGGCCGGCGCAAGATGTTGTATCGAGGCCGTGACAGGCTGGTGTCGCGCTTGATAAAGTGCGCGGCGCGGCGCGCGATGCGTCGGGCGCGAACGGGCGGCCAGGGTGAGCATCGCCGCTGTCGCGCGGGCGCGGTTCGCGAAAGGCATGGTTTCCGGAACTTACATGGCCAAGAAAGTTCGAATTGCGCTTGACGCCATGGGCGGCGATGTCGGTCCGTCCGTCGTGGTTCCCGGCGCGGCCATCTCGCTGTCCCGGCACCCCGACAGCGAGTTCCTGCTGTTCGGCGACAGCGCCGCCATCGCGGCCGAGCTCGCGGCCTATCCGGCGCTCAAGGCGGCGTCGCATGTGATTCATACCGATGTGACCGTCAGCATGAAGGACAAGCCCAGCCAGGCGCTGCGCCGTGGCAGGAAGAATTCCTCGATGTGGCTGACCATCGACGCGGTGCGGAAGGGCGACGCCGATGTCGCGGTCTCGGCCGGCAATACCGGCGCGCTGATGGCGATGTCGCGCTTCAACCTGCGGACGCTGCCGGGGGTCGACCGACCGGCGATCGCGGCGGTATGGCCGACCGCGCGCGGCGATTCGGTGGTGCTCGATCTCGGCGCGACCATCGGCGGCGACGCGCATCATCTGATGGCGCTGGCGGTGATGGGCAGCGCCATGGCCCGGGTGTTGTTCGATATCGAGCGGCCCACCGTCGGATTGCTCAATATCGGCGTCGAGGAGGTCAAGGGCGGCGAGGAAATTCGCGAGGCGGCCGAGCTGCTGCGGGCGATGAAGGCGCCGCAATTCGAGTTCATCGGCTTCGTCGAGGGCAACGGCATCGGCCGCGGCGACGCCGACGTCATCGTCACCGAGGGGTTTTGCGGCAACATCGCCCTGAAGGCCGCCGAGGGAACCGCGCGCCAGATGAGCGATTTTTTGCGCGCGGCGCTAACCAAGACCTGGCGCGCCAAGCTCGGCTATCTGCTGGCCCGAGACGCCTTCAAGGCGCTGCGCGACAAGCTCGATCCCGGCAAATCGAACGGCGGCGTGTTCCTCGGGCTCAATGGGGTGGTGGTCAAGAGCCACGGCGGCGCCGACGCCGAAGGCTTTGCCTATGCCGTCGATGTTGGCTATGAGATGGTCCACTACGATCTCCTCACCAAGATCAACCAGATGCTCAACCGCGATGGCAGCCCGCTCGTTGGCGCGCCGACTGCGCAGGAGGCTGTTTCGTGACTGCCATACGTTCGGTTGTGTTGGGCTGCGGTTCCTATTTGCCGCAGCAGGTTCTGACCAATGCCGATCTCGCCGCCAGGATCGACACCTCGGACGAATGGATCGTGCAACGCACCGGCATTCGCGAACGCCATGTTGCGGCGCCCGGCGAGTTCACCTCGCACCTTGCGATCAACGCGGCGAAGGCGGCGCTCGCCGACGCCGGCGTCGACGCCCAATCGATCGACCTGATCGTGCTGGCGACGTCGACGCCCGACAACACGTTCCCCGCGACGGCGGTGGCCGTCCAGCACGGCCTCGGCATCAACCACGGCGCGGCGTTCGATCTGCAGGCGGTGTGTTCCGGCTTCATCTTCGCGCTGGCGACGGCGGATAATTTCCTGCGCTGCGGCGCGTACAAGCGCGCGCTGGTGATCGGCGCGGAAACCTTCTCGCGTATTCTCGACTGGAGCGATCGCGGCACCTGCGTGTTGTTCGGCGACGGCGCCGGCGCCATCGTGCTGGAAGCGCAGGAGCAGCCGGGCCTGTCGTCCGACCGGGGCGTGCTGACGACGCATTTGCGCTCCGATGGCAGTCACAAGACCAAGCTGTTCGTCGACGGTGGGCCCTCGACAACCCAGACCGTCGGCCATCTGCGGATGGAAGGTCGCGAGGTGTTCAAGCATGCGGTCGGCATGATCACCGACGTGATCGTCGCCGCTTTCGAGGCCACCGGCACCTCGGCGGAGGACATCGACTGGTTCGTTCCGCACCAGGCCAACAAGCGCATCATCGACGCCTCGGCGCACAAGCTGCATATTGCGCCGCAGAAAGTGGTCTTGACGGTGGATCGTCACGGCAACACGTCGGCGGCGTCGATTCCGCTGGCGCTCGATATCGCAGCGCATGACGGCCGCATCAAGCGGGGCGATCTCATCATGCTTGAAGCGATGGGCGGCGGATTCACCTGGGGTTCCGCGCTGCTCCGCTGGTGAGGCGCGATCCCTGTCGATATCGGGGGCGCGATCTGAATGCGGCTGCATCGATGTGCGCTGTTGACCGCCGCCCGCTAAGCTCATAATTTCCGTTGCGAAATTTTTCGCCGTGAGTTGGGGCAGGCGATGGCTGGAACTGGCAAAACCGTAACACGCGTCGATCTGTGCGAGGCCGTCTATCAAAAGGTCGGTTTATCGCGCACGGAATCGTCGGCGTTCGTCGAGCTGGTGCTGAAGGAAATCACCGGCTGCCTGGAGAAGGGCGAGACCGTCAAGCTGTCGTCGTTCGGTTCGTTCATGGTGCGCAAGAAGGGCCAGCGCATCGGCCGCAATCCGAAGACTGGAACCGAGGTTCCGATCTCCCCGCGCCGGGTGATGGTGTTCAAGCCGTCGGCGATCCTCAAGCAACGCATCAACGCCGGCAACGGCGCCGACAAGAGCGAATAACGCTTGCGACGTCGCGCGCGCCTTGCGTTTGCTGGTCCGACGCCGTGGTCCCGGTTTTCATTGCGCGGTCGTTGCGGTAGATTGTGAATTCGCCACCGCGTTGAAGTCGCATCACCATCGAGCATAGGGAGCGTGCGTTTGGACAAGGCGCCGGATGCGTTCCGCACCATCAGCGAGGTGGCGGAGGAGCTTGAAGTTCCGCAGCACGTTCTGCGCTTCTGGGAAACGCGCTTTCCGCAGATCAAGCCGATGAAGCGCAGCGGCGGTCGCCGCTACTACCGCCCCGATGACGTCGATCTGCTGCGCGGCATCCGCCGGCTGTTGTATGGCGAGGGCTACACCATCCGCGGCGTGCAGCGAATCCTGAAGGCGCATGGCGTCAGGTCGGTCCAGGATTTGACCGCGAACGCGGCCATTACGTTCGGCCCGATCGAGCAGGCCACGCCCGATGACGATGAGCGCGACGAGAATCTGCGCGACGCGGCGGACGAGGCCGAGGACGACGTCGTTGACGATGGCGAGGACGCCGACGAGATTTTGACGCACGGTGGGCCGGTGCGGCGCGAATCCGAACTGAGCGCGCCACGGCGTGCCGAATTTGACACGCGCGTCGCGCCGGACCCAACGGCCGCGGCCGGCCCGGTTGCCGAGCCGCGGCGTTTCGACCGCGAGCGGCTGCACGCGATACTGACCGAGTTGACCACTTGCCGGCGCTTGCTCGACGGCGCGCTGAACGACGGCGCGCAAGGGGACCACGGCGGATAGTTCGAAATCCTGTCTCACAAATCGATCACCGGGCTGCTTGCGCCAGAGCCGGATCGCGGCTAGAGGAACGGGGCCCAATGGCACGGAGCGTGGCGCAGCCCGGTTAGCGCACTAGTCTGGGGGACTAGGGGTCGTGGGTTCAAATCCCGCCGCTCCGACCATTTATGTTTTTGATGTTGTTGGTGCGCGTTCGTGTGGTCGCGAAACTGGTGGTGGCCGAGCGCTTGCATGACGCGTTACTCCAGCGCGAAACATTCGAGATGATCTGAAAGATCCCGCCGAGGAACGC
>JBDHSX010000200.1:0-6099 GCA_039808365.1 Xanthobacteraceae bacterium | reverse complement strand
GGCGAAGCACTGCCATTTCGCCGCCCCGGAATTCAGCCCGCAGCCCATCATCGGCATGGGAAGCCACTTCAACGGCGAGGCCACGCCGCCGAGCAGTTCGAAGCGCCGGCCATTGGGCATGGTGATCGTCGTCACGGTCCGACGTATCGGCAAAGACCCGACTTGCGTGCGCGACTCCTGCTGCATGACCCGCACCATCGGCAGGTCCGGCCGCTCCGGCATGCTGAGAGAGCAGAATCGCCTTTCAAGATGCCGGCTCCCGACGGCATCGCCGTCATGAAATCCGAAGGCATGAACGAACGCGGCTTGCGCTTCGGGCGAGCGTGCTCTTTTGCAGGCTTCGCTGTCCATTAATCGGTGCGATAAATAACCTTCGGGAAAATTGGCATTGACCGAATAGACGACCGGCAACGCATAATTTTGCGTGAGCCATGCGCCGGATCCATCTTTTTCAAAGACGAGCGCCTGCGAGGCCGGATCGAAGCCGGTGACGACGCGGGCGTTCGCCGCATCGTAAGAGCCGGTCAGGCGCCACAACGTGATGTGATCCAGCGCGGCGAACGCCCAATAGCCGCCGTAAAACGCCAGCGGCAACACCAGCCACCAGCGGGAGACGCGGCCGGCCGCCGCTTCGAGCGCGACGCCGATCATGCCTGCGTTGACGAGCGCGACGGACCACAGGACCGCCAGCACGAGCATCAGGAAGACGCCCGTGACCGGAATCAGTTGCAGGACGAATACGATGATCGAGGCGGCGAAGAAGAGGAGCGAATACGGCAGGCGGCGCATCGTTCGGATCTACCGCGACACAATTTAAGAAAACCTGTCGGGAAAGCATGGAAAGCCCGCAGGGCTTGAGACGTTTCGGCAAGGATTGCAGCGGCTGGCGCGTTCGAAAATGCCGGCGCGCGCCTTCGCCTTCCCTCTCAATGCTCTTTTGAAAAAATCGCGCCGCCGAATGTCGGCGGCCGCCGTGCGTCACAGCGTTTCGACCTGCTCGACGCCGTGGATCGCCTTGATCGCGCCGGCGATCTGCGGCGACACCGGAAAGCGGCCGGGCAGTTCGAACTCCACCTCGGTTTGCGGGTCGAGCCGCAAAACAAGGGAAATATTCCCATTCCCTGCCCCGCCGCCCGGCGTCTGCAACCGTTTGGTGATCGATTCGAGCGGTTTGGTGTCGCGCAGGAACACCCGGAGGCCCTTCTGGGTCTTGGCGGCGGCGGCGTCGAGCGGCTCGGCGTGCAGCACCCGCGCCCGGACGTCGTCGCCCTGCAACTCCGCGCCGAGCTTGAGCAGCACGGCCGCGCCGGGCTCCAGCACCTCGCGAAACTGGGCGAGCCCTTCCGAGAACAGCACCGCCTCGAAATGGCCGGTCGGGTCGGACAGGCCGATGATGCCCATCTTGTTGCCGGTCTTGGTGCGGCGCTCCATCCGCGACACCACCGTCGCGGCGACCTTGCCGGCGGTCGCGCCGGATTTCACGGCGCGCGAGAACTCCGCCCAGGACTGCACCCGCAACCGCTTGAGGATGGCGGCGTAGTCGTCCAGCGGATGGCCGGACAGGAAAAAGCCGATGGCGTCGTATTCGCGGCGCAGCTTGTCGGCCGGCAGCCAGTTGTCGACCGCCGGCAGCATCACGCCGGGCGCGTCGGCCATGCCGCCGAACATGTCATTCTGACCCGAGGTCTGCGCCTCGAAACTGCGCTGGCTGGCGGCGAGGATGGCTTCGGCCCCGGCGAAGGCGCGCGCGCGGTTGGGCTCGATGGCGTCGAAGGCGCCGGCCGCCGCCAGGCTTTCGATCACCCGCTTGTTGATCGCGCGTGGGCTAACGCGCGCGGCGAAGTCGGCCAGCGAGGTGAACCGCCCTTGCCGCCGCGCCTCGACGATCTGCTCGACGGCGTGCGCGCCGACGCCCTTCAAGGCGGCGAGCGCGTAATGGATCGCGTTGTCGCCGACCTCGAAGGTCGCGCCGGAGCGGTTGATCGACGGCGGCTCCACCTTGATGCCGAGCCGCTGCGCCTCGGCGCGGAATTCCGACAGCTTATCGGTGTTGCTCATGTCGAGCGTCATCGAGGCGGCGATGAATTCCACCGGATAATGCGCCTTCATGTAGGCGGTCTGGTACGACACCAGCGCATAGGCCGCCGCGTGGCTCTTGTTGAAGCCGTAGTCGGCGAACTTCGCCAGCAACTCGAAGATGGTTTCCGCCTGGCCCTTGCCGACGCCGTTCTTCATCGCGCCTTCGACGAAAATGGCGCGCTGCTTGTCCATCTCGGCGCGGATCTTCTTGCCCATCGCGCGGCGCAAGAGGTCGGCGTCGCCGAGCGAATAGCCGGCCATCACCTGCGCGATCTGCATCACCTGTTCCTGATAGATGATGACGCCAAACGTTTCCTTCAGGATCGATTCGAGCATCGGGTGCATGTATTCCGACGGCTCGTCGCCATGCTTGCGCGCGCAATAGGTGGGGATGTTCGCCATCGGACCGGGACGATACAGCGCCACCAGCGCGATCAAGTCCTCCAGCCGGTCAGGACGCATGTCGACCAGGGCCCGCCGCATGCCCTGACTTTCAACCTGGAACACGCCGACCACGTCGCCGCGCGCCAGCATCTCGTAGGTTTTCTTGTCATCGAGCGGCAGGGTCGACAGATCGAGATCGGTGCCGCGCTGCTTGAGCAGCTTCACCGCGACGTCGAGCACCGTCAGCGTCTTGAGGCCGAGAAAGTCGAACTTCACGAGGCCGGCCGGCTCGACCCATTTCATGTTGAATTGGGTCACCGGCATGTCGGATTTCGGATCGCGATAGAGCGGCACCAGTTCGTGCAGCGGCCGGTCGCCGATCACGATGCCGGCGGCGTGGGTCGAGGCGTGGCGGTTCAAGCCCTCCAGCTTCTGCGCGATCGAGAAGGCGCGCGCGATCACCGGGTCCTCGTCGCGAAAAGCTTGCAGCTTCGGCTCGCCCTCGATCGCCTGCTTCAGCGACACCGGCGCGGCCGGGTTCTGCGGCACCAGCTTGGTCAGCTTGTCAACCTGGCCATAGGGCATCTGCAACACGCGGCCGACGTCGCGCAGCACGCCGCGCGCCTGCAAGGTGCCGAAGGTGATGATCTGGGCGACGTGATCGCTGCCGTAGCGGCGCTGCACGTAGTCGATCACCTCGCCGCGGCGGTCCTGGCAGAAGTCGATGTCGAAGTCGGGCATCGACACGCGCTCGGGATTGAGGAAGCGCTCGAACAGCAGGCCGAAGCGGATCGGATCGAGGTCGGTGATGGTGAGCGAATAGGCCACCAGCGAACCGGCGCCGGAGCCGCGCCCCGGCCCCACCGGAATGCCCTGCGCCTTGGCCCATTTGATGAAGTCGGACACGATCAGGAAGTAGCCCGAATATTTCATCCGGGTGATGACGTCGAGTTCGAAGGCGAGCCGCTGCCGGTAATCCTCCTCCGACGTGCCTTGCGCGAGGCCGTGCAGCGTCAGCCGTCGCGCCAGTCCCTCCTCCGCCTGCTTGCGCAATTCGGCGGCCTCCTCGCGCTCGGCCTCCTCGCCGCTGGTGTTGGGATCGACAGTGAAATGCGGCAGCAGCGGTTTTCGCGTGCGCGGCCGATAGGCGCAGCGCGCGGCGATCTCGACGGTGGAGGCGAGGGCTTCGGGAAGGTCGGCGAACAGCACCGCCATCTCGGCGCGGGTCTTGAAGCGATGGTCCGGCGTCAGTTGATCGCGGTCGGTCTCGGCGATCAGCTTTCCGGCGGCGATGCACAACAGCGCGTCATGCGCCTCGTAGTCCTCGGCGGTGGCGAAATAGGGCTCGTTGGTCGCGACCAGCGGCAGCCCCTTGGCATAGGCCAGATCGATCAGGGCCGGCTCGGCGCGGCGCTCGCGCTCGGCGCCGTGGCGTTGCAGTTCGATATAGAAACGATCGCCGAACAGCGCGGCGAGCCGGTCGCAGCGCGCAGCCGCCAGCGCCGCCTGATCGGCGGTCACCGCGAGCGAAATCGGCCCGTCCGGCCCGCCGCTCAGCGCGATCAACCCGTCGGTCTCGCCTTGCAGCCAGTCGAGTTTGACGTGCGGCGCCTGATGCGTCGGCGTCTCCAGGAAGGCGCGCGAGTTGAGCCGCATCAGGCTGCGGTAACCGGCCTCGCGCGCCGCCAGCAGCACGATGCGCGCCGGCCCCGGCACCACGCCATTGCGCGCGTTGGGGTCCTGATCGCCGAAATCCACCGCGAGCGCGAGGCCGGCGATCGGCTGGATGCCGTAGCCCGCGAGCTTGTCGGAAAATTCCAGCGCGCCGAACAGATTGTCGGTGTCGGTGAGCGCCAGCGCCGGCTGATGGTCGGCCTTCGCCAGTTCGGCCAGTTTCTGCACCTTCATCGCGCCGCGCAGCAGCGAGTAGGCGGAATGAACGTGGAGGTGGACGAAGCCTGGATTGGCCGGCGGCGTATCGGGCGTGCGCATGGAATACGATCAAGTCTGGCTGGAGAGCGATCGGCCGGCTTGCGAACCGACTCGAAACATTTTCATGGTGCGCCGAACCAACCTTGCCTGTCCATGCCGGAGCACGGCTCCCGGGTGGTTTTCCAGATCGTGTCCCTGCTTTCCTCAGACCGGTTCCCGCACGCCGTCGCGGGGAACAACCAGGGTTCGAGCGCATTCAACCTCAGGTCGGGCGATTGCGGCGACAGCAATGATCGTCCGTTCATTTCAGGTTCATCGCGATCTGCCACGCTGGCTCCACGCTCATCAAGAATATCGAGCCCTGAATAACAAGGAGAGAGACAATGAATAAATTTTTGTTCGCCCTCGCTGGCGTCGCGGCGCTCGCCGTTGCATCGGTGAGCGCGCCGGCCTCGGCGATGCCGGTCCAGGGCGGTCTCGCCGGCACCATCAATAACGTCGAACAGGTGCAATGGCATCATCCCCATCATCGCGGCTGGGGCCATCCCAATCATCGCCGCTGGGGTCATCATCATCGCTGCTGGAACGAGCGCGTGGTTCGCCACGACCGCTGGGGCCGGCGCTACTGGACGACCCGTCGCGTCTGTCGCTAAAGTTTTCGGAGCTGAGTTTTCGGATTGTCGGGGCGGCCGATCGCGGCCGCCCCGTTTTCGCGTGCAAGCGCGACGGCAAGATATCGGTGCCTTACGCGGAATGGCTGACGAACGACCTCGCCCGGCCAGGTGGACCGACAGGCCATTGCCTCACCGGACACGGCGAAATTACACAGCAAAATCAATTGAATCGGGATATGCTGGCGGCAATTGGCTGGCAGGAGTGGAGAGGCTCGAACTCCCAACCCCCGGTTTTGGAGACCGGTGCTCTACCAATTGAGCTACACTCCTAGCAGGCGCTCTCTATAAGCACTTTGTTGCGGCGAGGAAAGAGCCAATAGACGCATCCGTGCAACAGTTTTATCGCGAGCGGATGAAGCCGTTGATGGCGGCGACGGCGCCGCCATCCTGTCGATAAAAGCCGTGCGCTCCCATCGGCCCGCACACGCGCGGAACCTCGGGGCCCTGCACGTTGACCCAGCGGACCGAAGCCCGCCCTCCGCTCCAGGCCGCGAATTGACTGGCGAATTCCGGCAGCGTGAATCTGCAGGTGTCGAACTTGTTGTGGATCAGCAGGGTTCGCGGCAACAAGCTTGGCGATCCCAGCCTTGCCTGCGCCTCGCGATACATTCCGGAGACGATCACCAGACCATTCACCTTGGCGCCCGCCGCAAGGGCCGCGGCGACATCGACCGCGCCGCGGCTCATTCCGACCAGCACCACCTTGTGGCCTTTGGCCGCCTCGCTCTGCGAAATCGAAACCGCCTCGCCGGGCGAGGTGGTCACGATCGTGGCCACGCCCTTGCCGCCGATGCGATCCTTGTTGCGCACCAAGAAATCATGGGGGACGGCGCCGGCCGACCCCGGCATCAGAATGGCGACCTTGTTCTGGGCGAAAGCGCTGTCGGCGAACAGGACGGAGATCGTCAAGGCGAGGACGGCAATCATTTGTTTCACGGCAACACCCTTTGACATGCTGCTTCTAAAGGACGGCCACAGGTGCGGCCGGCCGGCTTGCATTCACGGCACCATGAAAATGCCCGGAACGCTG
>JBDHSX010000199.1:0-6130 GCA_039808365.1 Xanthobacteraceae bacterium | reverse complement strand
ACGACCGCTCCGGGGGCGGGCCGACGCCGATCGAGGCATCGCCGCGGTAGATCGCCAGATCGCGCGAGCCGATAAAGATGGCGCGCGGCTTCAGGCCGTAGAAGCGGCGGATCGAATGGCTGAAATGGGTCGAATCCGGATAGCCGATATCCTGCGCCAGGTGCGCCAGATTGATGTTCTCGTTGACGTAGTGCAACAGATGCCGCGCCCGTTTCCAGGCGCGGAAGGCGCGGAACGACACCCCGGTCTGCTCCTTGAACAGATGCAGGAAGCGCGATTGCGACAGCCGTGCCGCCGCCGCGCAGTCGGCCGCGTTGACGTTGACGTTGGAGAATTCGCAGATCCGGGCGATGGCATCGCGGATGCGCGGGTCGAGTTGCCGCGCCGCCAGCCGCTCGCCGAAAAAGATGGTGTCGAATTCGCAGGTGGTGAAGCCCTCGCGACGCCCGGTGATGCGCAGCGCGTCATAGGCGCCGCGCACCCGCGCCGCCAGCGCCGCGCCGGCCGGGCCGTCCAAGCGGCGCCGCAAATCATCGAGCGCGGCCGGCGGAACGGTTTCGAGCTCGATCAGAAGATTGATGACGGAGGGGTGCGCGCTTTCGAGATTGTGCGCCTCATAGGGCGGCACGGTCACGATTTCGCCCTCCACCGTGACGCCGCCGCGCGTGACGCGGAGTTTTCCCTGGGGCGCAACATAGATCGACAGCGCGCCGAAGCTGCGCTGCCGCGGCCGTCCCAGCAGCCCGGCGTAAAACACCCGCTCCGGGCTGATCAGCATCAGATACGCCGACCCCGGTCGCGCGTCGTTGCCCGTGCCGCCGTCCATACGTCCGTTCCCCGTCCTCGCGTGACCTGTCGCGCCGGTGGCAGCCCCCGGCGCGGCCCTCTCAGGGGCGGGTCGAGCATACAACAACCGGCCTGGAAGTCACCGCCCGGCCGCTGCGACATCGGCGTCGTCCGCCTCAGCGGGGCGAGTTCATGAAGGACGCAAGAGAAATTTCGTCGCCACGGGGAGTACCGTGGTCAGGGCGTCGCGCGGTCCGAGTGCTGGCAATGACGGTTCGTTTTTTCGTCATTGCGAGGAGACGGAGCCGACGAAGCAATCCAGTTCTTGCCTTGCCGCCTGGTGGATTGCTTCGCTTCGCTCGCAATGACGGTGCGGGCGCCATGGCGGGCAGCGCAAGCGACGGGTGTCCTCTCAGATCAACACTCTTGGCACGTTCTGCTCCTCGCCGGCGCGGGTTTCCGCGGCCAGCGCCCGCTGGTAGCCATCGCGCTGTTGCAGGCGCTGCCAGTAGGCGGCGACGTTCGGCCCGAAATCCTTGGCCAGGCCGATGACTTCGGCGAGCCGCAGCGCGTAGCCGTTGACGATGTCGGCGGCGGTGAAGCGCCCGGCGCACAGCGTCTCCGCCTGCCCGATCGCCGCCTCGACGACGCGCAGCCGGCCCAGAAACCACTTGGCATAGTCCTGCGCCACCTGCGGACTGCGCCGCGCCTCCGGCTCAAGCAGGCCGTAACGCAGCACCAGCGTCTGCGGAAAGGTCAGGGTGGCGTCGCTGAAATACATCCAGTTGAGGAACGCCCCATAGGCCGGCTCCTCGGGACCGACCACCAGCGGCGTCGGGCCGTGGCGGACGCCGAGATAATGGCAGATGCCGGAGGATTCCGTCATCCTGGTCTCGCCGTCGATCATGAACGGGACGGTGCCGAGCGGATTGATCGCCAGATAATCCTTGGCCAGCGCGCGCGGCGGGAACGGCAGCATCCTGAGCTCGTAGGGCAGCCCCATTTCCTCCAGCATCCACAGCGGCCGGAACGAGCGCGCGGAAAAACAGTGATACAGCGTGATCATTTCGCCTCCGGCTTCCCGGCTTTCGGGCCCGGCAGCGTGCCCATCATCTTGCACAGGATGGTCAGCATCACCTCGTCGGCGCCGCCGCCGATCGAGGTCAGGCGGCCGTCGCGGTAGGAGCGGCTCACCAGCGTCTCGTTCATGAAGCCCATGCCGCCCCAATATTGCAGGCAGGCGTCGGGCACCTCGCGGTTGAGCCGCCCGGCGCGCAGTTTCGCCATGGTGGCGAGCCGGGTGACGTCCTCGCCCGCGACCAGCGCCTCGGCGGCGCGATAGATCAGCGAGCGCAGCAGTTCCACCTCGGTTTGCAGTTCCGCCAAACGGAAATGGACCACCTGATTGTCGAGGATGCTCTGGCCGAACGCCATGCGGTTGCGTGTGTATTCGATGGTGTCGGCGATGGTGGCCTCGTGGCGCTTCAGGCCGGCGGCCGCGCCCCACAGCCGCTCCTCCTGAAACTGGATCATCTGATAGGTGAAGCCCTTGCCTTCCTCGCCGATGCGGTTGCGCTTCGGCACCCGCACGTCCTCGAAGAAAATCTGCGCGGTGTCGGAGGAGCGCATCCCCATCTTGTCGAGCTTGCGGGCGACGTTGACGCCCTTGGTCTTCATCGGCACGCAGATCAGCGACTTGTTGCGATGGACCGCGCCGTCGCTGGTGTTGGCCAGGAGGCAGATCCAGTCCGCCTGCGTGCCGTTGGTGATCCACAGCTTGCCGCCGTTGATGACGTAGTCGTCGCCGTCGGAGCGCGCGCTCGTCTTGATCGAGGCGACGTCGGAGCCGGCGCCGGGCTCGGAGACGCCGATGCAGGCCACCATGTCGCCGGCGATCGCGGGGGCGAGAAACTCGCGCCGCACGTCGTCGGAGCCGAATTTCGCCAGCGCCGGGGTCGCCATGTCGGTCTGCACCCCGATCGCCATCGGCACGCCGCCGCAGCGGATGTTGCCGAGTTCCTCGGCCATCATCAGCGCGTAGCTGTAATCGAGCCCCTGCCCGCCGAACTCCACCGGCTTGTTGAGGCCGAGAAAGCCGAGGTTGCCCAGTTTCTTGAACAGCTCATGCGCCGGGAAGATGCCGTCGGCCTCCCATTGATCGACATGGGGATTGACCTCGTTGGCGATGAAGCGTTGCAGAATGCGGCGCGGTTCGTCGTGGTCGGCGGTGAAAAGCATCCTGTCCCTCTGGTTTTGTTAAAGTCCCATCTGGCGGCTGGCGAGATCCTTCATGATCTCCTCGGTGCCGCCGCCGATCGCGTTGACCTTGACCTCGCGGTAAATCCGCTCGACCTTGACGCCGCGCATGAAACCCGCGCCGCCGAAGATCTGCACCGCCTCGGAGGCGCAGAACGCCATGGTCTGGGTCGCCTGGTTTTTCAGCATGCAGATTTCGGCCACCGGACTTTCGCCCTGATCGAGCCGCCACGCCAGCATTTCCAGCATCGCCTGGGAGGCGGCGACGCGCTGCGCCATGTCCACCAGCTTGTGGCGGATCACCTGATGCTGGGTCAGCGGCTTGCCGAAGGTGTGGCGCTGCTTGGCGTAGCCGATCGCCTCGTCGAGGCACAGCCGCGCCGCCGCGGTGCAGCCCGCCGCCATGGTCAGGCGCTCGCTGTTGAAATTGTGCATGATGATCTTGAAGCCCGCGCCCTCCTCGCCGAGCAGGTTGCCGGCCGGCACGCGGCAGTCGTCGAAATGCAGGGTCGCGGTGTCGGAGGCCCACCAGCCCATCTTTTTCAGCGGCGTGCGCGACAGGCCCGGCGTGTCGCCGGGGATCACCAGCAGGCTGACGCCGCCCGGCCCCGGCCCGCCGGTACGCACCGCCGTGGTGATGTAGTCCGCCCGCATGCCTGAGGTGATGAAGGTCTTCTCGCCGTTGACGACGTAGACGTCGCCGTCGCGCCGCGCCGTCGTGCGCAGGTTCGCGACATCGGAGCCGCCGCCCGGCTCGGTGATGGCGAGCGCCGAGATCTTTTCGCCGGACAGAATTTCCGGCAGCACCCGGGCCTTGAATTCCGGGGTGCCGGCGCGGGCGATCGGCGGCGCGCCGATCGAATTGCTCTTGAGGCTGGCGCTGACGCCGCCGGCGCCGGCGCGCGCCAGTTCCTGCACCGAGACGATCCACATGAAATTGTCGCACGGCGTGCCGCCATATTCCTCCGGGAAACCGAGCCCGAGCAGGCCGATGGCGGCCGCCTTGCGATAGAGCTCGCGGGGAAATGTTCCAGCCTCGTCCCACGCGGTGGCGTAGGGTTCGATTTCCTTTTCGACGAAGCGGCGCACCACGGCGCGAAAAGCCTCATGATCGGCGTTGTAGAATGGACTTTTGACCACGACAGCCACCTCTGTTGCACGACGCGGACCGCGGGTCCGGAACGCTGCCGCAGGATGCCCGCAAACCCGCAACGCCACTTGCGTCGAGTGGCTGGGCCGCCGGCGCATCCCGCCTTCGCCACGTGGTAGCGCGCGGCGCGATTCTCGCTTAAACTTAAACGATCATCCGGTCCCTCACCCCGATCATCCCCTTCAAACCGAGAAGCCGCCGCACAATCTGGACCCGAGGCGACGCGCCCCGCGCGTGAGCCGCCGCCCGCAAGCCACATCATGCCGAAAGCCAAACCGTCCAGCCGCCCGGACACCGCACCCCGCAAACGACGCCCGGCCGCCAAGGACGCCAAGGCCGCGCGCGACAGCGCCGACACCGCGACCGCCTCGAAATCGCAGAAATCGCGCGAGGCGATCCTTGAGGCCGCAGCGAAACTGTTCCGCCGCCAGGGCTACTCGGCGACCACCCTGCGCCAGATCGCCGACCTCGCCGCCATCCAGGCCGGCAGCATCTATTATTATTTCGAATCGAAGGACGCGATCCTCGACGAGGTGCTGGACGAGGGCCTGCGCCGCATCTTCACCGGCGTGAAATCGACGCTGAAGGCCGCCGGCAAGGTGTCGCATCGCCACAAGATCGCCCTCGCCATCGAGGCGCATCTGGTCGCGCTGCACGACGCCAGCGACTTCACCTCGGCCAATATCCGCATCTACGGGCAATTGCCGGAGCGCCTCAAGGCTCCGCACCGCGCCATCCGCCGCGCCTACGCCCGCTATTGGGACCGGCTGCTCTCCGAGGCCCAGAAGGCCGGCGAAATCCGCGCCGACCTCGAACTGGTGCCGCTGCGCATCTTCGTGCTCGGCGCGCTGAACTGGACGGTGGAGTGGTTCGACCTGCGCGAGAAGGAAGCCGTCCGCAAGCTGGCGGAGCGGACGGCCTCGCTGATCTTCGACGGCGCAGGCCGGTAAAGGCGATCGACCGTCGGCCGCTCTTTCGAAAAATCTAACATCTGTTAGATTATCGCCACGTCGCCCCCGCCGCGACCGGAAACCGCAACGCCGCAACCTCGGGACCCGCCATGCCTCTCACCGCCAAGATGCGTTTCGCCGCCGATCTGTTGAAGGACCAAGTCGCCCTCGTCACCGGCGGCGGCACCGGCATGGGCCGCGCCACCGCGCTGGAAATGGCGCAATCGGGCGCCAGGCTGGTGCTGCTCGGCCGGCGGCCGGAACCGATCGCGGATTGCGCCCGCCTGATCCGCGAGGCCGGCGGCGAGGCCATCGCGATCGCCGGCGACATCCGCCAGCCCGAGCAGATCGAGGCGGCGATGGCGCGCATCCGCGCCGAATTCGGCAAGCTCGACATCCTGGTCAACAACGCCGGCGGCCAGTTCGTCACGCCGGCGCGCGAACTCAACAACAAGGGCTTCGAGACCGTCATCCGCAACAACCTGATCGGTTCGTGGCAGATGACCAAGGCGGTGGCCGACCACTTCATGTTCGAGAACGGCGGCTCCATCGTGTTCGTCACCGCCTGCGTGCGCTCCGGCCTGAGCGGCTTCGTCCACACCGCCGCCGCGCGCGGCGGCGTGCTGGCGATGATGAAGACGCTGGCGTTCGAATGGGCCGAATTCGGCATCCGGCTCAACTGCGTCGCGCCCGGCACGGTGAAGACCGAGGGCATGGGCCACTATCCGATCGCCCCCGAGCAATGGGTCAAGCTCAACCGCAACATCATGGGCCACATGGGCGACGTCGAGGACATCGCGGCGGCGATCATCTTCCTCGCCTCCCCGCTCGGCAAGTTCGTCACCGGCGAGGAATGGTACATCGACGGCGGCGAGACGCTGCACCTCGCCCACGACGCGCGCCAGATGATCGACATGATGAAGTTCGCCACCCGCGAACGCGGCGACGGCCAGCCGGGGAAGGGCTGAGTTCTGATCCGTCATTGCGA
>JBDHSX010000198.1:0-6131 GCA_039808365.1 Xanthobacteraceae bacterium | reverse complement strand
AGGAAGGTGCGGATGTTGATGATAACCTTCTCGCCCATTTCGACGCGGCCCTCGATGGTGGCCGAGCCCATGTGCGGCAGCAGCACCACGCGGCCGGCGCGCGCGAGGCGGATCAGCTTGGGATTGACGGCTGGTTCGTGCTCGTAGACATCGAGGCCGGCGCCGGCGATCTCGCCGGCCTCGATCAGCCGGGTCATGGTGTCCTCGTCGATCACCGTGCCGCGCGCGGTGTTGACGATATAGGCGTCCTTGCGGATCAGCTTCAGCCGCCGCGCCGACAACAGATGGAAGGTCGCGGGGGTGTGCGGGCAGTTGATGGAAATGATATCCATCCGCGCCAGCATCTGGTCGAGCGAATCCCAATAGGTGGCGCCGAGCTCGTCGGCGATCATCGGCGCCACCGGCTTGCGGTTGTGATAGTGGATCTGCAAGCCGAAGGCGCGGGCGCGTCGCGCCACCGCCTGACCGATGCGGCCCATGCCGATGATGCCGAGCCGCTTGCCGCCCAGCCGCTTGCCCAGCATCCAGGTCGGCGACCAGCCCGGCCAGTCCTGGCCCGCCGGCAAAATGGTGGCGCCCTCGATCATGCGGCGCGGCACCGCGAGGATCAGCGCCATGGTCATGTCCGCGGTGTCCTCGGTGAGGACGCGCGGGGTATTGGTGACGGTGATGCCGCGGGCGTGGGCGGCCTCGACGTCGATGTTGTCGACGCCGTTGCCGAACTGCGCGATCAGTTTCAGTTGCGGGCCGGCCTGGTTGATCAATTCGGCGGTGATTTCGTCGGTGACGGTCGGCACCAGCACGTCGGCGGTGCGCATCGCCTCCGCCAGTTCGTCCTGGCTCATGGCGTGGTCGTCGAGATTGAGGCGGGCGTCGAACAGTTCGCGCATCCGCGTCTCGATCGAGTCCGGCAGCGTGCGGGAGACCACAACGAGAGGTTTCTTTTTGGCCGCCATGATCAAATCCTCCCGCCGCCGCGCCTGTTCAGCCCTCATTAACCGGGGTGTTCGAAACTGCGGCTGCCGCACTGAGTTCGGATGTCCACGGTCTTCGCGACAGCCTGTCGGGCGCGCTGATGCGCGTGCCGGAGGGCTGGCGTCGAACCCTCTCTAGCAGAAGGCGGGGGCAACACAAGAACCCGCCGACGTCCGGATCAGGCTGCGGAACCGGGCCGCGCACGGGGGTGCGTGGCCGGGTGAGTGATGTTGCGTAGCGTTAAGGGGCGGGTTGATGGCGTTGAAGGGCGTTGTGGCGTTGGTGGCGGGCGGGGCGTGGCTGATGGCGGGAGGCGCGGCGATGGCCGCGGCGGTGGGGTCGGCGAGCGGTTTGCCGATTCCGCGCTATGTCAGCCTGAAGTCCGATCACGTCAACGTCCGGCTCGGTCCCACCAAGGACAATGAGGTGAGCTGGATCTACACCAAGTCCGGTCTGCCGGTGGAGATCACCGCCGAGTTCGAGAACTGGCGTCGGGTGCGCGACTCGGAGGGCGCCGAGGGTTGGGTCTATCACTCGTTGCTGTCGGGCCGCCGCACCGCCGTGGTGACGATGAAATCCAAGGACGATCTGGCTCCGCTGTACGATAGCCCCGACGCCAAGAGCGCGGTCGTGGCCCGCTTGCAGGTCGGGGTGGTGGCGCAGGTCAAGCGCTGCAACAACGGCTGGTGCCATGTCAGCGGCGAAGGTTTCGACGGCTGGATCGAGCAGCCGCGGCTATGGGGCGTCTACGCCGACGAGAAGGTGAACTGAGCGGGGCGCGAAGATCAGGCAGCGGCGCCATTGCGAGCACTCGGATCGGCGTTCACGCCGTCCGAGCACAGGCTCCGCGAAGCAATCCAGGGGCCACATTAGCAAGGACTAGATTGCTTCGGAGCTCACGCTCCTCGCAACGACGAACGATTGGCTGAATGATGGATGCCCGGATCAAGTCCGGGCATGGCGCTCAATGGGCGGGATGATCGGCGCTCAGCGCTTCTTGCGCAGCCGCACCACCATGTCGACGCGGCTGATCTCGTAGCCCTCGGGCACCTCGGGCATCTTTTGCAGCATCAGGCTCGAATTGTGGATGTCCACCAGCTCGTGGCTGTTCTCAAGATAGAAGTGATGATGCGCCGAGACGTTGGTGTCGAAATAGGTCTTGGTGCCGTCGACGCTGACCTGGCGCAGCAGGCCGGCATCGGTCAACTGGTTGAGGGTGTTGTAAACGGTCGCCAGCGACACCGGCACCTTGGCGTGGGTGGCTTCCTCGTACAGCATTTCCGCGGTGAGGTGGCGGTCGCCCTTGCCGAACAACAGCCAGCCGAGCGCCATGCGCTGCCGGGTCGGACGCAGGCCGACCGATTGCAGCATTTCGTTGACGTCGTGCCAGGGGCACCCGGTCAGCGTCGGATGACGGCCAGCAGCGAGCGCCGGCTCGGCCGTGTCGGCCGCAACCGTGTCAACGTCAGCAAACGCCTCTGATTTATTGTATAAATTCACTTTCGGCACCCGATCCGACATCCAACGCAAAAACTCTTGGCCGCGATTATAGGGAGTCCGGTCGTTAGATGCAAGTTTTTCGCAACTAGCGCCAAGGTCCGATATGAGGTCCGACAAGGCTCCGTGATGCCGCGAGCCGCTTTGCCGGCCTGAAAGCCCGTGTTAGAGAGCGACTCGGCCTGCCAACCGGGTTGGCGCGGGACGATCGATCATGGGGGCGGCGGCGATATGCAGGACAAACGCGGCAGTTATGACTACGAGGACCTGCTGGCCTGCGGCCGCGGGGAACTGTTCGGGCCGGGAAACGCCCAATTGCCGCTGCCGCCGATGCTGATGTTCGATCGCATCACCGAAATCTCCGAAACCGGCGGCGAATACGGCAAGGGTCTGGTTCGCGCCGAACTCGATGTGAAGCCCGATCTCTGGTTCTTCGGCTGCCATTTCAAGGGCGACCCGGTGATGCCCGGATGCCTCGGCCTGGACGCGATGTGGCAGATGGTCGGGTTTTTCCTCGGCTGGTCCGGCGGTCCCGGTCCCGGCCGCGCGCTTGGCCTCGGCGAATTGAAGTTCTCCGGCCAGGTCCTGCCGAACATCAGCAAGGTGGTCTACACCGTCGATATCAAGCGGGTCATGCGCTCGAAATTGTGGCTCGGCATCGCCGACGGCTCGCTTTCCGCCGACGGCGAGACTATCTATCGCGCCAAGGATTTACGGGTCGGACTGTTCAAGCAGGCGGCGGCGGACTGAGTCGCGCCGGCTCCGCACGGGATCGCGGCCAAGGCCGCGCGCGTCCGATCAACCGTCGGCGTGACGTAAATCACAATTTTCAGCCCGCCATCGCGACGTTATGTTGCTGTGGCGGACTTCGGGGATCAACGCAGGGACAGGCGAGGCGGATATGAGACGAGTTGTCGTCACCGGGATGGGGATTGTCTCATCGATCGGAAACAACACTCAGGAAGTGCTGGCGAGCCTGTTCGAGGCGAAGCCCGGCATCACGCGCGCCGAGAAGTATGCCGAGCTCGGTTTTCGCTCGCAGGTGCAGGGCGCGCCGACGCTTGATCCGGAAGGCATGATCGACCGCCGCGCCCTGCGGTTCCTGGCGCAGGGCGGCGTCTGGAATCACATCGCGATGGAGCAGGCGATCCGCGATTCCGGGCTGGAGCCGTCCGACGTCTCCAACATCCGCACCGGCATCATCATGGGTTCCGGCGGCCCCTCGACCCGCACCATCGTCGAGGGCGCGGACATCGCCCGCAGCAAGGGCCCGAAGCGCGTCGGTCCGTTCGCGGTGCCGAAGGCGATGTCGTCGACGGCTTCGGCGACGCTCGCCACCTGGTTCAAGATCAAGGGCGTCAACTATTCGATCTCGTCGGCCTGCGCGACCTCGAACCATTGCATCGGCAACGCCTACGAGACCATTCAATGGGGCAAGCAGGACATCGTCTTCGCCGGCGGCTCCGAGGAACTGGACTGGACATTGTCGGTGTTCTTCGACGCCATGGGCGCGATGTCCTCGAAATACAACGACACGCCATCGGTCGCCTCGCGCGCCTATGATCTCAATCGCGACGGCTTCGTCATCGCCGGCGGCGCGGGCGTGCTGGTGCTGGAAGAACTCGAACACGCGAAAGCGCGCGGCGCGCGCATCTACGGCGAGATCGTCGGCTACGGCGCGACCTCGGACGGCTACGACATGGTGGCGCCGTCGGGCGAAGGCGCCGAGCGCTGCATGCGGATGGCGATGGCGACGGTGAAGGGGCCGGTGGATTACATCAACCCGCACGCCACCTCGACGCCGGCCGGCGACCCGCCGGAAATCGAGGCGATCCGCAAAGTGTTCGGCAACGAGGACAACTGCCCGCCGATCTCCGCCACCAAGTCGCTGACCGGCCATTCGCTGGGCGCGACCGGCGTGCAGGAGGCGATCTATTCGCTCTTGATGATGAACAACGGCTTTATCTGCGAGAGCGCCAACATCCAGGAGCTCGATCCGGTGTTCGCCGACATGCCGATCGTGCGCAAGCGCATCGACAACGCCCAGGTCGGCACTGTGCTCTCCAATTCGTTCGGCTTCGGCGGCACCAACGCGACGCTGGTGTTCAAGCGGCTGGATGCGTGAGACTTCCGATCCGAACGGCCCTTGCCGTCATGCCCCGCGAAGGCGGGGCATCCAGTATTTCGCGACGTTCTTGACCGCAACGCTCTTGAATACTGGATCACGCGCCTGCGCGAGTGATGACGATCCTGATGACAACGGAGCTATCCATGACACAACTGATGCAAGGCAAGCGCGGTCTCATCATGGGCGTCGCCAACGATCACTCGATCGCGTGGGGCATCGCCAAAACGCTGCACGCCCACGGCGCTGAGCTTGCCTTCACCTATCAGGGCGAGGCGCTCGGCAAGCGGGTGACGCCGCTGGCGCAGTCGCTCGGCGCCGATCTGATCCTGCCGTGCGACGTGGAGGACATCGCCAGCGTCGACGCGGTGTTCGATGCGCTGAAGGCGAAGTGGGGCAAGCTGGATTTTCTCGTCCACGCCATCGGCTTCTCCGACAAGAACGAATTGAAGGGCCGCTACGCTGACACCACTCGCGCCAACTTCTCGCGCACCATGGTGATCTCGTGCTTTTCCTTCACCGAGGTCGCCAAGCGCGCCGCCGACATGATGCCGGACGGCGGTTCGATCATCACGCTGACCTTCGGCGGCTCAACCCGCGTGATGCCGAACTACAATGTCATGGGCGTGGCCAAGGCGGCGCTGGAAGCCTCGGTGCGCTATCTCGCCAGCGATTTCGGCCGCGCCGGCATCCGCGTCAACGCGATCTCGGCGGGGCCGGTCCGCACGCTGGCGGGGTCCGGCATCGGCGACGCGCGCGCGATGTTCGCGTTTCAGCAGAAACACTCGCCGCTCGGCCGCGGCGTCACGCTCGACGAACTCGGCGGCACCGCGCTGTATTTCCTCTCCGACCTGTCCGGCGGCGTCACCGGCGAAATCCACTTCGTCGATTCCGGCTACAATGTCATTTCAATGCCGCATCCCGATGAGTTGAAGGGCGAGTAGACCGCCACCGCTTGCTATCCCGCCGCGATTTTCTCGGCGCGCTGGAAGGCCGGGCGCGCGGCGCAAGCGTCGAGGTAACGGTCGAAGGTCGGGCGCGGCGGCACCATCTTGAAAAGACGGATGGCGAAGTTCATGCCTGAACCGATCGCGATGTCGGCGGCTGAAAATGTGTCGCCAAGCAGCCACGGCCCCTTGTCCAGCGCCTGCTCAAGCACGTCGAACACTTGCGCGGTCGAGCCCCAGGCGGCGCTGCTCGAAGGAATTTCAAGCTTGGTGTAGGCTTGCAGGATCGCCGGCTCGATGCAGCTCGGCGCGAAGAACAGCCATTGCAGATATTTGCCGCGCCTCGGGTCGCCGAGCGGCGGCGCCAGCTTCGCCTCCGGGACGCGCTCGGCGACATAGGCGCAGATCGCGGCGGCCTCAGTGACGGTGACATCGCCGTCCCGCAGGGCCGGCACCTTGCCCATCGGGTTGATGGCGAGAAACTCGGGCGTCTTCTGCGCGCCGGCGGCAATGTCGGTCAGCACGCGTTCGTAGGGCTGCCCGGTTTCCTCCATCAGCCACAGCGTGGTGAAGGAGCGCGAGCGCGG
>JBDHSX010000197.1:0-6138 GCA_039808365.1 Xanthobacteraceae bacterium | reverse complement strand
GCGTTGAATTTCTTGATCGCGGCCTGGAGATCGGCGTCGATCGCGGCCGGATCGCCGCCGGCCTTCTTGACGTCGGCCGCCCAACTGTCATGCAGCGGCTTCACGGCCGCCTTCCATTTCGCGAGCTGGTCCGGGGTCAGCGCATAGACCTCGTGGTCGGCCAGCGCCTTCATCCGGGCGCGGCCGTTGAACTCGAACTCGCTCCACGGATCGGTGACCTTGGAGGCCCATTCCGGCGTGCAGTGATCGTCGATGATCTTCTTCTGCGCCGGCGACATCGCGTTGTAGCTCTTGAGATTCATGTTGTAGGTGAACACCGTGGTGTAGAGCGGCGCGTCCATCGCGTATTTGACCGCCTTCTCGATGCCGAACAGGAACATCGAGCCCCACGGGAAGGTGATGGCGTCGGCGACGCCGCGCTCGATGGCGTCGCGCGCCTCGGGGGCCGACGCCTGGACGTTGGTGCCGCCGAACATCTTGACCAGTTCGCCGATGGTCGATTGCGCCGGGCGCACCTTCATCCCCTTGAGGTCCTCCGGCACCACCACCTTCTTCTTGCCGAACAGCGCGCCGGGATCGTGAATGAAGGCGAAGCACAGCTTGGTGTCCTTCATCTCGGTCGGCGCGTATTTGTGATACCATTCGTTCAGCGCCAGGGTGCCCTTCTTGCCGTCGCCGAACACGAAGGGAAGCTGCCCCGCCGCCGCGATCGGGAAGCGCCCCGGCTGGTAGCCCGGATTGACGTAGGTGATGTCGGCGATGCCGTCGCGCGCCATGTCGTAATGGTCGAACGCCTTGCCGAGCTGCTGCGAGGGGAACACCGTCAGCTTGATCGAGCCGCCCGACGCCTGCTCGATGTCCTTGGCCCAGGCGATGGTCGCCGGCACCAGCGGATGGGCGGGAGGCACCCACAGCGAGACTTTCAGGTTGACGGTCTTGTCCTGCGCCATCGCCGGCGTGGTGGCCGGGGTCATCGCGGCGGTCGCGCAGCCGGCCATCGCCAGCGCCAGAAGTGCTTTCCTCATGGTCGTCTCTCCCTCTCGTCGCTCTTGTGGGGACCGGTTTTCCGGCCGCCGGATTTATTTAACACGTTATCCAACATCGCCCGCGATGCAAGCGGAGTGTGTCCTGTCCACGCCCGCGCCGCAACGGCCATCGCCGGCGCATTGATTATATTCTATAATCATCTGCCGTGAAAGATTGGGCCCCGGCGGCTCCCATGGACATGCCAACGACGAGGCGTCGCCTCGCCCGCCTGTTGACCCGGCGCGCCATCCCTTATCTAAAGGCGGCCACGCGGATCGCCTCCGCGCCTGACGGCGATTTGTCCGTCGCAAGCAGAAAGACCGAGGACGGTGTGAGCCCCTGCCAGAATTGCGGCGCGTGCTGCGCCTATTCGCGCGACTGGCCGCGCTTCACCATCGAGGACGACGCCGCGCTCGATCTCATTCCGGCGCGGTTCGTCAATGCGCGGCTGTCGGGGATGCGCTGCGAGGGCGAGCGCTGCGCGGCGCTGGTCGGCCGCGTCGGCGAGGCGACGTCATGCGCGGTCTATGCGGTGCGCCCGGAGGTGTGCCGCGTCTGCATGCCGGGCGATGCGGAATGCGCCATGGCGCGGCGGCGCCACGGCCTGCCGGCGCTGCCGGAGAATTAGCGGCGACGCGAATTGCACAAAGCCGGGTCACGAACCACATTCGCCCTGTCAACCACGCCGGACGCTGACCCGGAGACGACGATGCCCATGCCGCTCACCTCTCCCAGCGACGTCGCTTTCACCCCGGCCGTCAAGGCGATCCAGACCCTCAGGGGATCGCGCGACGCCTATGCCGGCCCCGAGGCGGATGCCGCATGGCGCACCGAGATCGATGACAACCTCGCGGCCTTCCTGGCGGCGCAGACCAGCATCTTCCTCGCCACCGCCAGCGCCGACGGACAGCCGACGATCCAGCATCGCGGCGGGCCGCCCGGCTTCCTTCACGTGCTCGACAAGACGACGATCGGCTTCGCCAACTTCGCCGGCAACCGGCAGTTCATCACCTTGGGAAACCTGTCGGAGAATTCGAAGGCGCACATCTTCGTGCTCGACTACGTGCATCGCCAGCGCGTCAAGATCTGGGGCGAGGCACGCGCCATCGAGGACGATCCGGCGCTGCTGAAGGCCGTGATGCCGCGCGGCTACCGCGCCCGGCCCGAGCAGGTGATCCTGTTCAAGGTGACGGCGTGGAACACCAACTGCCGCCAGCACATCCCGCAGAAGTTCGACGCCGCCGACGTCAAGGCCGCGCTGGAATTGCGCGAAACACGGATCGCGGAGCTTGAGGCCGAAGTGGCGGCGCTCAGGGGCACGCCTCTTCTCGCCCCATAAGGAGGCGCGTCACGCCGATCAGGCCATCGCCGCGTGCTGCGGCAGCGGCTCGTCGTCCTCGATGTCTTCGAGCGGCGCCAGCGTGGTCAGCGGCGCGGTCGACAGCGTCACCGGCTTGCGGCTGCCGCCGGAGGCCTGCGCGGCGCGTGCGGGCGGCGCGGCCCGCGAGAGGTCGTACAGCGCGGCGCCGGGCCGGCCGCCGAACTGGATCAGATCCCGTTCGGTGCAACTCGACGCGATGGCGATCGCCAGCGCATGCAGATGGCTGCGCCGATAGCAGAACAACGCCAGCATCGCCCGCACGTCGGGCGACACGCTTTCCACCAGAAGCGACAGACCGTTCGGGTTGGCGCGATACATCTGTCCCAGCAGATCGTCCTGCACCGGGCAAAAATCGTTCTCGAATGCTTCGCGGCTGGACCACATGGCATATTCCTGGTCGGAGACATCCCCCAACCATGAAAATGCGCCGCAAATTCCTAACGACAGGTTAACCACGCGCGGCGGCGGCGGCGCGCTGTTGTCGCGCCTTTAACGCGAATCATCATCGCGATCGAGGAAACGAACCCGTTGCCAAAGCCGGGGCGGTCGTGATGGATGGGGTCATTCCCGATCCGGGACAATCATGGAAAGACGACGATGAGGGACGCGACCGACGACACCGCCAGCGAGCCGATCCTCGACCGGGACGGCGCACGCGCCACCATCCGCCTCAACCGGCCGCGGCTCCTCAACCGCCTGCAACCCTCCGACCTGGCGGCGCTGATGGCGCTGTTCGACCGTGTCGAGGCCGACCCCGGCATCCGCGTCTTGGTGTTGACCGGAACCGGCCGCGCCTTCTGCGCCGGCTTCGATCTCGGCACCGTCGCGGCGCGGGTGGACGGCGCACCCGACGAGCAGAGCGCCGCTTCGGGTTTCGAGACGGTCGCCGATCGCCTCGAAGACCTCGCGGTCCCGACCATCTGCCGGCTCAACGGCGGCGTCTATGGCGGCGCGACCGACCTGGCGCTGGCCTGCGATTTCCGCATCGGCGTCGACACCTGCGAGATGTTCATGCCGGCGGCGCGGCTCGGGCTGCATTATTACAAGAGCGGGGTGTCGCGCTACGTCTCGCGCCTCGGCGTCAACGCCGCCAAGAAGCTGTTTCTGACCGCGCAAAAGATCGACGCCGCCGAGATGCTGCGGATCGGCTACCTCACGGCGATGACGAGCGTCGCCGAACTCGACCGCGAGGTCGACGCGCTGGCCACGACGCTCGCCGGCAACGCGCCGGTGGCGATGCGCGGGATGAAGCGCACCATCAACGAGATCGCCCGCGGCAAGCTCGACGAGGCCGCCGCCGACCAGCGCCAGCGCGCCAGCATGCGCGGCGACGAGATCCGGGAAGGCGTCGCGGCCTACAAGGAGAAGCGGATGCCGCGGTTTTAAGTATGGGTTTAGAGACCGTCATTGCGAGGAGCGTGAGCTCCGAAGCAATCCAGAGGCCGCGAAGTCGTAGGGGCTGGATTGCTTCGCTTCGCTCGCAATGACGGTGAGGAGACGTTTTCACTCCCCCACGAACGTCACCGCCTCCGGAATGCTCGCGCGCGAGGTGCGGTAGCTGTTGACCTTGTCGGCCATGTCGCCATAGCCGAACGAAATGCCGCACACCACGCGGCGGTCGTCGCTGATCCCGAAATGCTTGCGCACCACGTCGGAATGGAACGCCAGCGCCGCCTGCGGAACGGTGGCGAGGCCGAGCGCCTGCGCCGCCAGCATGAAGTTGCTGACATAGCCGCCGCAATCGATCGCGCCATAGACGCCGAGCGCCTCGTCGGTATGGATGATCGCGACATGCGGCGCGCCGAAGAAGTTGAAATTCTGCAACGCCTGCCGCGCATAGGCGGCCTTGTCGCCGCGCGCGATGCCGAGCGTGTTATAGAGCTGGAAGCCGCTCTCGCGCCGCCGCTCCAGATAGACGCCGCGATATTCGCGCGGGAACGGGAAGTCGCCGTGATGCTCGGCGCCGGCCTGAACGGCGGCGTCGAGCATCAGCTTGCGGAATTTTTCCTTCTCCTCCCCGCTCGCGATCACCACCTGCCATGGCTGGCTGTTGCACCACGAAGCGGTGCGTTGCGCGGCGTTGAGGACGCGCTCGATGATGGCGCGGTCGACCGGCCGCGGCAGGAAGGCGCGGCAGGAGAAGCGCTCGTGCAGCAGTTCCTCCAGCACGCCGATGCGTTGCTCGGTGGTGTATTTCGCGGGCTTGGGTATTGCGGCATCCGGCATTATTCGCACCTTGTTTCAGTCGTCCCTGCGCAGGCAGGGACCCATGACCATCAGTTTATGTTGTTATGACGACCTTCAGTGGCATCGCCCGATCGAGACTCTGCGGCGTATGGATCCCCGCCTTCGCGGGGACGACCAACAGAAATTCTCCGACCTAGCGCCCCTTGGTCGGAATCTTGTTGAACGGCACATTCTTGTCGACCCGGATGTCGCCCGGCAAGCCCAGCACGCGCTCGGCGATGATGTTGCGCAGGATCTCGTCGGTGCCGCCGGCGATGCGCATGCCGGGCGCGCCAAGCTCTATCGCCTGCAAGCGCCCGCCCGCTTCGGCGTCGGCGCCCGCCAATACGCCGGCGGCGCCCTGCAGGTCCATCGCGAAAGCGCCGATATCCTGCACCATCGTCCCCGCCACCAGCTTGCCGATGGAATTCTCCGGCCCCGGCCGCTCGCCGCGCGACAGCGCCGACAGCGAACGATAGGCGGTGTATTTCAGCCCGCTCGATTTCACCGCCCAGTCGGCGAGCCTGGCGCGCACGGCGCGGTCCTCGATCGCCGGGCCGTGCTCGGTGACGAAGTCGCTGCAGAACGCGAAGATCTCCGGAAAGCCGGTGGCGAGCCGCGCGCCGATCGACATGCGCTCGTTCATCAGGGTGGTCAGCGACACGTTCCAGCCGTCGCCGACCGCGCCGAGCCGCTGGCTGTCGGGAATCCGCACGTCGGTGAAATAGACCTCGTTGAATTCCTGCATGCCGTTGGCCTGCTTGATCGGCCGCACCTCGACGCCGGGGCTTTTCATGTCGAGGAAGAACATGGTCAGCCCCTTGTGCTTCGGCGCGTCGGGGTCGGTGCGCGTGAACAACAGGCCATAGTCGGAATAATGCGCGCCGGAGGTCCAGATCTTCTGGCCGTTGACGATCCAGCCGTCGCCGTCGCGCTCGGCGCGGGTGCGCAGGCCGGCGACGTCGGAGCCGGCCGACGGCTCGGAAAACAACTGGCACCAGATTTCCTCGCCGGAGGCGATCTTCGGCAGATAGCGTTGCTTGTCGGCCTCGCTGCCATAGGCCATCATGGTCGGGCCGCACATGCCCTCGCCGATCTGGAACGCGTGGGTCAGCTTGCCATAGACGCCTTCCTCCTGCTGCCAGATCACCCGCAGGATCGGGGAAGCGCCGTGCCCGCCATATTCCTTCGGCCAGTGCAGGCAGCTCCAGCCGGCATCGAACTTCTTCTTCTGCCACGCCCGGCCGACCTCGACGATATTCGCCGCCTTCAGCGCGATGCGACCGAGCGGGGCCTGCGACAACTCGGCCTCGAACGCCTTTGGCGCGTTGACGGCGATCCATTCCCGCGCCTTGGCGCGAAACGCGGCCTCTTGCGGAGTGTCATCGAAGTTCATGGCTCTGTCCTTCCTCGTTCTCGTTCGTCATCGCGAGGAGCGTGAGCGACGACGCTATCCAATTCTTTCGTGTGGCCTTCTGGATTGCTTCGCTTCGCTCGCAATGACG
>JBDHSX010000196.1:0-6150 GCA_039808365.1 Xanthobacteraceae bacterium | reverse complement strand
GGCGGCCATGCGTCAGCTGCTGGCGCGGGTGTTGGCGAATTGCGGCGGCGTCACCGCGTTGTCGTCGAGCCGCCAGCGCGCGCGCGGCGGAGCGGCGAGCGCATCGGTCAGCCCCAACGCCAGCCGCTCCGCGCCGGCCCAGGCGATCATCGCGCCGTTGTCGGTGCACAGCGCCGGCGGCGGCATCACCAGAGGGGTCCCGGCCTCGGCGGCAACGTCCTCCAGCGTCGCGCGCAACGCCTGATTGGCGGCGACGCCGCCGGCGGCGACCAGCGCGGTGGGCGCGCCGAACCGCTCCGCGAACAGCCGCAACCCGACGCGCAGCCGGTCCGCCATCGATTCCAGCACCGCGGCCTGAAACGACGCGCAGAGATCGTCGATGTCCTGCGGTTGCAGCGGCGTCATCCGGCTCGCCTCGTTGCGCACCGCCGTCTTCAGGCCGGAGAGCGAGAAATTGGCGTCGGGGCGGCCCAGCATCGGGCGCGGGAACTGGAACCGCGTCGCCTCGCCCCGGCGCGCCGCGCCCTCCACCTGCGGGCCGCCGGGATAGGGCAGCCCCAGCATCTTGGCGACCTTGTCGAAGGCCTCGCCGATGGCGTCGTCCACCGTGGTGCCGAGCCGGACGTAATCGCCGACGCCGAGCACGGCGACGATCTGGGTGTGACCGCCGGAGGCGAGAAACAGGCAATAGGGAAACGCCAGCGCGTCGGTCAGGCGCGGCGTCAGCGCGTGCGCCTCCAGATGATTGACCGCGATCAGCGGCCGCTCCGCGACCAGCGCGATCGCCTTGGCGGTGGTCAGCCCGACGATGACGCCGCCGATCAGCCCCGGCCCGGCGGCGGCGGCGACGCCGTCGAGGCGGTCGAAGCCGATGCCGGCCTCCTTCATGGCGGTGGCGATGATGCCGTCGAGCAGATCGACATGGGCGCGGGCGGCGATCTCGGGAACCACGCCGCCGAACGGCGCGTGTTCGGCGATCTGCGAGCGCACGATATTGGACAGGATGCGGCCGGAGCCGTCGCCGCCGCGCTCGACCACCGCGGCGGCGGTTTCGTCGCAGGTGGTTTCAATGCCCAGAACCAGCGTCGGGGTGTCGGCGGCCAATGCAAGCCCTTGCGTTCGCGGTCAAACCGGCGTTTGTCTTGCCGTTCTTCAATTGCGTAGCATCGCGAGGCTGTTAAGTGCAATCTTCCGACGGACAATCTCCCCGGCCCGCTGACGTGCTGGTGACCATCGGCACCCGTGGCAGCCCGCTGGCGCTGGCGCAGGCGAATACCGTCCGCGCCCGGTTGGCGCGCGCCCATGGCGTCGACGCCGCGCGGATCGCTCTCCGCGTCATCCGCACCTCGGGCGACGCGATTCAGGACCGCGCGCTGGCGGAGGCCGGCGGCAAGGGTTTGTTCACCAAGGAGATCGAGGAGGCCCTGCTCGCCGGCAGCATCGATCTCGCGGTGCATTCGTCCAAGGACGTGCCGACCTTCCTGCCCGACGCCACCTGGCTGTCGGCGTTCCTGCCGCGCGAGGACCCGCGCGACGCCTTCATCAGCCACAAGGCGGCCTCGCTCGCCGAACTGCCGGCGGGCGCCGTGGTCGGCACCGCCTCGCTGCGCCGTCAGGCCATGGTGTTGCGGCTGCGGCCCGATCTCAAGGTCGAGGTGATGCGCGGCAATGTCGAGACGCGGCTGCGCAAGCTGGCCGAGGGCGAGGCCGACGCCACGCTGCTGGCGCTCGCCGGCCTCAAGCGGCTCGGCCTCGAAGACAAGGCCACTTGTATTTTCGACATCAACGAATTTTTGCCCGCGGTCGGTCAGGGCGCCATCGCCATCGAATCGCGCCGCGACGACGACCGCACCAACGCGCTGGTCAAGGCGATCGCCGATCCCGACACCGATGTCGCGCTCGCCGCCGAGCGCGCGTTTCTCGCGCTGCTTGACGGCTCCTGCCGCACCCCGATCGGCGGCCACTGCCGCGTCAACGGCGAGCGCATCCATTTTCGCGGCCTGATCATCTCGCCGGACGGCCGCGAATCCCACGAGACCTCCCGCGAGGGCGCGCGGACCGACGCCGCGGCGCTTGGCGTCGATGCCGCGCGCGAGTTGCGCGCCCGCGCCGGCGAGAAATTCTTCACGCTGTTCTCCGGTGCGGGAAGTTGAGCGTCCTCGTCACCCGCCCCGCGCCCGATCACGCCGCGACCGCTAGAGCCTTGCGCGACAAGGGTTTTGACGTGCTGCTGGCGCCGATGCTGCGCTTCGAGCCAGTCGCGTTCGAACTGGATGCCGACGCCCGCTTCGACGCGGTGCTGGCGACCAGCGCCAACGCGCTGCGCGCGCTGGCCGAGACAAGCGCGCGGACACGCTTTCTGACGACGCCGCTCTACGCGGTCGGCGGCCGCACCGCGCAAGCCGCGCGCGATCTCGGCTTCGACCGGGTGACGGCGGCAGCGGGCGACGGCGCGTCGCTGCGCGACCTGGTGGTGGCGCAGGCCCGCGCCGGGACGTTGAAAAAAGCCGCGCGGCTGCTTTACCTCGCCGCCGCCGACCGCGCGGTCGATCTCGCCGAAGCGTTGAGCCCTTTCGGCTTCGATGTCGTCACCGTCACGGCCTATCGCATGATCGCCACGCCCGATCTGCCGGCGGAGGCGCGCGACGCCTTCGCCGCGGGTCGCATCAAGGCGGTGCTGCACTATTCGGCTCGCAGCGCCCAAAACTTCGTCGCGGCGGCGCGCGCGGCCGGGCTGGAAATTTCCGCGCTCGCGGTGCCCCAATATTGCCTGTCGGCCAATGTCGCCGCCGTGCTCCGGGACGTCGGCGCCTCGCGGGTTGCGGTTGCCGCCGCGCCGGACGAAGATGCGCTGTTTGCGGCGCTGGCGCGTGCGCAGCAGTCGCAATCGCGCTAGTATCTTTTTGTTTGAGCATGATCTTTTCCGAAAACCGGTTTCCACTTTTCGGGATCATGCTCTAAGCAGGGGTAACGCCGAATCGGGCCGGGGAGGTCGCGATCCTCCCGACGCATCATCCGGAGTTGAGGAACCGCCAAGATGGCCGATGACCCGACCGAAGCCCCGCCCGCCGCTCCGGAGTCCGGCCGGTCCCGGCGGCCGCCGCCGACCATCGATCTCGAAGCCACCGAAATCGCCCGCGAGGGCGCCGCCGATCCGGCCGCCGCCGAAAGCCCCGCCGACGCCGAGCACGCCGACGCGAGCACGAATGCAGACACAAACGCGCGCGAAACCCCGACGCCCCCGCCCGCCGCCAGCCCACGGAAGACCGGGACGGCGGTGGTCGCGGCCCTGACCGGCGCGCTCGCCGCCTGCGGCGTGATCGGCGCGGCCGTCTGGGCGGGCTGGCCAGCGCCGCCGCCGACGGTCGTCGCCCCCGCGCCCGACACCTCGCGGATCGACGCCCTGACCAAGCGGCTGGCCGCACTTGAGGCCCGGCCTGCGCCGTCGCCGGTCACCGCGCCGGATTCTACCTCGCCGACCCCCGAACTCGTGGCCCGGCTCGACGCACTGGAAAAAGCCGCGAGCACGCTGCGCGCCGATCTCGAAGCCCTGCGCGCGCAGGAGCAACAGACCGCGACCGCCGTCGACGACATCAAGGCCGCGCCAGCCCCGGCGGCGGCCCCGCCCGACCTCTCCCCGATCACCGCCCGCCTCGGCCAGCTTGAAACCGCCACCCGCGCGCTGTCCGCCGAGGCCGCGAAACAACGCGCGGTTCCCGCCGACGACAAGCCGCTGCGCCGCATCCTCGCCGTCACCGTGCTCGACCGGCTGGTGCGGCAGGGCGATTCCTATGCCGCCGCGCTGGCGGCGGCCAAGCCGCTGGCGCCGCAGCCGGACGCTTTCAAGCCGCTGGAGCCGTTCGCCGCCTCCGGCGTGCCGAGCGCCAACACGCTGAGCAAGGATCTGCTGACGCGGATCGCGGCGCTCGCGCCCCCCGCAGCCGCGCCCAAACCCGTTGAAAGCACGGGCGTCATCGACCGCCTGCTGGCGCACGCCGAACGGCTGGTGCGGATCCGCCGCGCCGGCAGATCGGTCGGCGAGGGCCACGGCGAGATCATCGACCGCGCCGCCGCCGCCGCGAGGCGCGACGATATCGCCACCGCCCGCCGCGAACTGATGACGCTCGGCGACGCCGACCGCGCGCCGTTCCAGTCGTGGATCGCGCTGGTCGACGCCCGCGACGCCGCGCTGGCCGCTTCCCATCAACTGGCCGCCGACGCCGTCGCGGCGCTTGGCAAACCCACGCCATAGGCCCCCGATGATCCGCATCATCATTTTCCTGATCGTCATCGCCATCGCGGCCTTTGCCGCCAACTGGATCGGCGACCAGCGCGGCGAGGTCGGCCTCACCTGGGACGGCTGGCGCGCCGAGACCTCGCTGCCGGTGTTCGTGCTCGGACTGACGCTGCTGGCGCTGGCCGCAGTCGCGACGTGGTCGGTGCTGTTCAACCTGTGGCGGGCGCCGCGACGGTTGCAACGGCGCACGCGCGAGCAGCGCCTCGCGCGCGGCCGCAAGGCGGTGACCAGCGGCCTGCTGGCGATCGGCCAGGGCGATCACGCCGGCGCGCGCAAGCATGCGGCCGCCGCCAAGCGGCTGGCCCCGCAGGATCCGCTGACACTGCTCTTGCACGCGCAGGCGGCGCAGATGGACGGCGACCGCGACGGCGCGCAACGCGCCTTCCGCGCCATGACCGAGCGCAAGGATACCAGGCTGCTCGGCCTGCGCGGCCTGTTCATCGAGGCGCAACGCGCCGACGACCCGCGCGCCGCCGTCGCCATCGCGCAGGAGGCGCTGAAACTCGCGCCCGCCGCGCCGTGGGCGTCGCAGGCCGTGCTCGGCTTCCATTGCGCGCAAAGCGACTGGAGCGGCGCGCTGACCATTCTCGACAACAATCTCGCGGCGGGGCTTCTGGACAAGACACTCTATCAGCGCCAGCGCGCGGTGCTCCTGACCGCGCGCGCGCTCGAACTGGAAAGCAGCGACCGCGACCACGCCCGCGACAGCGTGATGGAAGCGGTCCGGCTGGCGCCGACGCTGACGCCGGCGGCGGTGCTCGCCGCCAAGTTCCTCAGCGAATCGCAGCAAATCCGCAAGGCCATGCGGATCATCGAGACGGCATGGACGGCGCAGCCGCATCCCGACCTCGCCGACGCCTACGCCCACGTCAAGCTCGGCGATTCGGCGTGGCACCGGCTGACGCGGGTGGAGACGCTGGCGGCCAAGACTCCCGGCCACATCGAGGGCGCGCTCGCGGTGGCGCGCGCCGCCATCGACGCCAGCGAATTTTCGCGCGCGCGCGAGGCGCTGGCGCCGTTCATCGCGGAGCCGACGCAACGGGTGGCGATGCTGATGGCGGACATCGAGCGCGCCGAACACGGCGACGGCGGCCGGGCGCGGGAATGGACCGCGCGCGCGGTGCGCGCCCTGCACGATCCGGTCTGGACCGCCGACGGCTACGTCTCCGACCGCTGGCGGCCGGTGTCGCCGCTGACCGGACGGCTCGACGCCTTCCAGTGGCAGATGCCGCTGGCGGCGCTGCCCAGCGCCGCGTCCCCGTCCGAGCCGATCCTTGACGCCGATGAACCCGACGACGCGGTGAAAACGCTCGACGCCCCGCCGCCCCCTGCCGCCGAGCCCGCCGCGGCGGCCGCGCCGGCGCCTGACCCGAGCCCGAGCCCCGCCGTGGCGCCCGGCCCGCTGTTCCGGCCCCGGCAGATTCCGGAGAAGGGCCACGCCGCCGCCATCCCCGCGGTGATTCCATTGACCCGCGCGCCGGACGATCCCGGCGTCGACGGCGACCTCGACGAATATGGCGAACCGACCCACGCCTCCCAGCCCGGCGGCTGGCGCGGCTTTCTCTCCCGCTTGTAGCGCGGAGATTCGCGAGTTCGCGGCGTCGCTACGGCTTGGGACGCACGCGATTTCAAGCGCGGCGGCCATCGGAACGAATCGGCCAATGGCCGACTGCCAGGTTCCGGCGCGGCCGTCCTTCAAGGCACCTTGCCAAGGCACCTGCCGCCCGATATCAGGTTCACCTGCGCGATGGACATTCGCCGCCGCGCCGACGGTTCGCCGCAATAGCTCAGCTGGTAGAGCACGTCATTCGTAATGACGGGGTCGGGGGTTCGAATCCCTCTTGCGGCACCAG
>JBDHSX010000195.1:0-6177 GCA_039808365.1 Xanthobacteraceae bacterium | reverse complement strand
GCGAGCAGGAGCCAGCTCAGCATCATCAGGATGCCGCCGGTCGGCGCGGCGCGGGGGAACAGGCCGCGTTCGGCGAAAAAGCGCGCGGCGAGGTCGCCGGCGAACAGGCTGGCGCCGAGCACGAAACCGGCGGTGGCGACCAGACCGAGCATCGGCTGGGTGACGCCGCGCGCCGCCAGCGCCGCGCCGCCGAGCACGGCGGCGGCGTGCAGCAGCAACATCAGCGCCGCGGTGGTGAGCCGCCCGGCGTCGGGCAGATGGGCGCCGGCGGCGGCCAGCGCCACCCCGGTCGCGCCCATGACGCCGGCACAGACGATCAGGCCGCGTGCGATATCGGTCGGGGTCATGCGCCGCGCTCCGCCAACAGCCGCATCATCGCCGCGCGAAGCTCCGGCATGCCCATGCCGCTGCGCGATGAAGTCGCGATGATTTCAGGAAAGGCCGCCGGATGGGGCTTGAGCGCCACGAGCGTCGCCTCGATCCGCGCCGCCAGTTCGGCGGGCTTGATCTGGTCGGCCTTGGTGAGGACGATCTGGTAGCTGACCGCGGCGCGGTCGAGCAGCTTGAGAATGTCGAGATCGACATCCTTGAGGCCGTGGCGCGAGTCGATCAGCACATAGATGCGCGCCAGATTGCTGCGGCCTTGCAGGAATTGATGGATCAGCGTGGTCCACGACGCGATCTTGGTTTTCGAGGCCTGGGCGTAACCGTAGCCCGGCATGTCGACCAGCCGCAGGCCGCAATTTTTCGGCCCCTCGAAGAAGATCAGTTCCTGGGTGCGGCCCGGCGTGTGCGAGGTCCGCGCCAGGGCGTTGCGGCCGGTCAGCGCGTTGATGAGGCTCGATTTGCCGACGTTGGAGCGCCCGGCGAAGGCAACCTCGACGCCCGCCATCGGCGGCAGCGATTCGATCGAGGGCGACGCCCAGACGAATCGCCAGTCGCCGGCGAACACTTTTCGTCCGGCTTCGATCAGGTTGTTGTCGCCATCCATGTCGTTCCCGCCGCCACCATCAGTGTCGTCCTCGCGCAGGCGAGGTCCCATTACCCCTGGCGGTGGTTGTCATGGACAACCTTCGCCTTGCGTGCGTGAGCCGAACCGCTGCGGCGCATGGGTCCCCGCCTGCGCGGGGACGACGGCTTTCGTGTTGCAAATCCAACCGTGCAACGAATTTCCAGTCAGGCTCTCAGGATGACAGTCAGCGGTTCCATCCCGACCGGTCATATTCTATGTCGCTTTCTTTCCCGCAAACGTCGCCTTGACGTTGTCGAACAGCTCGATCTTCACGCCGTTGCGCCGCATGATGTAGCTCTGCTGCAAGACCGAGAGCAGGTTGTTCCAGGCCCAGTAGATCACGAGGCCGGCCGGGAACGACGCCAGCATGAAGGTGAAGATCACCGGCATCCAGTCGAAGATCATCTTCTGGGTCGGGTCCGGCGGCGTCGGGTTGAGCTTCATCTGGAACCACATGGTGATGCCCATGATGATGGGCCAAATGCCCAGCATCAGGTAATGGCCGATCACCGGCAGTTGGGTCGGATCGAAGCTCAACAGGCCGAACAGGTTGAAAAGGTTGGTCGGATCGTGCGCCGAAAGATCGTGGATCCAGCCGAAGAACGGCGCGTGACGCATTTCGATGGTGACGAACAGCACCTTGTAGAGCGAGAAGAACACCGGAATCTGCAAGGCGACGGGAAGACAACCGGCGACCGGATTGATCTTCTCCTTCTTGTAGATCGCCATCATCTCCTGCTGCTGCTTCATCTTGTCGTCGGGGAAGCGTTCCTTCAGCGCGGCGAGCTGCGGCTGCAGCGCCTTCATCTTCGCCATCGAGGCATAGGATTTGTTGGCGAGCGGGAAGAACGCCAGCTTCACCAGCACCGTCACCAGCAGGATCGCCACGCCGAAATTGCCGAACAGGTGGAAGAAGAAGTCGAGGATCATGAACATCGGCTTGGTGATGAAATAGAACCAGCCCCAGTCGATGAGCAGATCGAAATGATTGAGCCCGAGCTGCTTGTTGTAGCCGCCAAAATCGCCGAGCGGGAAATTCAGGCCGACGACGCGGGCTTCCTTGGCGCCGGCGAACAGCCGCGTGTTGGCGACGCCGGTCGCGCCCGGCGCGATGGTCCGCGGCGTCTCCAGATAGTCGGTCTGGTAGGTTTGCGTGGCGCCGACCGGCTGCGACGAGAACCGCGCCTGCAACGTCGCCGTGGTTTCGGGCAACAGCGCCGCGGCCCAGTATTTGTCGGTGATGCCGAGCCAGCCGTTGGTGACCTTGAAATCGACCGCCTTGGCCTCGGCGATCTTCTTGTAGCTGTATTCCTGCAAGCCGTGCTCGCCGAGATAGCCGATCAACCCTTCATGCAGGATGTAGTAGCCGGCGACCTGCGGGGTGCCATGGCGTGAAACCAGCGCGAACGGATACAGCGTCACCGGCGCGCCGCTCGAATTGACCACCTCGTCCTTGAGCGTGAACAGATAATCGGCGTCGACGGCGATGGTGCGGCGGAAGGTCAGCCCCTCGCCGTTGTCCCAGGTCAGCGTGACCGGATGATCCGGCGTCAGGTCGCCGCCGCCGTCCTGTTTCCAGACGGTGTTCTGATCGGGAATCTTGACGTTCGAGCCGCTGGCGGCGACCCAGCCGAATTCCGCGTAATAGGGCTCGGCGGTGCCGGACGGCGAGAACAGCACGATGGCCGGCGATTTGGGGTCCACGGTCTCGCGGTACTTCACCAGCGCGAGATCGTCGATCCGCGCGCCCTTGAGAGAAACGCTGCCGGTCAGGCGCGGGGTCTCGATCTTGATGCGGGGCGAGGCGGCGATGGCGCTGTCGCGGCTGACCACCGCGGCCGTCGCGGGTTGACCCGCGGTCGGCGTCGCCGGCGTCGCGCCCGGCGCGGCGGTGGTGGACGACGACCCGGCCGGCGTGGTGGTGGCGGGAGCGGCCTTGCCGGCTTTCGCCAGTTCGCTCTGCGCCTGCTGGGCGGCGCGCTGCTTTTCCATCTGCGGGATGTTGAAGAAATACTGCCAGCCGATCAGCACCAGTCCGGACAGGATGACGGCGATAATGGTGTTGCGATTGTCGGTCATCGTTCGGGTCTCGTCATTCGATTCGGGGTGCGAGGTGACGGGCGATGGCATCCGTCGGGCGCGAGAATGGTTACGTCACGAACGCTCCGGCGCTGGCCGGTCGAGGCGGTGGAGAGCCCGGCGCAAATCGTCCAGCATGATCGCGAAGCCGCGGTGCAGCGCGCCGCGCCGGCCGACTAGCACATAATCGCTGTGCGGTCGCATCGATAAAACGCCCGCCTGCTTCACCAATTCGCGAAGCCTGCGACGAACGCGGTTGCGCTCCGTCGCGGTGCCGACCTTTTTCGAAACCGTGAAACCGATCCGCACCGGCCCGCCGTCTTCGCGCGTGCGTCTTTGCACGATAAAGGCAGGGCTCGTCATCCGCGCCCCGCCGGCAACGGCGAGAAAGTCGACCCGCCGTTTCAATCGTTCCATCACAAGGGCCTCGCGAAGGCCCGCTCAGGCGCTCAGGCGCTTCCGTCCCCGAGCCCGCCGGGCGGCGAGGACCTTGCGGCCGCCCGTGGTCGCCAGACGCGCGCGAAAGCCGTGACGGCGCTTGCGCACCAGTTTGCTGGGTTGATAAGTCCGCTTCACGGGTCCGTTCTCCGCTGACCGGGCAATTCGCCGAGGAATGAGGTAAATCCGCGATTGAAGGCCCCGATATGGGCCGCTTCCGGCCCACAAATAGAGCCGCGCCCGGAAAAGCCGGGCCATCGCGGACAATTGGCGCGGCTTATACGGGAGCGGCCGGTTTTCGTCAATGTTCGGCGTGAGGGGGCGGGCGGCGCCGGAACCGGTCGGAACTTCAGCCCGCCGCCGGGGCTCCTGATCTTCCGCCGCACGGGAAACGTCATCCTCCGCGAAAGCGGAGGATCCAGTATTCCATAACGAGTCGGATGATCTTCCGCGCCCGCCCGGATTACTGGATCGTCCGCCGGAGCCTGTCACCGGGCCGCGCTTTGCGCGGGCCCCTTGGCGGACGATGGCGTCTCATTTCTGGTGAAGCCTTGAGATTCGGCTGGTAGATGATGACGGATCGGTCATTTGACCCGGCGCGGCGTCCGGCTCTAACATCCGGCTCCGGTTTCGGCAGGTCCTGTTACGAATGACGTCTCCGGTGGATATTGTGCCGCAGGCCAGCGAACGGCTGCGCGCGGAACCATCGCGGGTGGTGCCGCGCGGGCGGCTTGGCCTGTCGGGAAAATTGCTGCTCCTGACGATTCCGCTGGTGATGATCGCGGAAGTGCTGATCTATGTGCCCGCGATCGCCAATTTCCGGGTGAACCGCCTCAACGACCGCATCGCCGCCGCCAACACCGCCGCGCTGGTGCTCGACGCCGCGCCGAGCGGCATGGTGCCGGAATCGCTGGCGCGGCAAATTCTCGACAGCATCGACGCCCGCGCCGTGGCCATCAAGATGGGCCAGCAGCGCCGGATGCTCGCCAGCGCCAACCTGCCCCCCGCTGTCGATCACGACGTCGACATGCGCGAAATGACCGCATGGCAAGCCATCGTCGGGGCGTTCGAGACCATGCTGGAAGGCGGCAACGAGACCATCCGCGTCATCGGCCCGGCGCCGTATGGCGCGCAATTCATCGAGGTGGTGATCGACGAACTGCCGCTGCGCCGCGCGATGTACCGGTTCTCGGGCAATCTGCTGCTGTTCTCGCTCGGCATCGCCGTTCTTACGGCGGCGCTGGTCTATTTCGCCCTGCATTTCCTGTTCGTGCGGCCGATGCGCCGGCTGACCGCCAACATGGTCCGGTTTCATCAGAACCCGGAAAGCCCGGAGCGCATCATCCTGCCGTCGCGGCGCGGCGACGAAATCGGCGTCGCGGAGCGCGAACTGTCCGACATGCAGCGCGATCTGGTGTCGATGCTGCACCAAAAGAGCCGGCTGGCGGCGCTCGGCCTGGCGGTGTCCAAGATCAATCACGACCTGCGCAATCTGCTGGCCTCGTCGCAGCTGATTTCCGACCAGTTGGCCGGGGTGCAGGACCCGCGGGTGCAGCGCTTCGCGCCAAAACTGGTGCGCTCGCTGGAACGCGCCATCGCGCTGTGCCAGTCGACCCTGTCCTATGGCCGCGCCCAGGAGGCGGCGCCCGACCGGCGCATGGTTCTGGTCGAGCCGATCGTCAACGAGGTCCGCGAATCGGCGGGACTGGGGGCGCAGGCGGCGGGCCCGGTGTCGATCGGCTGGATCAACGCCATCGAGCGCGGGCTGACCATCGACGCCGATCCCGACCAACTGTTCCGGGTGCTGCTCAATCTGGTGCGCAACGCCAAGCAGGCGCTCGAAAGCCAGCCGGAAGCCGACCTCGCCGCCCGGCAGATCCGAATCACCGGCCGCCGCGAAGGCACGGTGGCGGTGATCGAGATCTCCGACACCGGGCCAGGCCTTCCGCAAAAGGCGCGCGATCATCTGTTCGAGGCGTTTCAGGCCTCCGACCGCGCCGGCGGCACCGGGCTCGGGCTGGCGATCGCCGCCGAACTGGTGCGGGCCCATGGCGGCGACATCCATCTCGTCGAGGGCACGATCGGCGCGACCTTCCGCATCGCCATTCCGGACCGGCCGGTGGAATTGGCGAGCCTGCGCGGCGAGCGCATCCGCGCCTGAGCGCGACGACGGCGCGCTGACCGGCAGGCCGTTCGGGGCGTTGTGCGGACGGCGGTGACCGCACCAGAAAATCGTTGTTCATCAGAGCCTTGGATATTGCCGCGCACGCTGCCCGAGGTCGGCAGGGACCCCGGTGGGGATGTGGCTTGCGGCGCATCAAGCGCCTTGGCGAGGTTTTCGGCCGGCCGTCCGCGCACAATGACACGATCCAATGTCCCGGCGCGAGACCCCGAGGATGCTGATCCACGGATCACCGACTCACCCATCGCCCGGATTCAAAACGATCCGTTTGCCGGACCGAGGACCTTGCCAAGCCGACCCTAAGCCGTTAGCTATGGCGCGCCTCACGACGCCTGTGGCGCTCGAAGGCATCTGCAGCCGGTTCGCGGGCTCCCCGCGCGGCCAGCACCCTGCGCGCCCGTAGCTCAGCTGGATAGAGCACCAGACTACGAATCTGGGGGTCAGAGGTTCGAATCCTTTCGGGCGC
>JBDHSX010000194.1:0-6205 GCA_039808365.1 Xanthobacteraceae bacterium | reverse complement strand
AAGCCGGTCCAGTTGTAGATCTGGGCCGGAACGTAAGCCGGAGCCTTCGTATAGGGACGCGCGGCCAGGTCGGCGGCCATTGCGGGCGCGGTCGCGCCGAGGGCGACGAGCGCCACGGTACCAAGCAGAAACTTTTTCATTGTTCTCTCCAAGAGCAAACTGGCGGAGGTGGAAGCGCCGCCGTCCAGCGAGTTCATAAACGGCTTTTGCGTAAAATGCTGTTACCGATCGGCCACAGGCGGAGGGTTCCTAACCTTTTGAGAGACCACAAATTTTTCATACCTAATGGAACCTTAATACGCCCCCGATCTCGCCACATTTCAGGGCTCATTCGCCGCAATCCCGCCGCGCTTTGGCCCCGGATGGTAGAACAGCACCGCATCGCAGCAATTTTTGCAGATCAGCAATCCGATCCGATAGGGCGGATTTGAGAAAACGGCCGCCGCAATTGCCTCGATCAAGCGGGTTGGCGGGATAAATTCAGCCGGTGATCGTTGCAAAAAATCTCGAAACCGTCGTGGCGGGCGATGGCGACCAGGGTGATTCCGGCGGCCGCCGCCATCCGCACCGCCAAGGCGGTGGGGGCGGAGACGGAAACGATCATCGGCGCGCCGATCACCGCCGTCTTCTGCACCATTTCGACCGAAACGCGGCTGGTGAGCAGCACCATTCCGGTGGCGGTGTCGACTCCGTCCCGCGCCAGCGCGCCGGCGAGCTTGTCGAGCGCATTATGACGTCCGACATCCTCGCGCAGCGCGACGATGCCGGCGGCGGGTGTCCAGAACGCGCTGGCGTGGACCGCCCGCGTGGCGTGATTGAGGGTCTGCAACGGCGCCAGCGCCGCCATCGCCGCCATGACCTGTTCGGCGGTGAAGGAGCCGCCGGGCGCGACGACGGCCACGGGGCGCATCGCCTCGGCGATCGAATCGATTCCGCATAATCCGCAGCCGGTGGGGCCGGCGATATGGCGACGGCGCTCGGTGAGGCGATTCGCCTGCGCCTGTTGCAGCCACATCCGCAATTCGACGCCGTCGTCCTGCGGCACCACGTCAAGGCTGTCGATCTCGGACGGCGCGGCGACGATGCCCTCCGTCAAGCTGAAGCCGATGGCGAAATCCTCCAGATTCTGCGGAGTCGCCATCATCACGGCGTGGCTGCCGCCATTATAGGTCAGCGCGACGGCGGTCTCCTCGGCGACCGCCCGCTCGCCGGTCGAAACGCCGTTTTCCCGCCAGATCTGGCGATGGACGAAATGCACCGGGTCTTGCACGCGCGGCTCCGCTGACCTTCAATCACCCTGTTCTCGATGGCATGCCGTTGGGCAGCCCCCTTGAGACAGTCAGGGCCGACAGTTAGGGCTGCTTTTCCAACGGAATCAACGAAAACAATAAGATGAGTGGTGCTGCCAGACAGGATTGAACTGTCGACCTCTTCATTACCAATGAAGTGCTCTACCACTGAGCTACGGCAGCAAACGCCACATCAAGGGCCGGCTCGCAAGAGCCGCGCCGGGGCGGCCGATCCTTGCCACAAGCCTCACCGAGGCGCAAGCATGACGGCCCGAAATTTGCGGTCAGCGCGCCATCGCGGCCGCTTTCAGCGCCAGCATCACGGTCCGATCCGGTTCCCGATGGTCTCCGCCAGCGCCCGCAACGCCTTAGCGGCCGAATCGCGATCTCTCCCGAACAGGTTTTCGGCGGCCGTCGCAGCCGCTAGGATCAAGCCAGCGCGACGCCATCGAATCGCCGCCGCCCATCCGGTCGGATCATTGTCGGACCTTACGCCATGCCAGATCACGCGGACGCCGGAAAACCTCGGCCTGAGAGCCACAGCCGGGCCCAGGACCAGCGTCGCGCCCGGCTGAAGCTGGCGCTGCGCGAAAACCTCAAGCGGCGCAAGGCGCAAGCGCGGGGGCGCGACGAGGCGACGGCGGACGCCGCCACCGATTCTCCGCCGGAGGGTCAGCGCAATGGGTAGGCGGCCCATCAAATCGCCGCAAATGACCATGCTTGTGCAAAAGGCGAGTCGCGGCCCTCGGTCGCGCGCGGGGCATCTTCATCGACAAGCGTGACGAGACGGATTTGCAATCGAGAATCCGTTCGGTTTCAGATTTTTATTTTGACGCGTTTTCTTGGCGCGAACCGGTATCCACTTCGCTCGAAAACGCTATAACACTTGATCGACGGACAACGGGACTGGGCATGGATCGCATTCGCATCGTCGGCGGCAATCAACTCAACGGCACCATTGCGATTTCAGGCGCGAAGAACGCGGCGCTGCCGTTGATGATCGCGAGTCTCCTGACCGACCAGACGCTCGTTCTCGACAACGTGCCGCGCCTCGCCGACGTCGCGCAGTTGCAGCGCATTCTCGGCAACCACGGCGTCGATATCATGGCGGCGGGCAAGCGCAGCGGCGATCGCGCGTATCAGGGCCAGACGCTGCATATCTCGGCGGCCAACATCATCGACACCACCGCGCCCTACGAGCTGGTGTCGAAAATGCGCGCCTCGTTCTGGGTGATCGCGCCGCTGCTGGCGCGGATGCATGAGGCCAAGGTGTCGCTGCCGGGCGGCTGCGCCATCGGCACGCGGCCGGTCGATCTCCTGATCATGGCGCTGGAAAAACTCGGCGCCGACATCGCCATCGACGGCGGCTACGTCATCGCCAAGGCGCCGGGCGGCCTCGCGGGCGCCGAGATCGATTTCCCGAAAGTCACGGTGAGCGGCACCCATGTCGCGCTGATGGCGGCGACGCTGGCGAAGGGCACGACGATTATCACCAACGCCGCCTGCGAGCCGGAGATCGTCGACGTCGCCGACTGCCTCAACAAAATGGGCGCGCGCATCACCGGCGCGGGCACGCCGCGCATCGTCATCGAGGGCGTGAGCAAACTCTCCGGCGCGCGGCATACCGTGCTGCCGGACCGCATCGAGACCGGCACCTATGCGATGGCGGTGGCGATGACCGGCGGCGACGTGCAGTTGAGCGGCGCGCGGCCTGAATTGTTGCAGGCGGCGCTTGACGTGCTGGCGCAGGCCGGCGCCAATATCACCGTCAACAACGACGGCATCCGCGTCACGCGCAACGGCGCCGGCCTCAAGGCGGTGAGCGTCACGACCGCGCCGTTTCCCGGCTTCCCGACCGACCTGCAAGCGCAGCTGATGGCGCTGATGACCCGCGCCGAGGGCGATTCGCGCATCACCGAGACGATCTTCGAGAACCGCTTCATGCACGTCCAGGAACTGGCGCGGTTCGGCGCGCGGATTCATCTCGACGGCGAGACCGCCATCGTCGAAGGCGCGAAAAAGCTGCGCGGCGCGCCGGTGATGGCGACCGACCTGCGCGCCTCGGTGTCGCTGGTGATCGCCGGGCTCGCCGCCGAGGGCGAGACCATGGTCAACCGCGTCTATCACCTCGATCGCGGCTTCGAGCGTCTGGAAGACAAGCTGTCGGCCTGCGGCGCGACCATCGAGCGCATCAGCGGTTGACGGCGTCATGGCGACCAAACTCATCGCCTTCGATCGGGACGATCTCGCGGTGGTGTCGGCGCATGTGCAGGAGGCGTCCGTCACGGCGGCCGATATTCTCTGGCGTCAGGACGACAAGCGGCTGGTCGTCGGCATGCGTCGGCTCGATTGGGAGCGGGTGCTGGCCGGCGAGGCCGCGCCGGGGCGGCTGGTGTCGGCGCTGCGGTTCGACCGGGTGCTGTCGTGCCAGTCGCGCAACATCGAGCTTGACGCGCCGCAGGCCGCGCTGGAGCTGCTCGGAATCGAATTCCATCCGACCGATGCGCCGGGCGGCATGGTGATCCTGATGTTCGCGGGCGGCGCGGCGTTGCGGCTTGAGGTCGAATGCCTCGAATGCGAACTCGCCGACCTCGTCGCCAACGGCGTCGGAGCGTCTTGACTTAATCCGTGAAAACAAAGGGTTGACGGCGATTTGCGGCCGCGTCATTGAGCAGGGGTTGTCCTTTTTAGAGGATGCTGGAAAACCGCCATGCCGATCCGTCTCGATAGCCGCAACGCCGATTTCGCCCGCCAGTTCGCGGCGTTCCTCGCCGGCAAGCGGGAAGTCTCCGCCGATGTCGAGACGGCGACGCGCGCCATTGTCGACGACGTGGCGCGGCGCGGCGACGCGGCGCTGCTGGAGGCGACGCGCAAGTTCGACCGGCTCGATATCGAGGCGGGAAAGTTGCGGATTTCCGGTGACGAAATTGCGGCGGCGGTGGCGGCGTGCGAGTCCGCGACCCTCGATGCGCTGAAGCTCGCCCGCGACCGCATCGAGAGCTATCACCGCCGCCAGGTCCCGTCCGACGATCGCTTCACCGACGCGCTCGGGGTCGAGCTTGGCTCGCGCTGGACCGCCATCGCGGCGGTCGGGCTCTATGTGCCCGGCGGCTCGGCCGCCTATCCCTCATCCGTCCTGATGAACGCGGTGCCGGCCAGGGTCGCCGGCGTCGAGCGGGTGGTGATGGTGGTGCCGTCGCCGGACGGAAAGCTCAACCCGCTGGTGCTGGCGGCGGCGCAACTCGGCGGCGTCTCGGAAATCTACCGGGTCGGCGGCGCGCAGGCGATCGCGGCGCTGGCCTACGGCACCGCGACCATTGCGCCGGTGGCCAAGATCGTCGGGCCGGGCAACGCCTATGTCGCGGCCGCCAAGCGGCTGGTGTTCGGCAAGGTCGGCATCGACATGATCGCCGGCCCCTCCGAGGTGCTGGTGATCGCCGACCACACCGGCAACGCCGACTGGATCGCCGCCGACCTGTTGGCGCAGGCCGAGCACGACGCCAACGCGCAGTCGATCCTGATCACCGACGACGACAACCTCGCCGGCGAGGTCGCGCGCGCCGTCGAGGCGCAATTGGCGACGCTGCCGCGCGAGGCGATCGCGCGGGCGTCGTGGAATGATTTCGGCGCGATCATCCGGGTGCGGTCGCTGGACGAGGCGGCCGAGCTGGCCGACGCCATCGCCGCCGAGCATCTGGAGATCGTCACCGCCGATCCGGACGCCCTCGCGGCAAAAATCCGCAACGCCGGCGCGCTGTTCCTCGGTCCGCATACGCCGGAGGCGATCGGCGACTATGTCGGCGGCTCCAACCACGTGCTGCCGACCGCGCGCTCGGCGCGGTTTTCCTCCGGGCTCGGCGTGCTTGACTTCATGAAGCGAACGTCGATCCTGCGTTGCGGGCCCGATCAGTTGCGCGCGCTGGGGCCGGCGGCCATGACCCTCGGCAAGGCCGAGGGGCTGGAGGCCCATTCGCGCTCGATCGGACGGCGTCTCAACCTGCCATGAGCAAAAAAGCCTCAGAGGATGACTCCCGGGACGACTCCCGCAACCGCATCGTCGCGGTCACCCTCGACGAGGATTCGATCGGCCGGTCCGGGCCGGACATCGAGCACGAGCGCGCCATCGCCATCTACGACCTGATCGAGCAGAACCTGTTCGCGCCCGAAGGCGCCGGCGACGGCCCGTTCACGCTGCGCCTCGGCATCACCGGCAACCGGCTGATGTTCGACATCCGCCGCGAGGACGGCACCCCGGTGGTGGCGCATCTGCTGTCGCTGACGCCGTTCCGCCGCGTCGTCAAGGATTACTTCATGATCTGCGACAGCTATTACCATGCCATCCGCACCGCGACGCCGGACAAGATCGAGGCCATCGACATGGGGCGGCGCGGCATCCACGACGAAGGCTCGCGGGCGCTGATGGAGCGCCTCGCGGGCAAGGTGCGGGTCGATTTCGAGACCGCCCGCCGGCTGTTCACCCTGATCTGCGTGCTGCACTGGAAGGGCGAGAAATGATTTTTCGCGGCGCGCGGCGCGTCCACCGACGGCGGCGGTAATCGATGGAGGCGCCGCCGCGCGTCCGCCATCCGCAGGCCGTGCTGTTCGCATGCACGATGAACGCCGTCCGCTCGCCGATGGCGGCGAGCCTGTTGCGGAATATGTTTCCGAAAACGATGTATGTGCGCTCGGCCGGGGCGCGGAAGGGCGAGCTCGATCCGTTCGCCGTCAGCGTGATGGCCGAACTCGGCCAGGATATTTCGCGCCACAAGCCCAAAACCTTCGAGGAGCTGGAGGATCTGGACGGATTGAATTTCGATCTCATCATCACGCTGTCGCCGCAGGCGCATCACAAGGCGCTGGACCTGACGCGCACCCACGCCGTCGAGGTCGAATACTGGCCGACGCAGGACCCGACC
>JBDHSX010000193.1:0-6224 GCA_039808365.1 Xanthobacteraceae bacterium | reverse complement strand
CCGATGATTCGCGACGAAATCCGCATCATCTCGGCGTGCAGCGCGTCCGCCATGAACGGCAGCGCCAGCACCAGCGTCACCAGCATGGCGACGATCTTGGGCACGAACACCAGCGTCTGCTCCTGGATCTGGGTCAGCGCCTGCACCAGCGAGATCGCGACGCCGACCAGCAGGCCGACCAGGAGCAGCGGCGAGGCGACGATGACGATGGTCCAGATCGCGTCGCGCGCGACATCGAGGGTTTCAGCTCCGGTCATGTGCGTTCCTTAAGTCGCATCGTTCGTTGTTTGGTCGTCATTGCGAGGAGCGAAGCGACGAAGCAATCCAGGGCCGAAAAGAAAGACTGGATTGCTTCGCTGCGCTCGCAACGACGATAGGGTGGAAATCAAATCGGCATCCGCATGATGTCCTCGTAGGACTGGATCATCCGGTCGCGCACCGACACCAGCGTTGACACCGCGACGTCGGTTTCGGCCACCGCCGTCACCACGTCCATGACGTTGGCCTTGCCGTTGGCCATCGCCACGGTCTGGGCGTCGGACTTGCGGCCGGCCTCCATCACGCTGCCGATGGCGTCCTTCACCAGCGCGCCGAACGAGGGACCGCTGGTCTCGGCGGTCTTGGCGGCGGCGCCGGCGCCGCCCTGGCTCATCATCCGGGCGAGGCTGGCATAGGCGTTGGCGGCGGCGATCGGCGATGCCATGGCGAGGCTCCTTGGAAATCAGGCCTTGAGGATGTCGAGGGTGCGCTGGATCATCCGGCGCGTGGCGGTGATGATGTTGAGATTGGCCTCGTAGGACCGCTGCGCGTCGCGCATGTCGGTCATCTCGATGACCGGATTGACGTTGGGGTACTTGACGTTGCCGCTGGCGTCGGCCGCCGGGTTGCCCGGCTCGTGCTTGACGCGGAAATCGGAATTGTCAGGACGAACGCGGCCGAGCGACACCACGCGGGCGTCGAGCGAGCGGTCGAGCGTCGAGGAAAACGTCGGCACCTTGCGGCGGTACGGATCGCCGCCCGGCGTCTGCGCGGTGGAGTCGGCATTGGCGAGGTTTTCCGAGATCACCCGCATCCGCCCGGCCTGCGCCCTCAAGCCCGAGGTCGCGATGCTCATCGACCGGATGAAGTCCGTTCCTTCGTCTGCCATGCTCCCCTCCCCGTGCGCTTAAGGGTCAGCGCTTGCCGATCGCGGTTTTCAACAGGCCGAGACTGCGGCTGTAGAGCGAACTGACCGCCGCATAGTCCATCTGGTTGGCCGAGACCTTGAGCATCTCGTCCTCCAGATTGACGGCGTTGCCGGCGGGCCGGGTCTCGTAGCCGCCGCCGCGATCCTGCGCAAAGCTCGGCGCGGAGCCGGTCGCCGTGATGTGACCGGCCGCGGTGCGCGTCATCGCCAGCGTTCCCATCGGCGCGCCCGGCGCGGACAGGCCGCCGGGGTCGAATTTCGGCTCCACCAGGTCGCGCGGCCGGAAGTTCGGCGTGTCCGAATTGGCGATGTTCTCCGCCAGCACGCGCTGGCGTTGCTGCTGCCACTGCATCCTCGCCCGCAATGCGGACAGCATCGGAAGATCGTTGATGGCCATCGCCCTGGCTCCTCGCGCCCCCGCCGAGACGGGTAGGCAGAATTTGCCGCGTCATGGTTAACGACGGGTTAACGCCGCTCGCGGCGGTTCCGACGGGTTTAAATCAAGGGTTATCAGGCCCTTCCCGGCCGCCGGCGGCGCGGCTTTCGAAAATCCGCCCGGCCGGCGACGGACCCGGCGCGGCCGAAACCGGTTTGGGTCGGCGTTGCGTTGGGTTAATCTTGGGTTAAGAGGAAAGCGGGCCGGCACCAACCGATCGGTTATTCGCCGCATCTTTTTGCTGTATCCTGGAGTTGAAGCAGGCGGCGATTCTGGCGGGATCCGCCGGTCGCGCCGGGAATGGATCGACAATGCAGACACCACTGACATTCTTTTTCGCGTTCGTGGCCGTCCTGGTGCTGATCGGCGTCGTGGCCTGGCTGGTGCGCCGGTTCGCCGGCAACCGGCTCGGCGGCAGCGCGGGCCGGGGCCGGATGCCGCGGCTGGCGGTGATCGACGCCGCCGCCGTCGACGGCCGCCGGCGGCTGGTGCTGGTCCGGCGCGACAATGTCGAGCATCTGTTGATGATCGGCGGACCGAGCGACATCGTGGTGGAGCAGAATATCGTCCGGGCCGTGCCGGCCCGCGACCCGGCCGCGCCGCGTGCCGACGCCCCTGCCCGCCTCAACCCGTTCCCCGACGAGGACGCGGGCCCCGCCCACGACCGGCTGGAGCCGATCGAGCCGTCGCTGCCGGAGCCGCCGCGCCCGGCCCGTCCCACTTTCGCCGACGAGTTGCGCCGCCCCGCCGCGCCGCCGCCATCGCCGCTTCCGCCGCTGCCCGAGCGCCGTCACGACCCCCTGGCGGTCATCCCGTCGGAACCGCTGGCCCGGCCGGAGCCGCGCCCCGACCTGCGGGCGCCGCGCAACGAGCCGGTGATCCCCCGGCCGCCGCTGCGGAGCCCTGAATCCCCGATCGCCGCCAAGCCGCCGCCGCTGCGCGCGCCGGAGGCCCCCGCCCCCGCCGCGCCCAATCCGCCGCCGGATCTGGCCACCGCCGACCAGAATCTCGCCGAGATGGCGAAACGGCTGGAGGCGGCGTTGCGCCGGCCCGGCGGCGGTGGCGACGCCCGCCCGGCGGCCGAGCCGCCGACCGCCGCCTCCGAGGCTCCGGCGCGAACCGCGCCGCGCGTCGCCGTCGACCCCGCGCCGGGGATCACCCCGCCGACCCGGCCGAAGGGCGACTTCGAGAATCTCGAAGACGAAATGGCGTCCCTGCTCGGACGCCCGAAGCCGCCTTCGTGAGGCCGGCGCCGAACCCGCGTAGAGTTTTATTATTCGCTGTCACCCTCGCCGCCGCCGCATCGCTGGTCGATCCGGCGCTGGCGCAGGACATCAGCATCAACCTCGGCGGCGGCAACGGCGGCGTGACCGAGCGCGCGATCCAGTTGATCGCGCTGTTGACGGTGCTGTCGGTGGCGCCGTCGATCCTCATCATGATGACGTCGTTCACGCGCATCGTCGTGGTGCTGTCGCTGTTGCGCACCGCGCTCGGCACCGCCACCGCGCCGCCGAATTCGGTGATCATCGCGCTCGCCATGTTTCTCACCGCCTTCGTGATGGGGCCGGTGCTGCAAAAATCCTATGACGACGGCATCAGGCCGCTGGTCGCCAACCAGATCAGCGTCGAGGAAGCGATGCAGCGCGCCTCCGTGCCGCTGCGCGGCTTCATGCAGAAGAACGTCCGCGAAAAGGACCTCAAGCTGTTCATGGACCTGTCCGGCGAGGCGGCGCCGGCGACGCCGGACGACATGTCGCTGCGCATCCTGGTGCCGGCCTTCATGATCTCGGAATTGAAGCGCGCCTTCGAGATCGGCTTCCTGCTGTTCCTGCCGTTCCTGATCATCGATCTGGTGGTGGCGTCGGTGTTGATGTCGATGGGCATGATGATGCTGCCCCCGGTGGTGGTGTCGCTGCCGTTCAAGCTGATCTTCTTCGTGCTGGTGGACGGCTGGTCGCTGGTCGCGGGCTCGCTGGTGCAGAGCTACGGCGGGGGATGACCAAAGTCGTCATTGCGAGCGCAGCGAAGCAATCCAGAAGGCCACACAGACGGAAAGAACTGGATTGCTTCGTCGCTTCGCTGCTCGCAATGACGAAAAGGAAGGGTTGACGTCCTCCCTCACTCCCCCGCGATCGCCGGCAGGCTGCCGGTCGGCGTCGTGTCCGCCGGCGCGGCGCGGGCGATGGCGTCGGGGAAGCGCGCCTGCATCTCGCGCAGGAAGCCGTCGAGCGTGTCGACGCGGCCGGCGATTTTCGCGAGATTGACCAGATCGGCGTTATTGGCGGAGGCCGGCTTGCTCGCCTTGTCGAAGGCGTCGCGGTCCGCCTCGCCGGCCATCAGCGGCGCGTATTTCTCGCGAAACCGCGCGAGCCCCAGCGCGTCGTCGGCCAGCGCGTAGCCGATCGCGGCGCGGATGATGTCGCCCTTTTCGGTGGCGTTAAGCGGTTTGAAATCGCGCGCGCGGTCGCCGTAATACAGTTCGATCTGCTCGGCCGCCTCGCGCCAGCGCCGCGCCGCCCAATAGATGTCCGAACGCAACCGGATCGCCTCGCGGCCCGGCAGGTTGGCGACGATTTCCAGCGCGAGATCGCGGCGGCCGGTGTCGCTCTGGGCGCGCGCTTCCAGCAACAGGCGCTGCTGGCGCAGTTCGCCGGCCAGATCGGCGATGCGGGTCGCGTGCAACGCGGCGATGGCGCGCTCCGGCTTGCGGTTCATCAGGTAGACCATGGCGAGGCGCGCCGCCACCTGCGCCCGCGCCGCGCCGTCCAGCCGATGATCGACCTGATACTGCAACAGGTCGGCCGCCTGCGCGAGCAGATCGACCGCGATCAGACGATCGGCGAGCCGGCGGATCATCTCGTCGCCGCGCCGGCCGATCGGCGTCAGTTCGCGGTAGTCGTAGAAGGTCGCCAGCGCATCGATCGGCGACAGGCTGTCGCCCTTCGGGCCGAGGTACAACTGCGCGAACAGCGCCGCCGCCTCGTCCTGCGCCAGCCGCGCGGCCTCGGAGTTGGGTTGCAGGCGGGTCGCGGTTTTGCTAGCCGCGAGCGATTCCGCGTAGCGGCCGGCGTCGGCGTAGAGCCGCGCGAGCTGCTGCAATGTCCTGACCTCGATGTCGTCGCCGCGCCACAGCGCCGACAGCGTTTCGAGTTGGCTCAGGGCCTCGGTGGCGGCGATGTCGCCGCGCTTGCGGCGAAGCGCGACCTCCAGCAACCGGGCCTCGGCCGCGGCCTGGCGGTCCGGCGAGGCCACCGCGATGCGGTAGGCGGCGAGCGCGGTCTTCTCCTGCCCCAATCCCTCGGCCAGCCGGCCGCGCAGCACCGCCACCGCCGGCGCGATGTCGGCGGTGACGCCGACCGCGTCGAGATCGTCGCCGCGCGCCGCCGCGCCGGGATAGTCCCTCACCTCGACCGAGGCGCGCATGGCGTCGCGCAGCACTACGCGCTGCAACTCCAGCGGCAGCGTGCCGATCGCCAGTTCGGCGTTCTTGAAAGCCTCGCGCGCCGCCGCCCATTTCTGCTGGCGCGCATAGGCCAGCGCCTTCCATAACTGCGCGTTGGCGCCGCTGCCGATGGCCGGGTTCGCCAGATCCTTGAGCGCCTGCTCGGGCCGTCCGATCAGGATGCCGGCCAGCGCGCGCATGGTCAGGGCGGTGGCGTCCTCCGTGCCGGGTTTCGCGTCGGCAAGCGTGAGATCGAGCACCGCCTTGGCCTCGGCATACATCGCCCACGCCATGTAGAAGCGCGCCAGCGCGAGCCGCGCCGCGATCCTGTCCGCGCCGCCCGCGACCGAGACCGCCTCGATCAGCGCGTCGCGCCGCGCAATGAACGCGGCCGCGCGATCCGCGCGCCAGACCGCGTCGTCGAACAGCGGCGGCACCGCGCTGACGCCGCGCTCCGGCCGCGTCCAGGCCGACGACAGCGTCAGCCCGCCGGGCCGCGACAGCGTGACGCCATCGGGCGTCACCGTGGCGGCGACATCGTCGGACTTCGGCCGCACCACGACGCCCTGCGCCGATTCCAGCACCGACAGTTCAACCATGTCCTGCCGCTTGATGAAGCCGCGCGCCGGCGGCGGCGCCGTCACCACCAGCAGCACGTCGCCGGCGTCGGGATCGGTCAGCCGATGCAATTGGCCCGCGCCTGCGAGCGGCACGGTGATCGAGGCGCGGCGCGGATCGGCGAGGTCGCGCCGCGCTTCCAGCGGCTGCGGCGCGGTCGTCAGCGTATCGGCCAGGATCACCGTCCAGCGGCGGCCGTCCGCGTCGGGCGTCGCGCCGTCACCGGCGGCCAGCGCCACCAGTTGCGGCCGCAGCAAGCGCATCCGGATCGCCTGGCCCTGCGGCAGCGCGATACGGCTGACCTCGCCGACCACCGACTTGGCGTCGCGGCGGATCGCATCGAGATCGAGGGCCTGCGTGGAATCGACCACCAGCCACACCGCGTCGGCGCGGCGGAACAGCGCGGCGGGGGTCGCCGCGTCGAAGGCGAAATTCAACCGCACGCCGTCGCTGCCGCGCTGGACCGCCACCGGCGCGGCGGCGGCAGCCGCCTGGACGCTCGCGGCGGGCGCGGTCGTCTCGACGGGCTTGATCGTTCCAAC
>JBDHSX010000192.1:0-6329 GCA_039808365.1 Xanthobacteraceae bacterium | reverse complement strand
GACGACCGCGGCGTTCAATCCCCCAAACTCAACCCGGTATAATTCTCCGCGAGGCTGGTCTGCGCCGCCTTCGAGGCGCGCAGATAATCGAAATCCGCGCGCTGGATGCGGCGGCCGAACGGGCCGGTTTCGGGGAAGGTGTGCAGCAGCGAGGTCATCCACCACGAGAACCGCTCGGCCTTCCAGATCCGCGCCAGCGCTTTCCGCGAATAGTCATCGAGCCCCGCCGCCGATCTGTCGGCATAGAACCCGGCCAGCGCCTCGCCAAGCATGGCGACGTCGCTGACCGCCAGATTGAGGCCCTTGGCGCCGGTCGGCGGCACGATGTGGGCGGCGTCGCCGGCGAGCAACAGCGAGCCGAACCGCAACGGCTCGGCGACGAAGCTGCGCAGCGGCGCGATGGATTTTTCGATCGAAGGTCCGGTTTGGAGAGTCTCGGCCGCCTCGGGATTGATCCGCCGTCGCAATTCGTCCCAGAAGCGGTCGTCGGACCAGTCCTCGACCCGCTCGCCTTCCGGCACCTGCACGTAGTAGCGGCTGCGCGTTGGCGAGCGCATCGAGCACAGCGCGAAGCCGCGTTCGTGATGGGCGTAGATCAGTTCGTCGGACACCGGCGGCCGGTCCACCATGACGCCGAGCCAGCCGAACGGATAATGGCGATCGAACAGTTTTAGCGCGCGCTCCGGGATGCTGGCGCGGGACACGCCGTGGAAACCGTCGCAGCCGGCGATGAAATCGCAATCGAGAGCGTGGGTCGTGCCGTCCTTGCGCCAGGTGACGCGCGGGCGCGCGCCGTCGAAGTCGTGCGGCGTAACCTCCTCGGCCTCGTAGATCGTGGTCAGGTTCGAGGCTTGGCGCGCGGCCATCAGGTCGCGTGTCACCTCGGTCTGGCCGTAGACGGTGACATGGCGGCCGACCAGGGCGGTGAAATCGATATGCTGGATATCACCGTCGAAACACAGATCGACGCCGTGATGAATCAGGCCCTCGGCGTGCATCCGCGCGCCCAGTCCCAGCCGGTCCAATAGGTCGGCGCTGCCCTGCTCCAGCACGCCGGCGCGAATCCGCGACAGCACGTAATCGCCGCTCTTGCGCTCCAGGATGACGTTGTCGATGCCGGCTTTTTCAAGCAGACGCCCCAGCGTCAGACCGGCGGGTCCGGCCCCGATGATCGCGACCTGCGTGCGCATGATAATCCTCCCCGGCTCGCTTGGCGTCGAGCCGCGATGTTGATCGCGCACGATCCTCCCGCCAATGGACAGAACCGGCAAACGAGGGGATAATTCGAACATCGAGGAGACGATGTCGGCCATCCCCACTTACGCGCTATATGGCGAGCAGGGTTATGATTCCAGCCCCGACTGGCTGCACTGGGAAACCGTGTTGTCGCGCTCGCGGCTCCACGGCTTTCGCATCGCCCCGCACCGCCACGAGCAGTTCTTCCAGATTTTGCACCTGACCGGCGGCGGCGCCGAGGTCACCCTGGACAATGTAGTCCAGCGCATCGCGCCGCCGACGGTGATCGCCATTCCGGCGCTGTCGGTGCACGGTTACGTCTTCTCGGAGGATGTCGAGGGCGTGGTGGTGACCCTGTTCGAGCGCGACGTCCGCGAGGTGCTGGCGGTCGCCCCCGAGGCTGACGTCTGCTTGCGCCGGCCCCACATCCTGCACGGCCCGAGCGAGGACATTGCGTCGGCGGCGCGTGAAATCGCGGCGCTGATCGCGGAATCGGACGCGCGCGCGCCGGGCCGCGCCATCGCCATGCGCGCGCGGATCGGCGCGACGCTGGCGGCGATCTACCGCGCCGTGCTGGCCACCGCCGAGCCGGCGCCGCAAGGCGGCGGCCGCGCGCAACGCCACGCGCAGGCGTTTCATCAACTGGTGGAGCGCGAGTTCCGGCGCCATCGGCCGATCGGTTTCTACGCCAGCGCGCTTGGCATCACACCGCCGCATCTCAACCGGATTTGCCAGGCGGTGCTCGGCGCGTCGGCGCTGAAGGTGATCGAGCGGCGGCTGGTGCTGGAGGCCAAACGCTACCTGACGTTCTCCTCGCTCAGCGTCAAGGAGATCGCCGCCCTGCTCGGCTATGCCGACGCCGGCTATTTCAACCGCATGTTCCGGCGCGAGGCGGGCGTCGCGCCCGGCGAATACCGCCGGCGCGGCGGCGCCATCTAGAGCGTTTTCGAGCCCAGGCAAGCGGCGCTCCCGCGCGTCGCCTTAACCCAGGTTAGCACCGGCCGCCCTGCATCGGCTATCCTTGATGATAGCGCCGCCCCAGTCATGGCCTGCGAAGGAGTGCCCGTGGTCCTGATTCAATGGAAGGACAATTACAGCGTCGGCGTCGCCGATGTCGATTACGAACATCGCGAGATGATCGACCTCATCAACGATCTTCACGAGCGCCTGACCGAAAAGGCCGACGGCCTGGATGTGACCGCGTTCCTCGGCAAGATCTTTCAAGCCATCTCAATGCATTTCGCGCTGGAGGAGCGCTTCATGCAGGCGCATGGTTACGACCAGTTTCGCGAGCACAAGATCGCGCACGAGCAATTGCTCGATGAAATCCGCGACATCATGGACGACTACGAGGCGGCTCCGGAGCAGGCATCGGCCAAATTATCCCACCGGCTCGATCTGTGGTTCACCGACCATTTCAAAACGCACGATGCCCGGCTTCATCACCGGCTCGGCAATCACGATCATCACTAGAGCGTTTTCGCGCGACGCGGATATCGGTTCGAGCGGAACGAGCCGCGCGTCCTGGTGCCAAAACGGTTTGTGTGAAGATACTCACGGCGCGGTGGCGGCGACGATCCAGACGGCGCCGCCGAGCCAGACGTTGTCGCCCCTGGCGAACGGCGTCAGATCGTGCCGCACCGCCTCGATCGCGGCCGCCACAGCCTCCGGCGCCGCGCCTTCCAGCGCCCGGTGGGCGGGGCCGATCTCCACCGCGCTGCGGACCGCCGCGTCCAGCCCGCCGCCCGCCGCGACATCCAGCGCGAGGTCGTGCGGCGTGACGCGGATATCGGCGAAACCCGCCTCGGTCAAAATACGCTCAACCCGCTCCGGCGCGGCGAAAGCGAACGGTCCCGGATCCTCGGGGCCGACCGGCGGCAGCTTCGGGACATGGCGGTAGACCGCCTGCAACGGCACCATCAGCCACGGGTTGTCCCGGGGTCCACGCCAGCAGATGAAGGTCAACCGGCCGCCCCGGCGCAATGCCTTGCGCAGATTGGCGAAGGACCGCGCCGGCTCGGCGAAGAACATCACCCCGAAGCGCGACACCACGAGGTCGGCCGCGCCCTCCGGGAACGGATAGGCGGTGGCGTCGGCCAGCACGAACTCGACCGGCAGATCCCGTGGCGCGACCTCACGCGCCCGCGCCAGCATCTGGTGCGAAATATCGACGCCGAGCACATGCCCGGAGGTCCCGACACGCCTGGCGAAGGCCACGGAGGTATCACCGCAGCCGCAGCCGACATCGATGACCCGCTCGCCCGGCTGCGGCGCAGCGTGAGCGACCAGCAGCTCGGTGACCGGGACGAAAGCCGTGTCCTGCGCCGTCTGATGGCTGGCCCAGCGGTCGCCGGCGCTGCCGTTCCAATAGGCCACCTGATCGGCATTGGCCGCGTCGCTTCGCAGTTGCTCCATCTGCTCGTCTCCGTCTGGGCGCGACCGCGCCGGAAAATCGATGTTTGCTACAATTTGAGCGGTTTCCGCAATCGGGAAACAAAACCTCTTTGCCATGGTGGGCGCAACAGCGAGGGTTGCCATGAGCGAAGTCGAGTTCGAGGAATTGCTGGAGAGCGTCCGCTTGTCGATGAGCGTCATCGCTCAGGACGTTGCGCCGGAGGGCCACGCGGGAGACGATATGGCTTCGGACGGCGTGGCGGCGCCGGCCCGTGCGCCGGTCGGAATCATCCGCGCCCTGTTCCCGCAGCCAGCCAACGACAACGATCTGGCCTGGCCGCTGCTGCCTTTTCCGGAAGGCTGGTATGCCTCCTGCTGAGCCCCACACCGATCATCTGCAAGGTGAGAACACCAGAATAAGACACTAAATTCATTTATCTTTTTTCGAATCAAAAATCGTCATGCCCGGACCTGCTCCGGGCATTCGCCGTTTCAGGGAGGCGGATGGCCGCCCTCGCCCACTTCACGCGCGGCCTTGGGCATGGTCGCGAAAAAACGCGCCCCCGGACGTGATCCGAGGGCGTGAACTAGTTTTTCAGGAGGGATCAGACTGAAACCGAAGGTTGAAGCGGGATAACCTCGTCAGCCGGCCGTCATTCGGTTCAGGCCGCGAGCGGCAGCGGCGCGACCTCGGCCACCGGCTCGACTTCGGACAGGTCCGGCTTCTTCGCCTCGACTGGCGCGACCTCGACTTCCACGGTCGGCGCGAAAGCACCCCAGAAGATCATGGTTGCGACGCGGCTATAGGTTTCGGCGACGGTGGCGGCGATCCAGAACGGGGACGTGATCAACATGGCGCTCTCCTCTTTTCGGGTTGGACCATGCCATCCCGGTCGCGTCCCGACGTTGTGAAATGTCAAACTACGGCGCCAGTTCTTGTCTGGCGCGTCTTCTTCAAGGGGCGAAGCCGGATTCCACTTCGCCTGAAAACGCTCCAAGGTCGCCCGCCACACCGCTAGCCGTGGGAATCTTTAACGTTTTGTTAAGCATTTCGATGAGAAACTTGCGCAAGCGACTGAGCAAGGGTCGGATGTACGCCCGGCTCAGATGGTCCGAAGCGAAAGCTTCGGGCCATTTCTTTTGCGGCCACGCCGATCAGGTTTCGGTTCGTTGCCGGCCCGTGCCGACAGCAATCGCGGATTGCGCCGCCAGACGCCGCGTGGCGTCGATGTGCTTTTGCGACAGATAGGCCCACCGCCTTTCGCGGACTGAGGGTCCCAGTCGGCGAGCGACGGCGTCTCCTGCTCCAAACGCCTCAAGTTCGCGCGTTTCGGCGCGCGTCAGGCCGGTCAGAACACAGTTGGCGCCTGCGTCGAATTGAAAGATCTTCGCCGGGAAATCGCCGCCCTTGAATCCGCAATTGACAGGTGCATCATTCGCCGCCTGTGGAACTGATCGCGGAAGATCGAGACGCCGACGCCATGGGAGCGCTCATGCTCAAGAACGCTCGAAACAGCTTACTTCTCTCCATCCTGGCGCTACAGATCTGCTGTGCCCGCGCGAGCGCGGACGACGCGGCCGATATCAGATCGCGCTTGCAGCAATGGGCGGCCAGCTTCAACAGCCGGGATAAAGTCGGGGCCTGCGATCTGTTCGCGCGATCGCTGATTTCTGACGTCCGGGGTCAAGGTGAAGCGAATTATGAGACACGATGCGCCATCATCAACAAGGCGCTCGATGATCCCAAAAGATCGTTTCATTACAGCGTCGATATCAAGGAGGTCATCGTCGATAAAACCATCGCCGTCGTGCGGCTGGACTGGACCTTGAAGATATCTCCCGGCGATAGGGTCAGCACCGAAGCCGGCTTGGATGTCTTCCAAAAGCAGCGCGACGGACAATGGCGTATCATCCGATATATGGCCTACAGTCCCGAATAATCGCGAGGCTGCGGCCCGCGGCCACCTTTCGCGCGGGAATACGGAATGCGATTTGCTTTCCCCCATAGCCATGCCTTCCCCGGAGGCCGCGTCGCCGTCACGGACGACGGCAAGGCTGGCGCTGAATGTCTGGTGGAATTTGGAGACGGGGCGACCGTCATCGCGCGCTGGCGGCAGGCCGGGCCTGATATTGTTCTAAGCGTCCCGTCGTATCGCACCGCCAAGGGAACACAGATCGAACCGAAGACATGGCATCTCGCCCGGCGAGCGGACGGCATCTGGCGCGCTCAAAGAGCGCGAGGAAGGCTTTTGGGGCGATGAACGTCGTAGAGGGCGGGCACGGATCCGCCTGGCCGTGCGACCGGCCTGTCGTGACATGGATGACGAACGCGCCGCCGTCATGGCAATCTCATCGAATCAGCCTATCGTTACCCTCGCACCATCAAAGGAGAAGGCCATGGAAAGCGCTGGTGTCGGCTGGATTGCAGCGATCATCATTGGCGGCATCGCCGGGTGGCTCGCCGAAATGTTCATGAAGAGCAACATGGGCGTGCTTATGAACATTGTCCTTGGCATCGTCGGGGCAATGCTCGCGAACTTCCTTCTCGGGCTTGTCGGCGTCGCGCTGGGCGGGTGGATCGGGTATCTGATCGCCGGCTTCATCGGAGCCTGCATCCTCATCGCCATCGGCCGCGCGATCAGGCGTTAAGCGCCGCCGCTCACGCCGCGCTTTCGTCCGTGCAACTGTCTCCAAACACC
>JBDHSX010000191.1:0-6414 GCA_039808365.1 Xanthobacteraceae bacterium | reverse complement strand
GCAATGACGGGACGCGACCTATCCGCCCCCGCCCGGCGTCGGATAGCTCATGATGAAATCGTTGCCGGGAATGTGCGGGAAGCCGCGAAAATTGGCCACGTTGGCGAAGCGGTCGCGGCAGGTCGAAAGCGTCTTGTCGCAGCCGGCGGTGACCGCGAACGCATCGCCCGCCGCGATCGGCTCCGGCATCGCCTGCCACAGCGACAGCACGGCGTGACCGCCGATGACGCGATGCTGCTTGACTTCGACGGAAAGCCCGGCATTGGCTCCCGACGTCCATGTCAGCCGTCCGGCGCCGAACCACGCCGCGACAAAACCGTCGAGCCCCGACGCGGTGAACTGCGCTGCGCCGGTCAGCGCGCTCACCACGCCGGCGCCGCGATAGGCCGGACGGGTCAGATCGATCTTGCAGCGACCGTCACCGAGATCGGCGTTGCAGCGCGCGGTGTAGAAACGCCCGTTCTCCTGCGCCAGCAGGTCGGCGAGGCCGCGCAACTCGGCGGTGAAGGCCGCGCCCTCGCGCTTCACCTCGCCGAGCGCGCCGCGCGCGGTGAGCACGCGCAACGCCGGCTCGCTCCAGTCCACCAGCCAGGTCTCCACCCGCGCGGCGTCGTAGCGCCCGGCGGCGAGATCGGCCTCGGTGAGCGAAGCGTCCGACAGCGCGCCGGAGATTTCGGCATCCGCCACCGAGAGATCGAACCGGCTGGTCGCCTCCGACGCGGTGAAGCCGGTGCCGGCGCGGCAGACGACGCCGTCGATGGCGATATCCGCGTCGTGATCGGTGAAACCTTGCACCACGCCGTCGCGGCGCGTCAGCACCCAGCAGCGCGCCAGCGTGGTGACGCCGCCGTCGAGCTTCGCCTGCAACGCGGAAGGGATTTCGCGCATGATGAATGTCTCCGACAACACGAAGTGTCATCGCCGGACTTGATCCGGCGATCCATCATTCAAAAGAGATTTCTGTTCTGATGGATGCCCGGATCATAGGCGAGCGGAAGCGACGCCGTTCTTCGGACGGCTATGTCCGGGCATGACGCCTTGCCTTGTGCGCGGCCGGCGAATCCCCGCGGACGAAAAAGAATCACACCTTGATTTCCACCAGCGGAATTTTCGGGATCGCGCCGGCGGCGAAGGCCGACAGATCGACTTCGAGATAGTCGGTATCGAAGCGCACCGGCACATCGAACTGAAAGCCGGCGGTGATCGCCTGGCCCGCCAGCGGAATGTGTCCGGGCGGAAACGTCACGACGCCGGTCGTGGCGTCGCAGGTGAACGTCGTCACCTCGACATGATCGACCGCGATGCGGACGCTGCCCGCGACCGGCTTGACGATCGGCCGCTGATACGGCGCGAAGCCCGCGCCATAGGTCTTCACCAGTTGAAACGACGCCGTCGCGCCGTCGCCGACACCGATGCCCTGATCGAGCGGCGACAGCGCCGCGCCGCTCATGGCCGAGCTGCAATCGAGCCGGTCGCGCCAGCGGAAACCGTGAAGCTGCCCGCGCCGCTCCTCGAAGAACGCCACCACGCCGCGCAGCGCGTCCAGCGTCTTGACGCCGTAGCCGGCGTCATAGCGCCGCCGCGAATGCGCCCAGCGCGCGTTGCGCTGCTCGCGCCCGGAGCCGAACGAAACGATCTCGGTGCGCCGCTCCGGCCCGCCGGCGCTTTTCAGCGCGATATCGAGCGGAAACAGCACTTCATGAAATGCGGTCATGCAGTCAAGCATCCTTTCCCGTCAACGCGAGAGCCCGTCATTGCGAGCACTCGGATCGGTGCTTCGCACCGTCCGAGCACAGGCTCCACGAAGCAATCCAGTCTTTGTTCAAGAGTCTGGATTGCTTCGTCGCTCCGCTCCTCGCAATGACGACAATCACAAGCCGCGTCGCATCGGCGCGTCCGCCCGCCCCTCACAAGCTCCGGTGCCCGCGCGCCACGGCGCGGGCGATCTGGCCGGTGACGTAGCTTTCCGAGCGGCGAAAACTGTCGACGTCGGGAGTGGCGATCTGCACATTGATGGTGTTGCCGCCGCCGCCCGCGACGCCGAGGCGGCCGTCGGGCCCGCGCTTCAGCGGCATGATCGCTTCCGGCCCGGCTTCGCCGGCGAGGCCGACGCCGCCGTCCATCATCGGAAAGTAAGTCGGCGCGCCGATCACGCCGCCAGCCGCGAACGGCTTGACCGCGCCCGACGCCGCCGTCAGCGAGGCGGTCGCGGCACTCCCGCCGACGCCGGTCAGCCCCGACAGCAGGCTCTCGATGCCAGAGCCGAGCGCGCCGGTCAAAGGCTTCAACGCCAGCCGCAGCGACAGGTCCGACAACCGCAGCGCCAGCGATTTCAGCACGTCGTCGAACTGCTTGCCGCCGCTCACCGAGCTTGCGAAGGCCGAGGTCATGGCGCGGGCGAAACTGTTGGCCCCGGACGCGAGATCGCGCGTTTTCAGCGCGAGGCCGTCCAGCGTGGTTTCGGTGTCGAGCAAATCGGTGTCATCGGCCATGGCTCGCCTCCGCCGTGCGGTCGGGAAATTTCTGCATCAAGGCGTCGAGATCGCCGCGCTTGAGCGGCACGGCGCGCGGCCCGCGCATAGCGGCGACGGCGGCGGCCAGTTCGCGCGGCGTCATGCGCCAGAACGCATCCGGCGGAAGACGCAGCACGCCGAGGCCGAAACCCATCGCCGCGCGCCAGGGAAAAGGAGGAGGAAACGGCTGCATCATGCCGCCGCCCCGTCCGCTTCGTCGCCGAACGTCGCCGCGATCAGATCGGCGGCGATGCGGACATAGGCCGTGACGCCGCCGGCCGTGGTCATCGCCGCCACCTCGTCATCGCTCACCGTTTCGCCCGCGCCGCGCAGGCCGGCGGCGATGATGCGCACCAGGTCGCGCGCCTTCATGCGGCCGGCGCCGAACCGCTCCGCCAGCGCGGCGAGGTCGTCGGCGCCGAACGCGGCTTCGAGCTCGGCGAGCGCGCCCAGCGTCAGCACCAGGATGCGGCGGCGGCCGCCAAGCTCGGCCGCGATCTCGCCGCGATATCGATTGGGCATGGTGATCTCCCTACAACACCGTGAAGGTCAACGCGCCGGCGGATTCCAGCGAGATGTCGAACGTCACCTCGCCGTTGTGCTCGCCGGCCAATTCCAGCGCGGAAATCTGGAACGCGCCGGCAACGATGCCGAAATCCGGCACGATCACCTGACAGTCGCGGATCGCGCCGTCGAAGAACGCCTGCCGCACCAGCGCGTCGGAGGCCGCGTCCTTGAACAGCCCGCGCCCGGAGATCGCGGCGCGCTTGACGCCCGCGCCGGCCAACAGCTCGCGCCAGCGATCGACCGACTCGGCATGGGTGATGTCGACCAGCTCGGCGTTGAACGCCAGTCTGCGGCCGCGCAGGCCCGCGACGGTGACGTAGCTTGAGCCGTCATGGACCTTGACCAGCAGGTCCTTGCCTTTTTGCGCGCCCATGGGCTGTTTCTCCTCTAGACAACAGGTTCGGTGACGGCGCGAAAGCGCACGATGGCGTGATAGGTGCGGCCGTCGCCCTCGCGGCGGATATCGGCCACGGTGAAACGCAGATTGACGAGGCGATGGCCATCCGGCGACAGCGGCGCGTCGTCGAGCGCCTGCAACAGCGCGCCGGCAAGACCGTGCGCCTCCTTGTGGCCGCCCTGTCGTGACCAGGCGTGCAGCGTCACGAGATGTTCCTGCGTCGCGCCGTTGTCGGAAGACGCATCGGTGACGCGCGCCTCGCCGAGCGTGACATAGGGAAACGCCGCGCCGCGCGGCACAGCGTCATAGACGCGCGCGCCGCCGAGCGCGGCGGCAAGCGCGCCATCGGCGACCAGCGCGTGATGAATCGCGGCGCGCAGCGCCAGACTGGCTGAGGTCATGAGCAATATCCGATGAAACGTGTCCGAGACTATCGATCGTCATTGCGAGCGAAGCGAAGCAATCCAGCGGGCCGCAAGGGAAGGACTGGATTGCTTCGTCGCTTGCGCTCCTCGCAATGACGGACAGAGATGGAAGCGGCGCGGCGTCACTCCACGCGCAACTCGGCGTCGATCTCGACGAGGCGGCCGTTGTCGCGCTCGCGGAACGCGACAATGCGGAAGACGCGCGCGCCGTCGCGCAGGCGATGCTGCAAGGTCAGCACGTAGCCGCAGCGCATCACGATGCGGTGACGCACCGACGCGCCGTCGGCGTCGGCGGCGATGGCGGGGTGCGCGCCGAGCGGCGTGACTTGCGCCCATGCCTTGGCGAAAGCCGCGTAGTCGCGCGTGACGCCACCCTGCCCGTCGTCGCTCTCCACCGGCGCCTCGATGGTGAGCCGGCGGTTCAACTGGCCCGCATCGATCATAGCGACAGCACCCGATAGGAGGCGATCATGGCGCTGACGCTGCCGGGCAGCATGGCGACGCTCTGGCCGATCGCGGCCAGGCCGCGATTGTCGTACCAGTGCGCCACCAGCGTGCGCACCGCATGCCGCAGCACTTCCGGCACGTCCGACGCGCGATCGCCGAAGCCGACCGCGACGTCAAGCTCGATGCCGGCGACCGCGCGCCCCGGCGCAGGCCATGACGGCGCGGCGATCACGTTCGCCGCCGCATCGATCGCGAAGGCGGCGGCGTCGATCGCGGTCGCATCGCCGGCGGCGTCGAACACCCGCGCCGCCGTCACGCCGCGCAGCGGTGCGAGCCGTGGCTTGAGGCGGCCGTCGCGCGGCCAGCGGTCAAGCGTCAGCCGCCACATCTGGGTGATCAGGCCGCGCCGCGTCAGCGCCTCGACCTGACCGCGCGCCGAGGCGATCAGGCCGGCGATGACGGCGTCGTCATCGTCATGCGCGACGCGCAGAAAATTCTTGGCCTCCGCCACCGTCAGCGGCTCGACTGCCGGCGGCGTCAGCAAGGTCGCGGGCATGATGGCTCCTTTCGACAGGATCGAGTTGACACGCGCGGCGCGGCGATGCTTTGTCGCGCCCATGAAACAGGTTTTCGCTATCGCGCTGTGCGCGGCGCTGCTGGGTCCCGCGCCGGCCGCCCGCGCCATGGTCGGCGGCGCGGCGGCGGACGAGAACGGGCTCGGCCGTTTCGTCGTCACCGTGGTCGGCTCGCGCGGCAATTTCTGCTCGGGCGCGCTGATCGCCCCCGATATCGTGCTCACCGCCGCCCATTGCGTGCCGGCGGAGGCGACCACCAAGATCGTCGCCTATGACGCGCGGCGGCAGCCGCAGCTGCTCGACGTGCGCCGCGTCGCCGTGCATCCGCGCTACAACAGCGGCGGCATCGCCAATCATCGCGCCAGCGCCGACGTCGCGCTGTTGCAACTCGCGACAGCGATGACCGGCAAATCGTCCGCGCCGCTCGGCCACCCGCGCCTGCCGATCACCGCCGGCGCGCGCTTCACCGTGGCCGGCATCGGCGTCACCCGGCGCGGCGACGGCAAGAGCGGCGGCACCGTGCGCGTCGCGACGCTCACCGCCACCGGCCGCCCCGGCACGTTGCAGATCCGCCTGGTCGATCCCGCCGCCAACAACACGCGCGAAGGGCTCGGCGCCTGCACCGGCGATTCCGGCGGCCCGGTGTTCGAGACCCAGGACGGGCGCGACGTCGTGGTCGGCGTGGTGAGCTGGTCGACCGGCCCCGGCAACGCCGCGGGCTGCGGCGGCCTCACCGGGGTGACGCCGCTCTCGCTCTATCGCGACTGGATCGAACGCACCGCGCAAGGCTGGCGCGGGCGTTAAGCTTTCTTAAAGACACCGCGATAGGTTTGGCGAATCATCGGAGAGCCGCATGTTCCGCCTGACCGTTCTGTCGCTCGCATTGATCGGCCTCGCGGCCGCGGCCGAGGCCGCCGATCTGCCGGCCAACAGCCGGCTCGGCGAAATCTTCGTCGAGCCGCCGCCGCCGCGCGTCGCCGCGCCGCGCATCGTCGCGGGCGGCTTCGAGACGGTGTACGCGCCGGAGGTCGATATCCCGCCGCTGGTCAACGGCTATTACGGCAAGCCGAACTCCTTCCGCTACCGCTCCTATTACGGCACCCCGCCGCACATCATTTTCGGCCGCCTGCCCTATGCCTGCGGCCAATTCGGCTATTGCTGAGCGCGCTTGCGAAATTACGGGCGCATGAAGGCGAAATCGGTGTCGGGGTCGCAGTTCTCCGCGACGAAGCGCAGTTCCGACTGCACGTCGGCGACGCTCCGCGTCTGAAGATACTGGTTGACGACGAGACCGAGCAGCGCGCGGCACAGCGCGTCGGTGTCGACGCCCCCGGCCCCGGCTTCATCGAGCGCCGCCTTGAAATGGCGCTCCGCGATGGTGGCGGACGACATGGTGATCCCTTTCGGTTCCGAGCGGCCTGCGAACCGCCGCGCGCGATCCGCGCCTGGTTACCATGCTCCGCCGGCGCAAGTTTGTCCCAGATCAAGCC
>JBDHSX010000190.1:0-6415 GCA_039808365.1 Xanthobacteraceae bacterium | reverse complement strand
TCCGCTCCCACTGCCCGGCTCAGCATGGTGACATCGCCGAAACCGACCATGCGCAACTGATCGGACATCGCCTGACGCGCCTCGGGGCTCATCAACTCGCCGGGAACCACGATGGCGCGCGCACCGCTGGTCAACAATCCGGCCGGCAGATCGTCGGCGGCGCCGGCATCCAGCAGCACATGATCGTAGGTCCGTAGCAGTGCGTCGAGCGCCAGCGTCAGGCGCGGCGACCGCAACAGCATGCGATCGGCGCCGGCGCGCCCGGCGGCGACCAGATTCACCGATGATTCCCGATCCCGGCTGATGACCTGGCCGAACGAGGCTTCACCCAGCATCAGTTCGGTGAGACCGGGCGCCGCGCCATCAACGGAGGCGGCCCGCAGCACCGGCGAAGCCACCGACAGATCGACCAGCACGACCCTGGCGCGCCGCGCCAGCAAGCGCGCCAACGCGAGCGCTGTGCGGCTGGTGCGGTCTGCCGGACCCGCGCCGAGCATCGACAGCTTGCGTGCGGCGACGCCCGGCGTCTGCAACATGGCCGCCAGTTGTTCGAGTTCGCGCAGGCTGTGCCCGTCCCGATCCCAGGTCGCCGCCGGGACCCGGGCCCGCCCAGCCATGCCGCCGTCCGGCATCGCCGCCGCGACCTGCGGCGCGCCGCCGGCGATGGGGATCGCGGTCCCGACCGTCCGCGGCGAGGACATGCGTAGCAGCTCGCCGCTGGCGACGTATCCCGTGGTCAGCATCAGCATCGCGAGCGTGGCGATCAGCACGATTGGCAGCTTCTTCGGATAACTCGGCGTATTGGAGACAATGGCGCGCGAAATGATGCGGCCGTCGGCGGGCGCGGCGTCGATGCTCTCGCGCGCGGTGGCTTCGCGATATTTGGCGAGGTAGGTCTCCAGCAGGTCGCGCTCGGCCTTGGCCTCGCGGTCCAGCGCGCGAAGCTTGACGTCCTGATCGTTGGTCGATGTGGCCTGACGCTTGAGCTGATCGAGGCTGGCGCTGAGGTTTTCGACCCGCGCCTCGGCGATGCGCGCGTCGTTTTCCAGCGAGCGCGACAGCTTGCCCGCTTCCTCTCGGATCTGGTGATCGAGATCGGCGATCTGCGCCTTCAGTTCCTTGATGCGCGGATGGCCACCGAGCAAGGTCGAGGATTGCTCGGCGAGTTGAGCACGCAGCGTCACCCGCTGTTCCGACAGGCGACGGATCAATTCAGAGTTCAGCACCTCCGACGCCTCGATCGGCTTGCCGGATTTCAGCATGTCGCGGATCATGCGCGCCTTGGATTCAGCGTCGGATTTCAGCGCCCGCGCGGCGTTGAGCTGCGAGTTGAACTCGCCGAGTTGCTGATTGGACAGCGTGGTGTTGTTGGAGCCGACGAACAGGCTGGATTCCGGGCGGAACGCTTCCGCGCGCTGCTCGGCTTCCGCGACCCGCTTGCGCAGGCTGTCGATCTCGCCGGACAGCCACTGGCTCGCCGCCTTGGCCTGCTGCTGCCGCGCGGCCTGCTGCAACACCAGATAGTCGTCGACGATGGAGTTGGCGACCCGCGCCGCCAATTCCGGATCGCGCGACAGGAATTCGACCACGATCACGCGCGACTTGTCGACGGCGAAGGCCGTCAGCCGATCGTAATAGGCATCCAGCACGCGCTCTTCCGGAGTCATCCGAAACGGATCGCGGCCGATCCCGATCAGGCCGAGCAGCATCTTCAGCGGCGAAATGCCTCGCAACACCGGATCGAATTCGGGAAGCTCGGCAAGCCTGTTCTGCTTGATGACCATGCGCGCCAGATCGCGCGACAAGACCAGTTGCACCTGGCTGGCGATGGCCTCGGGGTCGAGCGCGTTGCGTTCCTCGGCGCGCTCGCCGGTGGGGCGCAGAAACACGTTTTCGCGCCCGTCGACCAGGACGCGCGCCTCGGACTTGTAAAGCGGCGCGATCATGTTGACGACGGCGAGCGACACCACGGCCGCCAGCAAGGTCGGCATGATGATGAAGTTCTTTCTGGCGACGATGGCGCGCCAGATCACACGCAGATCAAGATCGCCATAGGCGGCGGGAAGCGCGGGGGCCGGTTGCGCGGCGGCCTTGGACGCGGGCTTGATCGCGGGTTCGATCCGGGTCTTCTGCTTCGGCGCGATTACGGCGGCGGTGCGCGGCCGGCGGCGCGGCAACTTGCCCTTGATCGCGTTCCAGAGATCGAACCGCATAAAATACTCCTGCCAGCGCGCGTATCCCTCACGCCGCCAGCAATCAAAGCGCATTATGGTTTCCGCTCCGTTAAACGCGCCGGCCGGGCCCCGTGCGGGTCATGCTTTTTTAACCCTGAAAAGAATTAATCCTTTTCCTGCACTTCTCGCAGCAAAGCATGGTCGAAGGCGTGATCGCCGGGTATCGCGAGGCGTTAACCCGCCGCTAACTATTCATAGCGGGCTCGTCCTGTTTCTTGATCGCCGTTCACCAAGTAGTGGGAACAGCCCGCTACAGTCGCGCCCGCGCAACCGGGCGCACGCGAACCAAGTGGACGACTTATCGTGGAACACATCAACGCCCGCTCCTTCATCGACGCCGCCGCGACCTCGGGGGCATCCCCCCGCGTCGAGCGCCGGCGCCGCCTGTCGCCGGCGGCCCTGCAGGTGGCCAATCAGAAAGTCGGCAAGGCCTATTCGCCGATCGTGATCGCGGGATTCGTGCGCCTCGCCGATCTCCTGGTCATCGCCGCGATCGGCTTCGCGTTGTATGTCGGCTACGTCGCGCGCATCGACGGCTTCAGCTGGTTCTACCCCGCCGCCATTCTTGCCGTGACGCTGACCTCGGTGCTGATGTTCCAGGCCGCCGACATCTACGAAGTCGAGGTATTTCGCGGCAAGTTGCAGCAAATGACCCGCATGATCTCGGCCTGGGTGCTGGTTTTTCTGCTGATGATGGGCATCTCGTTTCTCCTCAAGATCGGCAGCTCCTTCTCCCGGCTGTGGCTGTCGGCCTATTTCTTCGTCGGCAGCGCCGCGCTGATCGCCGGACGGCTGGCGCTGCGATCCCTGGTCCGGCGCTGGGCGCGCGAGGGCCGCCTCGACCGCCGCACCGTCATCATCGGCGCAGATCAGAACGGCGAGAAGCTGATCGAGCTTCTGCAGGCCGACGAGGATTCCGACATCAAGATCCTCGGCGTGTTCGATGATCGCGGCGATTCCCGCGCGCTCGACACCTGCGCGGGATTTCCGAAGCTCGGAAAGATCGACGACATCACGGAATTCGCGCGCCGCACCCGCCTCGACCTCGTGCTGTTCGCGATGCCGATCTCGGCGGAGACGCGCATTCTCGACATGCTGAAGAAGCTGTGGGTGCTTCCGGTCGATATCAGGCTCTCGGCGCACACCAACAAGCTGCGCTTCCGGCCGCGCTCCTATTCCTATCTCGGCAAGGTGCCGACGCTCGACGTGTTCGAGGCGCCGATCACCGATTGGGATCAGGTGATGAAATCGCTGTTCGATCACGTCGTCGGCGCCATTCTGCTCGTGCTGCTGTCGCCGGTGATGGCGCTGATCGCGCTGGCGATCAAGCTCGACAGCCCCGGCCCGGTGCTGTTCCGGCAGAAGCGCTTCGGCTTCAACAACGAGCGCATCGACGTGTTCAAGTTTCGCTCGCTCTATCACGATCAGGCCGATCCCTCCGCCAGCAAGGTCGTGACCAAGAACGATCCGCGCGTCACCCGCGTCGGCCGGTTCATCCGCAAGAGCAGCATCGACGAACTGCCGCAACTGTTCAACGTTGTGTTCAAGAACAATCTCTCGCTGGTCGGCCCGCGCCCGCACGCGGTGCAGGGCAAGCTGAAAAGCCGCCTGTTCGACGAAACCGTGGACGGCTACTTCGCCCGTCACCGCGTCAAGCCCGGCATCACCGGCTGGGCGCAGATCAACGGCTGGCGCGGTGAAATCGACAGCGAGGAGAAGATCCAGAAGCGGGTCGAGTTCGACCTTTACTACATCGAGAACTGGTCAGTGCTGTTCGATCTCTACATCCTGCTGAAAACGCCGATCGCGCTTCTGAAGACCGAGAACGCTTACTGAGAATCCCGCGATGGCGCGGGCTTTTTGACGGCCGAAGCGATCCGCCGTCATGCGCGGACTTGATCCGCGCGTCGATCTAAAAATGATGGATTGCCGGGTCGGGCCCGGCAATGACGTCTCTTGGTGTTACCTCAGCGTCGCCGCCAGCGTTTCGGAAAACGCCTCGTCGGTGCGGTTGAGCTTGAGCGGGGTCACCGAGACGTAGTTGGCGGCGAGCGCGGCGAGGTCGGTGCCGGCGTCCGGCGTATCGATCATCGCCGCGCGCTCGAACCCGATCCAGAAATACGGATTGCCGCGCCCGTCGTGGCGCTGATCCACTTTCAGGAAGCCGAGGTTGCGCTTGCCCTGCCGCGTCACCTTCACCCCGGCGACATCGTCCGGCGCGCAAGCGGGGAAGTTGATATTGATCACGGTGTTCTTCGGCACGCCCGCCTCCATCACCTTACGGATGATGCGGGGACCATACTCGATCCCGGTATCCCAGGTCGGGTTGCCGCGCGTCTCGAACGAGAATTCCTGCGATAGGGCGAATGACGGCAGGCCGAGAATGGTGCCCTCCAGCGCGCCGGCGATGGTGCCGGAATAGACCACATCTTCCGCGACATTGCGGCCCTTGTTGACGCCGGACAGCACCAGGTCCGGCTGCTTGTCCTTCAGGATATGGCGCGCGCCCATGATGACGCAATCGGTCGGCGTGCCGCGCACCGCGTAGCGCCGCTCTCCGACCTCGCGCAACCGCAGCGGATCGTTCAGCGACAGCGAATGCGATACGCCGGACTGGTCGAGCTCGGGCGCGACGATCCAGACGTCGTCGGACAGCGCCCGGGCGATCTGCTCGACAATCTGCAAGCCCGGCGCATGAATGCCGTCGTCATTGGTGCAAAGAATCCGCATCGGTTACTTGCTTTCCTTCTCGATCACTTTCATCCCGCCCATGTAGGGCTGCAGCACGTCCGGCACCGCGATGGAGCCGTCGGCCTGCTGATAGGTCTCGATCACCGCGATCAGCGCGCGGCCGACCGCCGTGCCGGAGCCGTTCAGCGTGTGGACGAAGCGCGGCTTGCCGTCGCCTGCGCGATAGCGCGCATCCATGCGCCGCGCCTGAAAATCGCCGCACACCGAGCACGACGAAATCTCGCGATAGGCGCCGCCCTCGCCCTGCCCCGGCATCCAGACCTCGATGTCATAGGTCTTTTGCGACGCAAAGCCCATGTCGCCGGCGCACAAGGTGACCACGCGATAATGCAGATCGAGCCGGCGCAACACCTCCTCGGCGCAGGCCAGCATGCGCTCGTGCTCGTTGTTGGAGTCCTCCGGCGTGGTGATCGACACCAGTTCGACCTTGGTGAACTGATGCTGGCGGATCATGCCGCGGGTGTCGCGCCCCGCCGCCCCGGCCTCGGCGCGGAAGCAATGCGTCAGCGCGGTGAGGCGCAGCGGCAGTTCCTTTTCGTCGAGAATGGATTCGCGGACCAGATTGGTCAGCGGCACCTCGGCGGTGGGAATGAGCCAGAAACCCTTGCTGTCCTCGGACAGCGAGCCGGCCGCAAACTGATCCTCGCGAAATTTCGGCAGTTGCGCGGTGCCGAACATGGCGTCGTCGCGCACCAAGAGCGGCGGGTTGACCTCGGTGTAGCCGTGCTCGCCGGTGTGGACGTCGAGGAAGAACTGGCCGATGGCGCGCTCAAGGCGCGCAAGGCCCTTCTTCAGCACGACGAAACGCGCGCCGGAGAGTTTCGCCGCCGCGTTGAAATCCATCTGCCCGAGCGCCGCGCCGAGATCGTCATGCGGTTTCGGCGTGAAGGCGTAGTCGCGCGTTTTGCCATAGCGATGATGCTCGACATTGTCGTGCTCATCCTTGCCGTCGGGAACGCTATCGAGCGGCAGGTTGGGAATCTCCGCCAGCGCTTCCTGCAACTCCCGGTCGGCGGCCTTGGCCCGATCCTCAAGCTCCGGCATTGCGACTTTCAGGTCCGCGACCTCGGCCATCAACGCCTGCGCGCGCGCCTCGTCCCGCGCCTTCTTGGCCTCGCCGATGTCCCGGGAGGCCGCGTTGCGCCGCGCCTGCGCCTGCTCGAAGGCATGGATCGCCGCGCGCCGCGCCTCGTCGGTCGCCAGCAGCCGGTCCGACAGCGCCCCTAACCCCCGCCGTTTCAGGGCGGCGTCGAAGGCTTCCGGATTGTCGCGGATGGCTTTGATGTCGTGCATGGGAGGGTTCCGGGGATCGGCGGCCAGAGCGTAGTTTGTTGATGCGGCGGGCATCAACTACCCCGAAACGGCCCGATTTGAAACCTCAAACGATGAAATCGCGGATAGAACCCGGCCTTCTCTCCGTCATTGCGAGC
>JBDHSX010000189.1:0-6443 GCA_039808365.1 Xanthobacteraceae bacterium | reverse complement strand
GCTTCAGCGCGGAACCGGGGTACAATTGCCGAGACGGGCAACAATTGCCGGGGGAAGGCGAACACACGACACCCAGCATCGTCATTGCGAGCGAAGCGAAGCAATCCAGAGGCCGCGAAGCAAGGACTGGCTTCGCTTCGCTCGCAATGACGGCGGCGAGCGGTTTGGCGATCCGATCGTCTGACTATTCGTCAGGCTCCGATTATCCTCACGTCGCCGACGGCGTCGCCGGGTGGAACACCAGCGCCAGGCCGTCCATGCAGTAGCGCAGGCCGGTCGGCTTCGGGCCGTCGTCGAAGACATGGCCGAGGTGGCCGCCGCAGCGGCGGCAATGCACGGCGATGCGGGTGATGCCGAAGGTGCGGTCCTCGCGCTTGCCGACGGCGTTGTCCAGAGGCTGCCAGAAGCTCGGCCAGCCGGTGCCGCTCTCGAATTTCGTTTCCGACGAATACAGCGGCAGGTCGCAGCCGGCGCAGGCGAAGATGCCCTTGCGGTGTTCCTTCAGCAGCGGGCTCGATCCCGGCGGCTCGGTGCCCTCCTCGCGCAGGATGTGATACTGCGCCGGTGTCAGTTGCGCGCGCCATTCGGCCTCGGTCTTCTCGATCTCGAATTTTTCGCCGGCCGTCGCCGGGGCGATTCGCAAGGCCCTCAGCGCGGCCAAACCGCCGAGGCCGGCGGCGGATGCGAGCAGAACGCGGCGATCGATCATGACGGGCTCCGTTGAAAGCGTGGCGCGGGCAGCATGTCACACCCGGCGACGGCGGCGACTCACGATCGCGCGAGCGGCGGCGCGGTTTACAAGCCGCCGCCCATCTGGCGGTTGGCGGCGGCGAGGCGCGCCTCGCGGGCGGTTTCGCGCGCCTCGGCCCGTTCGCGCCAGCGCGCCCGCGCCCCGGCGGCGGCGGCGCTGGCGCGGGTCCAGCCCGACACGATCTGGCCGGCGACGCGCCCGGCGCGGCCGCCCGCCCATACCAGTTCGAACGGCGCGAACAGCCGCCAGCGGTCGTCGCCCCAGAACATGCCGCGCGCGATCATCTGTCCGGCCAAAGCCGTGGTGTTGAGGCCGTGCCGGCCGAAGCCGCTCGCGACCCACAGCCCCGGCCGCAGCGCGCCGATCTGCGGCATGCCATGCACGGTCTGCCCGACCGTGCCGCACCATGTCTCGCTCAGGCCGACCTTGCCGAGCGCCGGAAACACCGTGGCGATGCGGCGGCGGATGGCGCGGCCATGACGCGCCGGCGCCCCGGCCCAGGTCGTCTCCGGGCTCGCCCACATCAGCCGGTCGCCTTCGACAACGCGGAACTGATCGACGCCGCCCATGTCCATCACCGCGCCGGGAAAACCGATCACCTCCGCCAGCCGCTCGCCGAGCGGCGCGGTGACGGCGGCATAACGCCACACCGGCAGCAGCGTCGCCGTCAGGCGCGGCGACGGCGCGCCGAGATGGACGTTGCCGGCCAGCACGATGTGCGCCGCGCGCAGCCGCGCCGACGCCGTCATGATCCGCTTGCGGATGCCGGACGCCTCATAGCTCACCACCGGCGTGTCCTCGAAGATGCGCACGCCGGCGGCCCGCGCCAGCGCCGCGAGGCCGGCGAGATAGGCGCTGGCATCGACATGAAACGCATCGGGATGATGGATCGCCTGGAAGTAGCGCGTTGTCCGCAGCGTCGCGCGCAGACGCGCGACCGGCCAGCCCTCGACCCGCGCCCCGAGCGCGCCGAGCCTGTCCAGGCGCGCGGTCAGCTTCTCGCCGAGATCGACGTGCGACACTTCAAGCGCCCCGGTCGCGGTCAGCCGCGCGGCGTCGGGCATTTCGCCGGCGAGGGCGCGCGCATGATCGACGCCCTGCTGCGACAGCGCCCACAATTCGCGGGCGTGATCGCCGCCGAGACGCCCGACCAGATCCTCGGCCGCGAGCTCATAGCCCGGCATCACCGTGCCGAGGTGATGGCCGGAGGCGTTCCAGCCGACGTGACGGGCCTCCAGCACGGCGACGCTGGCCCCCATCCGCGCCGCCTCCAGCGCCACCGTGAGGCCGGCGAGCCCGGCGCCGACGACGCAGACATCGACGTCGAGATCGAGCGTCAGCCGGCGGCGTTCCGGCGCGGCGGCGGCCGGCGGCCGGATCTGCGGCTCGGGCTGCGGTTCGGGGGCGGCGTTGGCGTTTTCGGTGTTCACAGGTTTTCTTAACGCGGCGACGCGGCGCTTGTCACCGTGCCGCCTATAGGCTGTACACTGTCCGGCGGTCGCCGACCCACCAAGATCCGGAGGCAGGGATTGAATCGAATCGAGATCGCGCGATGCGGCGGCTGATCCTGCTGCGCCACGCCAAGACCGAAAGCCACGCCCCGAGCGGCGAGGACATCGACCGCCGCCTCGATGCCCGCGGCGAGGACGACGCCGCCGCGATCGGGCGCTGGATGGCGGGCCGGCGCTGGCGGATCGGCCATGCGCTGGTGTCGCCCGCGGTGCGGGCGCGGCAGACCTGGGACATCGTCGCGCCGCTCCTCGGCGGCGAGGCGGCCGAGGTCACTTACCTCGCCGATCTCTACCTCGCCGATCCCGCCGACATCCTGCGCGCGATTCACGAAACCGGCGGCATGGAGGCGCGCTGCCTGGCGGTGGTCGGCCACAATCCCGGCCTGCATGAACTGGCGCTGATGCTGACCGGCTCGGGCGACGACGAGGCGCTGCGGCTGATCTCCGGCAACCTGCCGACCAGCGGCCTGGTGGTGATCGACTTCGACATCGACGACTGGGGCGACGCCGGCTTCCGGCGCGGCCACCTCAAGCGATTCGTCAGCCCGAAACTGCTCCGCCAGAACCGCGACGACGCCTGAGTCCGTCCCCCGTCACAATCCCATCACCGTCATTGCAAGTACCCCCTCTCCCCGTCATTGCGAGCGAAGCGAAGCAATCCAGTCCTTGCTTTGGAGCCTTCTGGATTGCTTCGGAGCTCACGCTCCTTGCAATGACGGCGGTGAGGCCCATGACGACCGCGAAAAAATGACCGCCGTGGAGTCGATGACGGTGAAGCGGCAACCCCGCTGTGCGGGGATTTATCGCGTCGCGGCGCGGGCGATGCTGTGATAGGCTGTCGGGCATTGGGAGGCGCAGATGTACACATCCATTCTGGTCCCGATCGATCTGGCCGACAGCGGTCTCGCCAAGCCGGCGGTCGCCACCGCCGCGACGCTCGCCAACACCTTCAACGCGAAGGTGCGGCTGCTCAACGTGCTGCCGATGACGCCGGTGATGCTGGCGGAATACGTTCCCGCCAATTTCGACGCGCAGCAGCGCCACTCCTGCGAGGAGGCGATCGCCATCGTCGCGGCGGAATCCGGCGTGGCGCCGGATCGCATCTCCAGCACCGTGCGCCAGGGCGGCACCTATCACGAGATTCTTGAGGAAGCCGCCGAGATCAACGCCGACCTCATCGTGATGTCGTCGCACCGCCCGGCGGTGAAGACCTACTTCCTCGGCTCCAACGCCGGCAACGTCGTGCGTTACGCGAAATGCTCGGTGCTGGTGGTGCGGAATTAGCGATCAATCAGCCGTCGTCTCCCCGCCTGCGCGGGGACGGCGATTTTCGTGTGGCGCGTCCCAGCCAAAAACGACTTTCGGTCAGACAATCGCGTGACCGCGCCTCACGGCAGCAGTTGCGGCGGCGGCGCGTCCGGGGTGTAGCGGCACGGCTTGTTGCGCCGCATGAAGCCGCCGATCTGCCAGGCGAACACGGCCCCCAGCACCAGCAGGAACAGCGCGCCGGCGAACGCGTCGGTGGCCAGCGCGCGGGCGACCAGCGCCACCATCGCGATCGCAAAGACAATCAGCAGGCCGGCGGCCAGCCCGTAGGGGATCGGCCGCAGGCCGCCGTGGAAGGCGGCGCGGCCGCCCGCTTGCGCGATCCGCCGATGCAGATCCAGGATGAAGCCGCGATAGGCCTCGTCCTGCGTCTCCACCACCGCGAAACCTTTCCACGAGGTCGACAGCACCACCTGCCGCCGCCCGTCGCCGCCGACGATGTCGGCGCGGAATTGCCGCGGCTGCATCGACACCGGCCGGTAGCTCAACTGCACCGCCGCGATCGTGGCATAAGGCCACAGGCCGCGCCGCGCGCCGGCCTGCCAGGCGAGCCCGGCGTCGGTCAGTTCGAACCGCCGCGCCGCGCCGGCCAGCGACGGCTTGAAGGCGTAGGAGATCACGCTGGTGGCGGCCTGATCCGACGACATCGATGGTTTTTCCACCCCGGCTCCTGATCCTTGCATTGAAGATTTTCGCTGCGCGAGAAACCGCGATAATCTACAAGCCGCCTCGAACGCCGTCATGCGCGGACTTGCTCCGGGCATGACCCCCAACCCGACCCCCCTCGCGAGGGAGGGATAAAGGGAGGGGGAATGGAGTGCCGGGTCAATGGGCGCGCGGCCGCGACGCGGGTCCTCGAACGGCCAGCCCGGCCATGACGCCTTCCTCGTAACGCCTCCGTCACACATGAGGCATCATCAAGACAGACACGCGCAATGACCCCGGCAACTCCCTTTCCCCGCCATCTGATCCTGGCCGGCGCGGCCCTGTCGGGCATGTTGCTGGCGCTCGCCATCCACATCCTCGGGCAGCGCCTCGGCCTCGACCTCGGCGCCCTGTGGCAGTCCGGCGACCCGCGCGTCCTGGTGCCGGCGAACGCCGCGCTGGCGTGGTGGCTGATGGCGACGGCGGGCTTCGCCAGCGGCCATGTCGCGGCGACGCTGATGGATCGCGCCTCGTCGGGGCGGATCTCGCGGCGGATGCGGCATTTCCTGATCGGCCTCGGGCTGGTGGCGCTGGCCGCCGCCGGTCAGGCCGCCGCCGCCCCCAGCGCCGCGCCGAGCCTCGCCGGCGTGCTGGCCGGCGTCACCGCGCTGTGCCTCGGCGCGGTGATGGCGTTCTGCGGCGCCTATTTCGCGCTCCGCAAGGCATAGCGCCGCCGCGACCGCATCGCCATATCGCGAGGAACGGCATGTTGTTGCCGGATTCGACGGGCTAGTGGGACGGCATCGACATTGGCGCCCCGCCGGCCGGCCGATGTCAAAATCGCTCATCGAGCCATTCCGGCACGATGCGTTTCCAAGTATAGATGTGCCCGGTGAGTGACTTGTTGAGTGACTTGGCAGCCGCAGACGTCCGACCGGTTCGTTCGGCCACGGGGTTGTACGCGCCACGGCGGGAGGACGAATGGATCGACTGCTGACCACGCTGCGGCGTGGCTTTACCGAGCGGATCGGCTGGAAACGGGTGGGGATCGCCGCCAGCGTGATCATCGTCGCCATCGCGATCACGATCCTGATTCGCACCCTCAAGGGGATCGACTTCAGCGTCATCCTGGTCGCGCTGTCGGAGAAATCACCGGGCCGGATCGCGCTCGCCGCGCTATGCGTATTCGGCGCGTTCTGCACCCTGACGTTTTATGACTTCTTCGCGCTGCGCACCCTCGGCGTCACCCATGTCCCCTACCGGATCGCGGCGCTGTCGAGCTTCACCAGCTACTCGATCGGCCACAACATCGGCGCCACGGTGTTCACCGGCGGCGCGATCCGCTTCCGCATCTATTCGGACTACGGCCTCAACGCCATCGACGTCGCCAAAATCTGCTTCATCTCCGGGCTGACGTTCTGGCTCGGCAACGTCTTCGTGCTTGGCATCGGCATGGTGCTGCACCCGGACGCCGCCGGCGCGATGAACCTGCTGCCGAGCGCCGTCAACCGGCTGATCGGGCTCGGCTGCCTCGCCGGCATCCTCGCCTATCTGGTCTGGGTGGCGGTGGGCAAGGGCCGCCGCCAGCTCGGCCGCAACGGCTGGAAGGTGGTGCTGCCGTCCGGCCGGCTGACCCTGCTGCAAATCCTGATCGGCGTGGTCGATCTCGGCTTCTGCTCACTGGCGATGTATCTGCTGATGCCGAACGCGCCCGCGATCGACTTCCTGTCGCTGGCGGTGGTGTTCATCCTCGCCACCCTGCTCGGCTTCGCCAGCCACGCCCCCGGCAGCCTCGGGGTGTTCGACGCCGCCATGCTGGTGGCGCTGCCGCAGTTCGGCCGCGAGCAGATGGTGGCGACGCTGCTGATGTTCCGCGTGCTGTATTTCGTGATCCCCTTCACCGTCGCCATCAGCATCATGGGCACCCGCGAATTGTGGCTCAACGTGGTCAAGCCCTGGCAGGCGCGCCGCAAGGCCGAGTGCTGCGACTCCCATCTGGTGTCGGGCAATTCATGAAAGCCGGCCGGATCGCCATTGCGTGAGAATTTAATCGTCATTGCGAGCGACGCGAAGCAATCCAGTCCCGCCTTGCGGTCTCTAAATTGCTTCGTCGCTCCGCTTCTCACAATGACGGGGATGAGGCGGGCTATTTCACCCCTGTTCACCCCTGCCTCGCCGCGACGTGATCGGGACATTCGCCGCTCTCTTAT
>JBDHSX010000188.1:0-6499 GCA_039808365.1 Xanthobacteraceae bacterium | reverse complement strand
TTGCGGAAGTTGACCTGCTTGCCGTTATGGTCGGTCAGCTTGCCGTGATCCATGATCTGCAACAGCACGTTGTAGAGATCGGGATGCGCCTTCTCGATTTCGTCGAGCAGCACCACGCAATGCGGATGCTGATCGACGCCGTCGGTGAGCAGGCCGCCCTGGTCGAAGCCGACATAGCCGGGAGGCGCGCCGATCAGCCGCGACACGGTGTGGCGCTCCATGTATTCGGACATGTCGAAGCGCAACAGTTCGACGCCCAGCGTCGCCGCCAGTTGCTTGGCGACCTCGGTCTTGCCGACGCCGGTCGGGCCGGAGAACAGGTAGGAGCCGATCGGCTTCTCCGGTTCGCGCAGGCCCGCGCGCGCCAGCTTGATCGACGCCGACAGCGCCTCGATCGCCTTGTCCTGACCGAACACCACGCGCTTCAGGGTCTGTTCGAGATGCTTGAGCACCTCGGCGTCGTCCTTCGACACGCTCTTGGGCGGAATCCGCGCCATGGTCGCGATGGTGGTCTCGATCTCCTTGATGCCGATGGTCTTCTTGCGCTTGCCCTCGGCCACCAGCATCTGCGCCGCGCCGGATTCGTCGATCACGTCGATCGCCTTGTCCGGCAGCTTGCGGTCGTGGATGTAGCGCGACGACAGTTGCACCGCCGCCTCGATGGCGTCGTTGGTGTATTTCAGCTTGTGATAGTCCTCGAAATACGGCTTCAGCCCCTTGAGGATGGCGATCGCGTCTTCCACCGTCGGCTCGTTGACGTCGATCTTCTGGAACCGGCGCACCAGGGCGCGGTCCTTCTCGAAGTGCTGGCGATATTCCTTGTAGGTAGTCGAGCCCATGCAGCGGATGGTGCCGGAGGCCAGCGCGGGTTTCAGCAGGTTCGACGCATCCATCGCGCCGCCGGAGGTCGCGCCGGCGCCGATCACGGTATGGATCTCGTCGATGAACAGGATGGCGTTGGGATGCGCCTCCAGTTCCTTGAGCACCTGCTTCAGCCGCTCCTCGAAATCGCCGCGATAGCGCGTGCCGGCCAGCAGCGTGCCCATGTCGAGCGAGAACACGGTGGCGGCGGACAGCACCTCGGGAACCTCGCTGTCGACGATGCGCTTGGCGAGCCCTTCGGCGATCGCGGTCTTGCCGACGCCGGCTTCGCCGACGAACAGCGGGTTGTTCTTCTGGCGCCGGCACAGCACCTGAATGGCGCGGTTGATCTCGGCGTTGCGGCCGATCACCGGATCGATCTTGCCGTCGCGCGCCTTCTTGTTGAGGTTGATGCAATAGGTCTCCAGCGCCTCGCCCTTCTTCTTGGGATCATCGCTGTTCTTCGACTCGGCCTCCTCGTCGACGCCGCGCACCGGCCGCGCCTCGGAGACGCCGGGCCGCTTGGCGATGCCGTGGCTGATGTAGTTGACCGCGTCGTAGCGCGTCATGTCCTGCTCTTGCAGGAAATAGGCGGCGTGGCTCTCGCGCTCGGCGAAGATCGCGATCAGCACGTTGGCGCCGGTGACTTCCTCGCGCCCGGAGGACTGGACGTGAATCACCGCGCGCTGGATCACGCGCTGGAAGCCGGCGGTCGGCTTGGCGTCGTCGGAACCGTCGGTCACCAGGTTCTCGAACTCGGTTTCGAGATAGTTGACCAGGCTGGTGCGCAGCTTGTCGAGATCGACGCTGCATGCGCGCATCACGGCGGCGGCGTCGGAGTCGTCCACCAGCGACAGCAGAAGATGTTCGAGCGTCGCATATTGATGATGCCGCTCGTTGGCGATCGCGAGCGCCCGATGCAGCGATTGTTCAAGGCTCTGGGAAAAAGTTGGCATTCGCGTCCTCTGTGACCCCCGGCCATCATGATCGTGGATGCCCGATCAGGCAACAACAACCTTTTGGAATATATAAGCGCGCCACGCCTGAGCGGAAGGCCGGTTCCCGGACGCGCGCCGGGCGCTGCTCGGGCGATTCGCCGCGATCTCATGTCCGCAAACCGCGCGACGCGCGGGCGGCCGAACTCCCGAGGAACGAATAGTCGCGCCGGGCGCGATTATTTCTTCTCCATCACGCACTGCAACGGATGCTGGTGCTTGCGCGCGAAGTCCATCACCTGGGTGACCTTGGTCTCGGCGATCTCGTAGGTGAAGACGCCGCACTCGCCGATGCCGTGGTGGTGAACGTGCAGCATGATCTTGGTCGCGGCCTCGGCGTCCTTCTGGAAGAAGCGTTCCAGAACGTGAACGACGAATTCCATCGGCGTGTAATCGTCGTTCAGGATCAGGACACGGTAGAGATTCGGCCGTTTGACCCTGGGCTTGACCTTAGTGATGATCGAGGTGGTCGGCCCGCCGGCCCGGCCCTGGTCGTCGCCGCTCATGCGCGGCAAAACCGCATCGGCGCCCGAGGGCGTCGTCGCAAGCTCAACATGTGAAAACAAATTCGACATGATCCAGATAGAAACGATCCCGGTCGTTACGTCCAAATTCCCGCGGGTTCGAAAAGCCCGCCCCCGCCACGGATAGAACTGAAAGGCAGCCCTGTTCCGCCGCTTTCCCGTCCCCACCGGACCGGAACGAACCGGCGGCCGACAACCAACCGGACGGCGGAGGCCCGCAGCCATGCCAATATGGGTCCGCGCCGAAACCGCCGCAAGTCACCCGAGGCCGCACCGCCCGAGAGCCTTTCCAGCAAGGCGTGCAGGACAGCTCGAGCCGGCGTCCCGGCGGGCGCCCGCGTCAAGGTTAATCCAGTTTGCCCGATTCGTCCGAATTTCCGACCATCGGATTCATGGGTCATTGACGCTGAAATCAGCCGAGCCGCGATCGCGCGCATTTATCGGGCAATTTACCCGATTTCTCGGAACGGTTTTACGCCTTGTTTAGCGGCCCGCGCGGAAATGGCGCGATAACCCATACCCCCGGTGACCCCATGTTCGGTAAATCAATGTTGAAGGCAGGACGGCGTGCCGCGGCCGGCCTGATCCGCAGCGATCGCGGCAACGTTGCCGCGATTTTTGCCCTTGCGCTGGTCCCGATGATCGGGATCGTCGGCGCGGCGATCGACTACAGCCGCGCCGTCGCCGCCCGCAGCGCCATGCAGGCCGCCCTCGACACCGCCGCGCTGATGGTGTCCAAGGACGCGCAGGCCAACCCGAATATGACGGCGGATCAGGCCACCGCCGCGGCGCAAAAATATTTCAACGCCCTCTACAAGAACGGCGGCGCCAACGATATCACGATCGAGGCGACCTATACGCAAAACACCGGCCAGGGCGCGACGGTGCAACTGACGGGCAGCGGATCGGTGGCCACCGACTTCATGCGGATGGCCGGCTTCTACAGCATCGGCATCAGCACCGATTCGCAGACCAAGTGGGGCAATACGAGAATGCGCGTCGCGCTGGTGCTCGATAACACCGGCTCGATGGACTCCAATAACAAGATGACCAAGATGCAGAGCGCGGCGAAGGACCTGGTCGACAAGCTCGCCACCCTCAACAAGGTCGACGGCGACGTCTATGTCTCCATCGTCCCCTTCGCCAAGGACGTCAATGTCGGCACCTCCAACGTCAGTGAATCGTGGCTGAACTGGAGCGACTGGGAATCCGAACCGCCCTATCTGCTCTCGAACGGCTATCCGACCGATTGGCAATACACCGGTCCGGGCTCGGATTGCCCGTTCGTCAGCAAGACCCACGGTTTCACCTGCACCGACCGGCCCGCGACAGTTTCCGGCGCCAAAAGCGCCAGCACCATTCCCTCAAGCGGAACCTATAGCGGCATGATCTGCCCCAGCATTGACAGCGGCCGCAAACTGCCGGGACGGACCGACGTCTATTACAACGGTTGCTACACCAGCGTGGTCGATCAGGTGACAACCATCGACAGCGGCCGCAACGCCAGTTGCGGCTCCGCCAGCGGCTGTTCCTGCTCCGGTAGCGGCAGCAGCAAGGTGTGCAAACAAACCACCTACAAGCACTATTGGCGCACGCACCCCACCGACACCACGCAGGCCAAGAACGCGGCGCCCGCCCACAGCACCTGGACCGGCTGCGTCAACGACCGCAACCAGCCTTACGACACCACCAACGACACCATGACCGGCTCGGGAACTCCGTCGAAACTGGCCTATCCCGAACAATGGAAGGACTGCCTGTCCGCCACCGTCTCGGGCATGAGCAACAGCTGGAGCAATCTGAAAACCCAGATCACGAACATGGTCGCGAGCGGCAACACCAACCAGCCCATCGGACTCGCCTGGGGCTGGCAGACGCTGAACACGGCCAACGGCCCGTTCAAGGCGCCGGCGAAGGATCCCAACTCGATCTATAACGACTACATCGTGCTGTTGTCCGACGGCATGAACACGCAAAACCGCTGGAGCACCACGCAATCGGCCATCGACGCGCGGCAGGCGATCCTGTGTCAGAACGTCAAGGACGCCACCCAGAACGGCGGCAACAAGATCACGATCTTCACGATCCAGGTCAACATCAACAAGGCCGATCCGCAATCGACCGCGTTAAAGAACTGCGCCACCGGCGACAACTTCCAGATGATCACGTCGGCGGACCAGACCGCGGACGCCTTCAACAACATCTTCACGCAAATCGCCAAGCTGCGGATTTCCCAGTAAGACGCAACCGCGATGCCCACGAAAAAAGCCCGGTCTCGCGACCGGGCTTTTTGTTTTACCGGAAAGGCGCGCGGCTTAGCGGGCCGGGAACGCCGGCACGAACTTGCCGAGGAAGCCTTCGAACGGCTTGAACGACTGCTTGGCGAGCTCGGCGTAAAGCGCGCTGATCTTCTGCGATTCAGCCATGAAGGTCTCGTAGCTGGTCTTGGCGTATTCGGTCTGAACCTCGATCACCTTGTCGAGCGACTTCGAAGCCGCCAGCTTCTCAAAGAACGCGCTGCCTTCCTCGAACGACTTCTTCGAGTAGTCGCCGAAGGCGGCGACGATCGCCTGAAGGGTGCGCTGCACGTCGTTGGCGGACGACACCGCGCTCTCGTATTGCTCTTTGCCGTAGTTTTGCAGTTCTTCAACCTTGACCATAGGAAACATCCTTGCGCCGGCCGCTGGGATCAACCTGATGGCATCGCTGGCCGGGGCAACGCGATGCCGCAATAACAATGATATTATCGCATTGCACAATTATGTCAATAAAAATGATGCAACGCACAATCAAGGCGATCGCACAAATCCGGACAATCCCGGCAAGGGTTCTTTAACCTTTTCGAAACTCCGGCCCCTTACCCTGTCTGGGAAATCGTTGCGGCCCGGCGCAAAGCCAGAAAAGCTTCGTGGATGCAGGCCCTTAGCCAAATCCGGTCCTCGCCGGAACCGGCTCGGGGCCGGCATGGCGTCGGCCCATAGGCGATGTCGATCGCGGGCGGCGGGCATAATTTGGCCGCACGCGCCGAAGATTGAGATCGAAATCTGACGGGGACGTCCATGCTACGTAGAACCTCGGCCACTTCACGGACCCTGCGGGTTTGCGTTCTCGGGTTGGCCACCATCACCGCCGCCACCGTCCTCGCCACCGACCAAGCCGACGCCCGGCGCCGCCATCGACACAATCACCGACACACCGTCCAGCAAAGCTACAATCCGGCCTTCGCGGCGATCATCGTCGACGCCAATTCCGGCGCGACGCTGACCGCCACCAACGCCGACGGGCTGCGCTTCCCGGCGTCCCTCACCAAGATCATGACGCTGTATCTGTTGTTCGAGCGCCTCGACGCCGGCAAGGTCAGCCTCGACACCGAGATGCCGGTGTCGGCGCATGCCGCCTCGCAGGCCCCGACCAAGCTCGGCCTGCGCCCCGGCCAGAGCCTTCGCGTCGAGGACGCCATCAAGGGCCTCGTCACCCGCTCCGCCAACGACGCCGCGGTGGTGATCGCCGAATATCTCGGCGGCGACGAGGATGATTTCGCCAAGATGATGACGCGCAAGGCGCGCGCGCTGGGCATGACCCGCACCGTCTATCGCAACGCCTCGGGCCTGCCCAACGACAATCAGGTGACCACGGCGCGCGACCAGTCCACGCTCGGGCGCGCCATTCAGGACCGCTTCCCGCGCTACTACCGCTACTTCGCCACCGCCTCGTTCAACTATCGCGGCCGCAATATCCGCAACCACAACCACCTGCTCGGCAAGGTCGACGGCGTCGACGGCATCAAGACCGGCTACACCCGCGCCTCCGGCTTCAACCTCGTCACCAACCTGAAGCGCGGCAACCGCCATCTGGTCGGCGTGGTGATGGGCGGCCGCAGCGGCGGCTCGCGCGACGCCATCATGCGCAACTTGCTGGCGGAAAATCTCGAAAAGGCCACCGGCCGCCGCACCGTCGCCGCGATCGCGGAGCGCGGCCCGGCCGAGGCCAACGCCGCGGTCGCCGAGGAAGCCGCGCGGACGCGGCCCGCCGCGCCGGTCCAGGTCCAGGGCGCCATTCAGGTCGCCGCCCCCGAGAGCGCGCCCGCGCCGCTGCCGCCGCCGCGCCCGGTCGCCGCCG
>JBDHSX010000187.1:0-6517 GCA_039808365.1 Xanthobacteraceae bacterium | reverse complement strand
CGATCCCGAGCCTGTTGCTGATGATCTGGCTGCAACGGCGCGGCCACTTCAAGGCGCTTGAGACGGTGAAGACCTGAGTTGTCCGTCATTGCGAGGAGCGTTAGCGACGAAGCAATCCAGTCCTTGCTTTGTGACTCTCTGGATTGCTTCGCGGAGCTTGTGCTCGGACAGCGCGAAGCGCTGATCCGAGTGCTCGCAATGACGAATTGAGAACCGAAAGACGCGATCAGAACAGCGTCCGCTGCCGCATCGCGGCTGACAGCGTACCTTCGTCGAGATAATCGAGTTCGCCGCCGACCGGGACGCCGTGGGCCATCCGCGTCACCTTGACGCCGGCCTCCTGCAACAGGTCGGTGATGTAATGCGCCGTGGTCTGGCCGTCGACGGTGGCGTTGAGCGCCAGTACCACCTCCTTGACCTCCGCCGCATGGGCGCGCGCGACCAGCGCGTCGATCGACAGGTCATCCGGCCCGATGCCGTCGAGCGGCGACAGCGTCGCCCCTAACACATGATAAAGACCGTTGATGGCGTTGGCGCGCTCCAGCGCCCACAGGTCGGCGACATCCGCCACCACCACGATGATCGCCGGATCGCGGCGCGGGTCGGTGCAGATGGTGCAGGGATCGGTCGTGTCGATGTTGCCGCAGGTCTTGCAGACCTTGATGCTGTCCATCGCCGTCTGCAACGCGCTGGTGAGCGGGGCCATCAGCGCCTCGCGCTTCTTGATCAGATGCAGCGCGGCGCGGCGCGCCGAACGCGGCCCGAGCCCCGGCAGCCGCGCCAGCAATTGAATGAGCCGCTCGATTTCCGGCCCGGTGACGCGCGCCGCCATTTCTGTCGTGACCTGCTCAGCCGAGCAGGCCGGGGGGCAGGCCGAGCCCGCCGGTCAGCGCCTGCATTTTCTCCTGCATCGCCACCTCCGCCTTGCGGCGGGCGTCGTTCAAGGCGGTAACGACGAGGTCCTCGACGATTTCGCGCTCCTCGGGCTTCATCAGCGACGGATCGATGCGGATCGCTTTCACTTCCATCTTCGCGGTCATGCGCACCGTCACCATGCCGCCGCCGGAGATACCCTCGACCTCGATCTGATCGAGTTCGTCCTGCATCGCCTTCATCTTCGATTGCAGTTGCGCGGCCTGTTTCATCATGCCGAGAAAATCAGCCATGATCGTTCCTTCTCATATGCGTTGTCAGTCGTCGCCGTCCGCGACGTCGTCATCGGAGATATCGGCGTCCGAAATGTCGGGATCATGCAGGTCGGGCGCGAGGTGGCGCACCTCGACGATTTTCGCGCCGGGAAAGCGCGCCAGCACCTCGCGGACGCGGGGATCGGCTTCGGCGCTGCGCTCGCGCGCCGATCGCGCCTGCGTCGCCTGCTCGCGCAAGGTCGGCTGACCTTCGGCGTTGGAGACGATCACGGTCCAGCGCCGGCCGGTCCATTGCTCCAGCTTGCGCGACAACTCGCCGATCAGGGCGCGTGACGCGGTCCGCTCCATCGCCACTTCCAGCCGGCCGTCCTCGAACCGCACCAGGCGGACATCGGCTTCCAGCGCCGCCTTGGTCTGCAAATCGCGCTGCGCGGCGGCGAGCGCCACCAGATCCGGGAAACTCGCGATCCTCACGGCTTGCGGCGCGGCCGTCTCCGCCGGCTGTGGCATCGTCGCGCGCGCCTGCGCCTCGTTGCCGGCTCGCGGCGCGGCCGGACGCATCGAAGCGGCGGATACAGCTTGCGGCATCGCCATGGACGCGCTCGAACCGGACGGCGCGCCGCGCGGCGCGGCGCTCATCACCGGCGATGATCCGCCGCCGCCTTGTTCGATCATCCGGATCGCTTCGTCCGGCGTCGGCAGATCGGCGACATAGGCGATCCGCACCAGCACCATCTCGGCGGCGGCGGCCGGGCGCGTCGCGCTTTGCACCTCGCTGATGCCCTTGAGCAGCATCTGCCACATCCGCGACAGCACCCGCATCGACAGCTTGACGGCGAAATCCCGCGCCCGCATCCGCTCGGTCTCGCCGAACACCACGTTGTCGGCGGTCGCCGGCACGATCTTGACGCGGGTGACGAAGTTGACGAATTCGGCGAGATCGCTCAGCACCACGGCGGGATCGGCGCCGGTGTCGTATTGCTCGCGAAACTCCTTGAAGGCGGCGACGATATCGCCGCGCGCCAGGGCGTCGAACAGGTCGATGACGCGGGCGCGGTCGGCGAGGCCCAGCATCTGCCGCACGTCGTCGGCGCGCACCTGGCCTGCGGCGTGGGCGATGGCCTGATCGAACAGCGACAGCGAATCGCGCACCGAGCCCTCCGCCGCGCGCGCGATCATGCCCAGCGCCTCGGGCTCGGCCTCGACCTTCTCCATGGCGGCAATATTGCCGAGATGCGTCATCAGCACGTCGGCCTCGACCCGCTTCAGGTCGAAACGCTGGCAGCGCGACAGCACGGTGACCGGCACCTTGCGGATCTCGGTGGTGGCGAACACGAATTTGGCGTGGGCCGGCGGCTCCTCCAGCGTCTTCAGGAAGGCGTTGAACGCCGCCGTCGACAGCATGTGGACTTCGTCGATGATGTAGACCTTGTAGCGCGCGCTGGACGGCGCGTAGCGCACGCTGTCGTTGATCTGGCGGACGTCGTCAACGCCGGTATGCGAGGCCGCGTCCATTTCCAGCACGTCGATGTGCCGGCTTTCCATGATCGCCTGGCAATGGGTGCCGAGCGTCGGCATCTTCACCGTCGGGCCGTTGACCGAGCCGTCCGGCAGTTCGTAGTTCAGCGCCCGCGCCAGAATGCGTGCGGTGGTGGTCTTGCCGACGCCGCGCACGCCGGTCAGGATCCAGGCTTGCGGAATCCGTCCCGTCTCGAATGCGTTGGAGACGGTGCGGACCAACGCTTCCTGGCCGATCAGGTTATCGAAATTGGTCGGGCGGTATTTGCGGGCGAGCACGCGATAATGGGTCGCGCCTTGCGCCTCCGGGGCGCGGCCGAGATCGAAGCCGCCCTGATCGTCGGCGCCCTGATTGTCAGCGGGCGTTGCGGGAGTCCCAGCGTCGGTCATCGAGCGATCCGCAATTGCATCAATTCACGAGGGGCCGGCTTGCGGAAGTGTCCGGGTCTTGCCCGCCACCGATGGCAGGCGGCACCTGCTAAAGCGATAGCCGTTGTCCATCGGCAAAACGGCAAAGCGCCCCAAAAAGCAAGGTAGGAGACTGACGAGCGACCCGATCCAGACCTCGTTAGGGCTGCTTCCTTCCGGACCTGACCCGGTTGGCGAGAGGCTCGTCCACCGCCAATCTCCCGGTCCCTATTTGGGGCCAAACCCGACGGAAAGCAAGCCACCCCGCGCCCGGTTCCGCGGCCATGCCCTTGAGGCGGTTGTTTGCCGGCCCGCACTCTGCGAAAGTGCCCGGAGTTCCTTGAGAATCTTCATGCCCGCCGCCTGGTTGCTCCACCCGCAGCTCGACAACGACACCGCCCCGGTCGGCGATCTGCCGCTGTGCCGGGTGCTGCTGACCCGGGACGCGAATTATCCGTGGCTGGTGCTGGTGCCGCGCCGCCCCGGCGCGGTCGAGATCATCGATCTGGACGCCGCGGCGCGGGCGCAATTGATGACCGAGATCGCCAGCGCCTCGCGCGCGTTGCGCGACATCACCGGCTGCGACAAGCTCAACGTCGCGGCGCTGGGCAACGCGGTCCCGCAACTGCACGTCCACGTCATCGCCCGCCGCTCGACTGACGCCGCGTGGCCGCGTCCGGTGTGGGGCGTGGCGCCGGCGCGGCCTTACGACGTGCATGAAATGTGGCAACTGATCGATACGCTGCGGCGCGACATTCCTGATTTGACGGACCCAAGACAGGATTAAGACAGGATTCAAGACCGGACCCATGACAGCAACGCCCACGCCTCCGTTTCCGCTCGGCCAACCCGCTTTCGTCGCCAACGCGCTGGAGCGCGCCGCGCATCTGCGCACCGACGACGCCAAATTGATGGCGCTGGAGACGCAGCCCGACGCCCGCGCCTACGTCGTCATCCGCGACTCGCTGGTGGTGGCGCGGGAGAACGGCGGCGTCCGCGCGCTGCTGTCGGTCAAGGAGGCGCTGACGTTCGGCGCCAATCCCGGCACCATCTTCCTCGGCCTGCGCGACGGCGCGCCGGTGTTCGGCATGGGGATCGCCGACGACGCCGCCGAAAAGCTGGTCAACCGCGCCGACGTCACGGTCGCCGAACTGCGCGGCATGGCGATGCAGGGCGCGATTCCGGCGGGCGAATTGTCGGCCGTGGCGATGGCGAAATCCATGGTCAACTGGCACCGCCGCCACGGCTATTGCGCCAATTGCGGCGCCCGCACCCGCGCCGCGCAGGGCGGCTGGCGGCGCGACTGCCCGAGCTGCAAGGCCGAGCATTTTCCGCGCACTGATCCCGTCGTCATCATGCTGGTCACCGCCGACGATGCCTGTCTGCTCGGCCGCCAGAAGCAGTTTCCCGCCGGCATGTGGTCATGCCTCGCCGGCTTCGTCGAGGCGGCGGAAACCATCGAGGACGCGGTGCGCCGCGAGGTCATGGAGGAATCCGGCATCGCCTGCGACAATGTGCGCTACTACATGACGCAACCATGGCCCTACCCGTCGTCGTTGATGATCGGCTGCACGGCGGAGGCGCTGACGCGCGATATCGTCATCGACCGCACCGAACTTGAGGACGTGCGCTGGTTCCCGCGCGCCGAGGCGGCGCAGATGCTGGCGCGGACCCACCCCGACGGGCTGACCGGGCCGCACCCCTTTGCCATCGCCCACCATCTGGTCGGCCGCTGGCTGCAATCGGACACGCCATGACCGACGCCACCGCGACGCCGGACCGGAGCCACGTTCTTTGCATCGGCATGCCGGTGCGCGATCTTGCGTTCCGCGTCGAGGCCGTGCCGCCGCACGGCGACAAGGTGCCGGCCAGCGCGTTCACGGAAATCGCCGGCGGCAACGCGCTGAACGCCGCGATCGGCATCACCCGGCTCGGCGGCCGCGCCGCGCTCGCCGGCCCGATGGGCGACGCCGGTGAAACCCCGGCGCGGTTCATCTTCGACAAGCTCGCCGGGGAGGGCGTCGACAGCCGTCACCTGGTGCATATGCCGGGACTGGTGACGCCGATTTCCGCCGTCATGATCGATCCGGGCGGCGAGCGCACCATCGTCACCTTCCGCGATCCCGCGCTGTGGCGGGCGCGGCTGCCGGACGCCGATGCGCTGCTTGAGGGCTGCGGCGCGGTGCTGATCGAGGGCCGCTGCGCGTCCTTCGCCACCGACCTGTGCGCCGAGGCGCGCCGCCGGGGGATTGCCGTGGTGGTCGATGTCGACGCCGCGATGTCGCCGGGCGACGGCCTGCTCACCGCCGCCTCGCATCTGATCTTTTCCAGCGAGGCGGTGCGGCGGACCGCCGACATTGACGACGACGCCGGCGCGTTGCGCAAACTCGCCGGGCTGACATCGTCGTTCCTGGCCGCGACGCGCGGCCCGCGCGGCACGCTATGGCTCGATCCCGCCGGGGCGCTTCAGGACACGGCGGCGTTTGCGGTGCAGGCCGTCGATACGCTCGGCGCCGGCGACATCTTCCATGGCGCGTTCACGCTGGCGCTGACGGAGGGGCAGCCGATCGCGGCGGCGCTGCGCTTCGCCTCGGCCGCCGCGGCGTTGAAATGCACCCGCTTCGGCGGCGCCTTCGCCTGCCCGCAACGCGCTGAAGTTGAAGCGTTTTTAGCCGCGCACCAGGCAGCGTCGGCCTGATCGGATCAAAACATCGCTTGTCATAGAAGAATTTCCTATATATGAGGTCAATCCGATCAATATATGGAAGAAACATCTTCTCATGACCGACGCTGCCGCTCCCGCCCCTGAACCCGGTCGCCGGCTCGACGCCATCGACCGCAAGATCCTCACCGTATTGCAGGACGACGCCTCGCTGTCGGTGGCCGAGATCGGCGACCGGGTCGGCCTGTCCTCGACGCCGTGCTGGAAGCGCATTCAGCGGCTTGAGGCCGACGGCGTCATCACCCGGCGCGTCGCACTGGTCGACCAGAACAAGATCGGGCTCGGCATCACCGTGTTCGTCTCGGTGGAGAGCGGCGACCATTCCGACGGCTGGCTGAAAAAATTCGCTGAGGCCGTCAGCGCCATGCCGGAGGTGATCGAGTTCTACCGGATGGCCGGCGACGTCGATTACATGCTGCGCGTCGTCACCGCCGACATGCAGAGTTACGACGTGTTCTACAAGAAGCTGATCAGCGCGGTGGCGCTGAAGAACGTCACCTCGCGCTTCGCCATGGAAAAGATCAAGTCGGTGACCGCGCTGCCGGTGCCGCCGCTCGGCGCGGCGTAAGGCGCCGCATCCTGCCGGTCATTGCGCCTTCTCCCCGTTATGGCGCACCCTCCCGTCATTGTGCACCCCCGTCATTGCGAGCGAAGCGAAGCAATCCAGGGGCCACAAGCAAGGTCTGGATTGCTTCGTCGGCTTCGCCTCCTCGCAATGACG
>JBDHSX010000186.1:0-6574 GCA_039808365.1 Xanthobacteraceae bacterium | reverse complement strand
TCGCCATCGACATCCACACCCATGCCGAGGAGCCCTGCGGCACCCACGGCGACGACGGCTATGACGATTTCCAGGCGGCGATGGCGGAGTACTTCAAGTCCCCGCACAAGCACCCGCCGACGGTGCCGGAAACCGCCGCCTATTATCGCGCCAAGAACATCGCGGCGGTGATCTTCCCGGTCGACGCCGAGCGCGAGACCGGTTTCCGCCGCTACAATAATTACGAGATGGCGGAACTGGCGGCGCAGAACGCCGACGTGCTGATCCCGTTCGCCAGCATCGATCCCGCCAAGGGCAAGGTCGGCGCCCGCGAGGCGCGCAACCTGATCGAGAATTACGGCATCAAGGGCTTCAAGTTTCATCCCACCATGCAGGGCTTCTATCCCAACGACCGCATGGCCTATCCGCTCTACGAGGCGATCGCGGAAGCCGGCTCGATCGCGCTGTTCCACACCGGACAGACCGGCGTCGGCTCCGGCATGCCGGGCGGCAACGGCATGCGGCTGAAATATTCCAACCCGATGTATATCGACGACGTCGCGGTCGACTTCCCCGAGATGAAAATCATCCTGGCGCATCCGTCGTTCCCCTGGCAGGAGGAAGCGTTGTCGGTGGCGACCCACAAGCCGAACGTCTACATCGACCTGTCGGGCTGGTCGCCGAAGTATTTCCCGCCGATCCTGGTGCGCTACGTCAACACGCTGTTGCAGGACAAGATGCTGTTCGGCTCCGACTGGCCGGTGATCACGCCGGACCGCTGGCTGGCGGATTTCGCCAAGATCGATATCCGCGACGACGTCCGGCCCAAGGTGTTGAAAGCCAACGCGCGAAAACTGCTCGGCATGTAAGAGCGGCGGAACGTCCACGCGCCAGGGAGAAGGAAAGCGGTGACCATCAAGGCAGTCGTCTTCGATGCCTACGGAACATTGTTCGACGTGCAGTCGGTTGCCGCCGTCACCGAGACGACGTTTCCCGGCCATGGCGAGATCATCACGCAGATCTGGCGCATCAAGCAGCTCGAATATAGCTGGCTGCGCTCGCTGATGGGCCGCTACGCCGACTTCTCCGCGATCACCCGCGACGCGCTGGCCTATACCTTGCGTTGCCTCGGCCTGCCCCACGACGACGCCGCTTTCGAGCGGATCATGGCGAAGTATCTCCATCTCGCGCTTTATCCCGACGCGCGCGCGACGCTGGATGCGATGCGCGACCGCAAGTTGGCAATCCTCTCCAACGGCAGCAGCGACATGCTGAACGCGCTGGTGCGCAACAGCGGCCTCGAGACCGTGCTCGACGCCACCATCAGCGTCGATGCGAAACGCATCTTCAAGCCGCACCACGACGCCTATGCGCTGATCGAGGAAAGGCTCGGCGTCGCGCCCGCCGACGTGCTGTTCATTTCATCGAACCCGTGGGACGCCTGCGGCGCCAAGGCATTTGGCCTGCGCGTGGCGTGGATCGAGCGCGTCACGCCGGAGGCCATGGCACGCGACTGCGCAACGAGCGACCGCGTGACCCCGCTCACCATGTTCAAGGCGTTGCGGATGCAGATGGACGAACTCGGCGTCGAACCCGACCATCGCATCGCCGCACTGTCCGACCTGCCGAAGCTCGTTGCCGCCGGCTAAACCCGCCCCCTTCCCTTACGAAAGCCAAACATGAGCGTCGAATCCGTCCGCGCGTTTTTCCAGACCCATGCGCCCGACATCGCGGTGCTGGAATCCGACAAAAGCTCGGCCACCGTCCCGCTTGCCGCCGAAGCCTTCGGCGTCAAGCCGGAGGAAATCGCCAAGACGTTGTCGCTGCGCGTCGGCGAGCGCCATCTGCTGGTGGTGACCATGGGCACCGCGCGGCTCGACAACAAGAAGGCGCGCGCCGCCTTCGGCGCCAAGCCGCGCATGCTCGGGCCCGAGGAAGTGGTCGAGATCACCGGCCATCCGGTCGGCGGCGTCTGCCCGTTCGGATTGAAGACGCCGCTGCCGGTCTATTGCGACATCTCGCTGCAAGGCTTCGAGATCGTGGTGCCGGCGGCGGGCTCGACCAACAGCGCGGTGCGCATTTCACCGCGGCGCATGGCGGAACTGACCGCCGCCGAATGGGTCGATGTCTGCCAGACGCAGGACTGACCCGTCACCGCCTGCGCGATCGTTTACTTGCCGCCCTGCCAGGCCGGGTTGACGGATGCCTTCGGGGCCGCCAGCAACAACAGTTCGACCGGAGCGTTGCCGGTGCGCGCGAAATGCTTGGGATCGGTTTCGCGGAACACGATGACGCCGCCGGGCGCGACGGTCTTCAACGCGGCTTCGTCGAACTTGTCCCCGAGGCCGACCTTGAAATCACCCGACACCACGGTGACGATCGCCACCTTGCCGGAGGGATGCGGATGCGGCGGAATGTCGGTATTGGCCGGCAACGACACGCGCGCGGCGACCACGTCGCCAGGTTGCAGGAACGACCGCAGCGTGATTTTGTCCGGCGTGGTTTTCGACGGCACCGCGTTGACCGCCGCCCCGTCCAGCGTAATCAGGCCTTGCGCGCAAGCTGCCGCCGGCAGCGCAACGAGAGCAAAGAATCCCAACGCCGCGATGGTCGATCTGATCATTGCCTGTCCTTCTGATGTGACGGCGCGCGGCCAATTCCGCCGCATGGCACCGTCAGGCTTCGATTCGCTCTAAAAGATATATTTATAATGTATCTTACAGTATAAACCCAACACGACAAGCCATCGGAGGAACAGATCGGCTGGATAAACTCTAAACGACCAACATCCGCATCGCATCGCGGGCAGGCGCGGGACTCGATCGATCAAGGCGCTTCGGGGCACGCGCGATCCGGATCGCGATTATCGTCGCGCGCGTCGCCTGCGTCCCATCGTCACGCGTCGAGTGCCAGCGATGGTTGCGGCGGCAGCGAGGTCATTTCGTCATCGAGGGTGATAATCGGACAGCTCGCGCGAGGCGCGGCGGAAACCGAACGCGGCAACGCCATCATCCACAGCCTTTCGTGACGTTTACACCCGCGCGCCGACCACCGCCCGGCACATCTCGCGATCGAACGCCCACTTTGTTATTGCGCTCAGACTTCGTTTTAGTCTTTGATGATCGCACGCGATCAGATGCCGCGCGAGCGCAACAAGAGAAACAACAGGCTCAAGCGGGAACGGAGGAAACGATGAACGAACAAGCCCGGAACGACTATCCTGGATCGGATCCTGTCCGAGCACGGGCGGGTGAGTTGCGTCAGCACAAGGACCTGAGCCAACCGGCGCGCGCGAATTTTCGCTAGCTCTCATAGCGTCGACGGCGGCGTGAACCGAGATCGTTCGAAAACCGTGCACATGAAATCCGGCCGAACGAGTGGATGCACGAAGTTATTTACTCTTTCGCGCGCCGATGGCATTTTCGACTTTCGAACAGAGCAGACACCTCAAGGAGGAAACAATATGCGTAAATTGATGCTTGCCGCGCTGGCCTTGCCGGTGCTGGCCTTGCCGGTCTTCGGCACCCCCGCGCGCGCGGCGGATCCCCTCAAGATCGGCTACATCGATCCGCTCTCCGGCGGCGGCGCCAGCGTCGGCGAAGGTGGCCTGAAAACCTTCCAATACATCGCCGACCAGATCAACGCGGAAGGCGGCATCCTCGGCCACAAGGTCGAATTCGTTCCGCTCGACAACAAGACCAATCCGCAGGAGAGTCTGATCCAGGCGCAGAAGGCCGTCGACGCCGGCATTCACTACATCACCCAGGGCAACGGCTCGGCGGTCGCCGCGGCGCTGTCGGAATTCGTGGCCAAGCACAATTCCCGCAACCCCGGCAAGGAAATGCTCTATTTCAACTATGCCGCGGTCGATCCGATCCTGACCAACGAGAAGTGCAACTACTGGCATTTCCGCTGGGACGCCAACTCTGACATCAAGATGGAAGCGCTCACCAACTACATCAAGAACGTTCCGTCGGTTAAGAAGGTGTACCTGATCAATCAGGACTATTCGTTCGGCCAGTCGGTGCGCACCGAGGCCCGCAAGATGCTGGCGGCCAAGCGCCCCGACGTCCAGATCGTCGGCGACGAACTGCATCCGCTGCTGAAGATCACCGACTTCGCGCCCTACATCGCCAAGATCAAGGCCTCCGGCGCGGATTCGATCATCACCGGCAACTGGGGCCAGGACATGGCGCTGCTGCTGAAGGCCGCCGCCGACGCCGGCCTGAAGGTCAACTGGTATACCTATTACGCTGGCGGCGCCGGCGGCCCCACCGCGATCAAGCAGACCGGGCTGGATCATCAGGTCTACCAGATCAACGAAGGCATTCCGAATGCCGGCTATCAGCCGGCGGTCGATTTCGAGAAGGCCTTCCGCGCCAAGGTCGGCATGTCGCTGTGGTATCCGCGCGCGGTCAACCAGATGCGGATGTTCAAGTTGGCCGCCGAGAAGGCCAAGTCGATCGATCCCGTCAAGGTCGCCGCCGCGCTCGAAGGCATGGAGTTCAAGGTTCATGACGGCGGCGACGGCGTGATGCGCAAGGACGACCATCAGTTCCTGCAACCGATCTCGATCTCCTCGTTCGGCAGCCTGAGCGGCGGCAAGGAGATATTCGACGAAGAAGGCACCGGCTGGGGCTGGCGGGAAGTCGCCAAGATCGACACCCCGCAGGCGACCCTTCCGACCACCTGCAAGATGAAGCGTCCCTGACGCCATGGCGCCCTTCCCGTCGCGCCGCGCATGTGTGGCGCGGCGGGATCCAGGGCCCGATCAAGACTGCCGGCCCGATCATTTCCGCTGTTTGCCGGGCCGGCAGCATTCTCCACCGCGGAATCCGATCGCCATCCTGATCCTTTGACGGGCTCGCAGTCGCTTCCGCGGCACCATGCACGACTTCCAGTGCCAACCCGTTTCAACTCCAACCCGGTGGCTGTCCCGTGCTTGAGCTGATCGTCATTTCCACTCTGAACGGCGTGCTGTTCGGCATGTTGCTGTTCCTGCTGTCGAGCGGCCTCACCGTGATTTTCAGCATGATGGGCGTGCTCAACTTCGCCCATGCCAGCTTCTACATGCTCGGCGCGTTCTTCGGCTATCAACTGACCCGCTGGATCGGCTTCTGGCCGGCCCTGATCCTCGCGCCGCTCTTGGTCGGCGCCCTCGGCATGGCGGTCGAACGCTACGGCCTGCGCCAGACCCACAAGCACGGCCACGTCGCCGAGCTGCTGCTCACCTTCGGTCTCGCCTTCGCGATCGAGCAGGTGGTGCAGATGATCTGGGGCAAGCTGCCGATGGACTACCGCGTGCCGGCGCTGCTGGATTTCCCGGCCTTCACGATCTTTTCGACCAACTATCCAGCCTACAAGATGTTCATGCTGCTGGTGTCGGTGGTGATCTTCATCGCGCTGCTGGTCGTTCTCAAGCGCACGCGCGTCGGCCTCATCGTGCAGGCGGCGCTGACCCACCCCAGCATGGTTGCCCATCTCGGGCACAATGTCGGGCGCGTCTTCATGATGGTGTTCGGCGTTGGCACGGCGCTGGCGGCCATCGCCGGCGTCATCGCCGGTCCGGCGCTGGTGACCCAGTCGGACATGGCCGCGCTGCTCGGTCCGATCCTGTTCGTGGTCATCGTGGTCGGCGGCCTCGGCTCGTTGCCCGGCGCGTTCTTCGCCTCGCTGCTGATCGGCCTGGTGCAGACCTTCGGGGTGTCAATGAACGGCTCGCTCGCCAGCCTGTTCGGGCCGCTCGATCCCAGCATCGGCCCCTCGCTGCTCACTGACGTCTGGAACGTGACTATCGCCCAGATCGCGCCGATCCTGCCCTACGTGCTGCTGGTTCTGGTGCTGATCGTCCGCCCGATGGGTCTCATGGGGACACGTGAAACATGACCGAGTTGACCTCCCGCGCGCCCGCGCCAACCGACGCCGCTTCCGAGCGGAACATCGGCTTCTACGCCGCCTGGGGCATTTTTATCCTGGCGGTGGTGGCGCTGCCGCTGATCTTCCGGTCCGGCGGCTCGCACACCACCTTCAGCCTGATCGGTATCGCGGCCATCTTCGCGCTGTCCTACAATATCCTGCTCGGCCAGACCGGACTGCTCTCCTTCGGTCATGCTGTCTATTACGGCCTCGGCGGTTTCCTCGCCGTCCATGGCATGAACGCCATCGCCGCGCATGGGCTGCCGGTGCCGCTGCCATTCGTTCCGCTGATCGGCGGCTTCGCCGGCCTGGTGTTCGCCATCATCATCGGCTGGGTCTCGACCCAGCGCGCCGGAACGGTGTTCGCGATGATCTCGCTCGGCATCGGTGAACTGGTGGCGTCGTCCTCCCTCATTCTGCGCAGCTTCTTCGGCGGCGAGGCCGGCATCACCACCAACCGCACCGACCTGCCGGCGCTGTTCGGCTGGAATTTCGGGCCGCAAATCCAGGTCTATTACCTGATCGGGTTCTGGCTCATCATCTCGGCGATCGCGATGTATGCCCTGACCCGCACGCCGCTCGGGCGGATGTGCAACGCGGTGCGGGACAATCCGGAGCGCGTGCAGTTCATCGGCTACGATCCGCATGTGGTGCGCTACCTGTCGTTCTGCTTCGCCGG
>JBDHSX010000185.1:0-6714 GCA_039808365.1 Xanthobacteraceae bacterium | reverse complement strand
GCTCGCGGGGTTCGGGCCGAAGAAAATCAAAATGGCACAGGACACGCAATCAAAGGCGCCGACCGCGGCCGAACCCGATATCGCGGCGCGCAACAAGGCATGGCGCGGACGTCGCGTCGGCGCTGACGGTCGATATGATTTTCGACTATCTGGGCGTGCGGTTGAACGGCCCCAAGGCCGGCGGCAAGCGCATCGTGGTGAACTTCAAATTCTCCGATAGCGGACGGTCCTACGTCCTCAATCTGGAAAATTCGGCGCTCACCTATGTCGCCGGGCGCCTCGCCGACCAGGCCGGCGTGACGCTGACGCTGACCCGCTCGGCGTTGCTGAAACTGCTCGCGGACGCCGAGCCGGGTTCGAAAAACCTCGACGGGATCAAGATCGAGGGGGACGCGACAAAGCTTCTCGAACTGGCTGGCCTGTTCGACAGTTTTCCGGGCGGCTTTCCGATCGTTGAGCCGAAGCCGCAAGGCTAGCTGCGGGAGAACGGGAAGCGGGCCCGGAGCGCCCGCGACCATGACTCTCGCATCAGCAGGTCAGCGGTGCTTCTAGCCGGCGCTGCCGGTGCGGCGTCGGCTTGCTCTGCCGAGAAGCTTGACATCACCGGCGGCCATGGTCGGTTTCTCGATCTCCTTGCCGAGAATATGCGACAGCACCCGCCGCGCATTGGCGGCGCAGTCGATGTCGTCGGGCTTCGCCTCGATGTCCTTGATCAGCGCGACGAGCTGGGCCTTGCTTTGCTTGAGCCGCATTTGCAGCGCCTCGATATCCGCCACCTTGCGGCGGAGCGTTTCGATCAGCGCGCCGTGATCCCACTGTCCGAGATCGGGCGGCAGCAGCGTTCGAATCTCGTCAAGGCTGAATCCGGCCTTCTGCGCGGTGGTGATCAACTCCAGCACCAGCACCGCTTCCGGCGGATAGGTCCGATAGCCGTTCGGCCGGCGCTCGACCGTCTTCAGAAGGCCGGCGCTCTCATAGAAGCGGATGCGCGAATGGGTCAGCCCGGCGCGCTTCGCCAGTTCCCCGATGTTCATCTCGACATATCCTCGAAAAGGCTCTTGACCTTAAACTTAACTGAAAGGTTATGGTTTGTCCAACATTCCGGTTGGAGGCTCACGATGTCGCTGTTTTCCCCGCTGGCGCTGCCCAATGGCGCCGTGATCGCGAACCGCATCGCCAAGGCGGCGATGGAGGAGAACATGGCGGACGGCGATCACGCGCCGTCCGCCGAACTCATCAACCTCTATCGCGCATGGGCCGATGGCGGCGCGGGTCTCATCATCACCGGCAACGTGATGGTCGATGCTCGCGCCATGACCGGCCCGGCCGGCGTCGTGCTGGAGGACGACCGCCATCTCGACCGCTTCAAGATATGGGCGGAAGCCGCGCGGGCGGGCGGGGCGCAGGTCTGGATGCAGATCAACCATCCCGGCCGGCAGATGCCGGCGGGGCTTGGGCAGGAGACGCTGGCTCCGTCGGCGATTGCGCTCGACCTCGGCGCGCAGTCCAAGAGATTCCCGGTGCCGCGCGAGATGACGGCGGCCGATATCGCCGAGGTGGAGCGCCGTTTCGTGACGACCGCGGTGCTCGCGGAACGTGCGGGCTTCACCGGCGTCGAAATTCACGCCGCGCACGGCTATCTTCTGAGCCAGTTCCTGTCGCCGCTCGCCAACCATCGCAAGGATCGCTGGGGCGGCAGCCTGGAGAACCGCGCGCGGCTGTTGCTCGATATCGTGCGCGGCGTGCGTGCGACGGTCTCAAAAGGCTTCGCGGTGGCGGTCAAGCTCAACTCGGCCGATTTCCAGCGTGGCGGTTTCTCGCCGGAGGATGCGCGGGCTGTCGTGCAGATGCTCGGCGCGCTCGGTGTCGATCTGGTCGAATTGTCGGGCGGCAGCTACGAGGCCCCGGCGATGATGGGCTCGGCGCGCGACGACCGCACGCTGGCGCGCGAAGCCTATTTCCTCGAATTCGCGCGCGAGATCGCCGAGGTCGCGACGATGCCGCTGATGGTCACCGGCGGCATAAGACGCCGCGAGGTGGCGGAGAAGGTGATCGCAAGCGGCGTCGCCATGGCGGGCATCGCGACCGCGCTTGCGATCGAGCCGAACCTGCCGCGCAACTGGCGGCTCGGCAAGGCGGACGCGCCGGCGCTCAAGCCGATCACCTGGAAGAACAAGCCTGTCGCGTCGTCCGCGCATATGGCCGCGGTGCGCTACCAGTTGGTGCGTCTCAGCCGCCGCCGTCGCACGGCCCCCAACGTGTCGCCGCTATGGGCGCTCGTGACATCGCAGATCGCCGCAACACGCAACGCGCGCCGGTATCGCCGCTGGATGACAGAGCGGAAGGCGGCGGCTTGATGGTCGCCGGGGATCGCAACTCTCAGCGGAACTCGCCTTTGTCTGCTACAAGACCGAACCGACGTCCGGGGCCGCGCCATGAATCTCGATACGATGAACGACAACAAGCTGGAGCAGCTCTTTCGGAACTGCCTTGCGGCCATCATGGAGAACAAGCCCAACAAGGCGGATGCGGAAACTCTGATCGGCGAGATCAACGCCGTCTGGCAAAAGCGGCTGAGTGCGGCGGAAGCTGGCGACTATAAGGCGGAAAGCCCGGAGATCGGCGTGCTCAAGACGGCCGGCTACAAGGTTGGCAACGACGGGCTGGCAACATCCGCCCGCTGGGCGCTGCTCGATCACATCATGTCGGGCGTTCTGCCCTTCGTTGGCTCGCCGGCGCATATGCGCGAATGGGGGGAGCCGAACTCGCTCACCCGCTATCGCAAGGTCCATCGTGTGATCGCCAGTTTCCGGACCGGTGCGCGCAATCAGGACTGGCTCGCCAAGGCTTTCAACGATTGGAGCGAGGATCTGGATTATCTGGAGCGCGAATGGCAGCATAAGGTCAGCTGATGCGGGGAAAAGCAATGGCGCGAAACGGGATCGCGCGCTCCCGTGGCCGCCAGCCTCGGCGGTCGGACACCGACCCACCGGGATCCACCCTCATCAAATTGGATGGGTGGCTGTTGACAGGGACCCCTGGTCGCATTGTAATGAGCCGATCAACTAATTAATCATTTAACTAAAGCCAGAGCCTGGACCACATGGAAGGGTGTGCCATGATGCTGGCCAGCCGGAAATATCGGATGCCCTATTCCCCTTCCCCGCGCGGCCCGGCTGCGACCAACGGCTGGACGCCCAGGCGATGCGGCCGGCAGCGGCCATGCGATGTCTCGCGCCGGGCGGCCACAACGACGCATTGCTCCACCCCGATTCAACAACACCCCGCAACATGAAGGAAAACCCATGTCGGAAGCCTATATTATTGACGCTGTTCGGACCCCGCGCGGCATCGGCAAGCCGGGCAAGGGCGCGCTGTCGCACCTGCATCCGCAGAACCTCGCTTCAACCGTGCTGAAGGCGATCAAGGATCGCAACCATCTCGACACCACGACCGTCGACGACATCATCTGGTCGACCTCGACGCAGGAAGGCAAGCAGGGCGGCGATCTCGGCCGCATGTCGGCGCTCGCCGCCGGCTACGACATCAAGGCCAGCGGCACCACGCTCGACCGCTTCTGCGGCGGCGGCATCACCTCGGTCAACCTCGCGGCGGCGTCGGTGATGTCGGGCATGGAGGATTGCGTGATCGCCGGCGGCACCGAGATGATGAGCTATCAGCAGGTCCTCGCGGCTGAACGCGCCGCCGCCAAGATGGCGCCGCGCCTGATGGGCGCCGGCAACCCGCAGCTTGACGAGGTTCACCCGCAGTCGCACCAGGGCGTCTGCGGCGACGCAATCGCCGCCCAGGAAGGCATCAGCCGCGAGGCGGTCGACGCGCTGGCGCTGGTCAGCCAGCAGCGCGCCAAGAAGGCGATCGATGAAGGCCGTTTCGCCAAGTCGGTGGTGCCGGTGCTCAATCCCGACGGCAGCGTCGCGCTCGATCACGAGGAATTCCCGCGTCCCGAAACCACCGCCGAGGGTCTTGCCGCGCTGAAGCCGAGCTTCGAGCAATTGGCCGACTATGACATCGGCGGCGGCGTCACCTTCAGGAAGCAGATTCAGCGCCGCTATCCGGACCTCCAGTGGAAGGGCGTGCATCACGCCGGCAACAGCTCCGGCGTCGTCGATGGCGCGGCGGCGTTGCTGATCACCTCGAAGGACTATGCCGACAAGCACGGCCTCAAGCCGCGCGCCCGCATCGTCGCCTACGCCAACCAGGGCGACGATCCGACGCTGATGCTCAACGCCCCGGTGCCGGCGGCGAAGAAGGTGCTGGCCAAGGCCGGCCTCACCACCAACGACATCGACGTCTGGGAAATCAACGAAGCCTTCGCGGTGGTCGCCGAGAAGTTCATCCGCGATCTCAAGCTCGATCGCTCCAAGGTCAACATCAATGGCGGCGCGATCGCGCTCGGCCACCCAATCGGCGCGACGGGCTCGATCCTGATCGGCACCGCGCTCGACGAACTCGAACGCAGCGGTGGACGCTACGGCCTCGTCACCATGTGCGCCGCCGGCGGCATGGCTCCCGCCGTCATCATCGAACGCATCTGAACGCAAAGGGATTTGACATCATGAAGCTTGATTCATCGGTCGCCGCCGTTGTCACCGGCGGCGCCTCGGGGCTCGGCGCGGCGACGGCGCGGGCGCTCGCCGCCCACGGCGTGAAGGTCGCGCTGTTCGATTTCAACGAGGAGAAGGGCGAAGCCGTCGCCAAGGAAATCGGCGGCGTGTTCTGCAAGGTCGACGTCACCTCCGACGAGCAGGTCGACGCCGGTTTCGCCAAGGCGCGCGCGGCGCACGGCCAGGAGCGCATCCTGGTCAACTGCGCCGGCACCGGCAACGCGGTGAAGACCGCCGGCCGCGACAAGAAGACCGGCGAAGCCACCCACTTCCCGCTCGATGCCTTCAACCGCATCATTCAGATCAACCTGGTCGGCACCTTCCGCTGCATCGCCAAGTCGGCGAAGGGCATGCTGTCGCTGGCGCCGCTGGAGCACGGCGAGCGTGGCGCCATCGTCAACACCGCCTCGGTCGCGGCCGAGGACGGCCAGATGGGCCAGGCGGCTTATTCGGCGTCGAAAGCCGGTGTCGTCGGCCTGACGCTGCCGGTGGCGCGCGATCTGATGAGCGAGGGCATTCGCGTCAACACCATCCTGCCGGGCATCTTCGACACGCCGTTGCTGCAAGGCGCGCCCGAGAACGTCAAGGCGGCGCTGAGCGCCTCGGTGCCGTTTCCGAAGCGTCTGGGCCAGCCGGAGGAATACGCGCATCTGGCGCTGACCATGATCACCAACGGCTACTTCAACGGCGAGGACGTCCGTCTCGACGGCGCCATCCGCATGGCACCGCGCTGACGGCCCGTCGGCCCTGCGTGCTCTGCCGTCGACAAGCGCGACGGCGATAAAAAGAAACGCGATCCGTCTCGCCGCGAACGGATCGCGTTTCCTTGTGGCAAATCCGCTGAGGGGACTGCGATGCGCAACTTCACCGAAGATCAGGTCATGTTCCGCGAGGCTTACAGGAAATTCCTGGCCAGCGAAATCACGCCGCACATGGAAGAATGGCGCGAGGCCGGGATCGTCGATCGCAGCGCCTTCAAGAAGGCCGGTGATCTCGGCTTCCTGATGATCTGGCCCGACCAGAAATACGGCGGCATGGGTGACACCGATTTCCGCTATGAGCAAATCATCATCGAGGAAACCGCGCGCTCCGGCGACCACGGCTGGTTCAACACGCTGCACAGCCGGCTGGTCGGCCCGTATTTCCAGCGCTTCGGCACCGAGGAGCAGCGCGAGCGCTTCCTGCCGAAATGCGTCAGCGGCGAGACCATTCTCGCCATCGCCATGACCGAACCCGGCGCCGGCTCCGACCTCGCCGGCATGCGCACCACGGCCGAGGACAAGGGCGATCACTTCCTGCTCAACGGCTCGAAGACCTACATCTCCAACGGCATCAATTCCGACGTGGTGATCGTCGCCGCGAAACTCGCCGGCGCGGAGAAGAAGCACGCCATGGTGCTGCTGATCGTCGAGCGTGGCATGGAGGGCTTTGAGCGCGGCCGCAACCTCAAGAAGATGGGCATGCCGGCGCAGGACACCGCCGAACTGTTCTTCAACAACGTCCGTGTGCCGAAGGCCAACGTGCTCGGCGAGCCCGGCAAGGGCTTCTATTATCTGATGCAGGGCCTCGCCGAGGAGCGGCTGATTTCGGCCACCGGCTGCATCGCCGACGCGCGGCGCGCGTTCGACATCACGCGGACCTACGTGATGGATCGCAAGCTGTTCGGCAAGCCGCTGTCCGAGCAGCAGAACACCCAGTTCCGCATGGCGGAGATGGACGCCGAGATCGACCTCGTGCAGGTCTATGTCGATCACTGCGTCGCCGAGCACAACGCCGGGCGCCTCACCACCAACATGGGCGCCAAGGCGAAGATGATGGCGTCCGAGGTACAGTGGAAGATGCTCGATCTCGGCGTGCAGTTGCACGGCGGCGCGGGCTTCATGGACGAATATCCGATCAGCCGCATGTTCAGCGACGCCCGCGTCAACCGCATCCTCGCCGGCAGTTCGGAAGTGATGCGGCTGATCATCGGCCGCGACGTGTTCTCGGACAACTACAAGAGCATTTTGGACTGAGCGGTCGTTTGGACCGAGGGCCAACGCACGCGGCATCGTCCGCGCAAACCCACACCGTCATTGCGAGCGAAGCG
>JBDHSX010000184.1:0-6724 GCA_039808365.1 Xanthobacteraceae bacterium | reverse complement strand
GGAAAACACGATCGCGCTGGCGATCCTGCCCGCCGAATAGAGTTGGGACTTTACGAGCGTTGTCCGCCTGTTATTGTCGGCGGGCGACATTTTGAGGGGCCGTAAGCCCCTCGGCCTGCCGGAACGGCGCTTCCGCCCGTCGCCACGTCAACCGTCATGAATTTGACTCGCCGCCGCGCGCGCCCCGCGCCGCGGGGCGTTGGATTTGGAGCGCCATCATGCGTCGTCTTGCCGGCTTTCTGTTCGCTTTCGCGATCCTTGCGGGATCGTTCCACACTCCGGCGCAGGCCCAGGACAAAAGCCTCACCGTGTTCGCCGCCGCCTCGATGAAGAACGCGCTGGACGAGGCTAGCGCCGCCTACACCGCGAAATCCGGCGTCAAGATCAGTGCCAGCTATGCCGCCAGTTCCGCGCTCGCCAAGCAGATCGAGCAGGGCGCGCCGGCGGACATCTTCATTTCGGCCGATACCGCCTGGATGGATTACTCGATCAAGAACAAGTCGATCAACGAATCCAGCCGCGTCGATCTGCTCGGCAACGCCATCGTGCTGATCGCGCCGAAGGATTCCAAGATCGAGAACGTCGCCATCGGGCCGGGCTTCGATCTCGCCAAGCTCGCCGGCGACGGCCGCATCGCCACCGGCGACGTCAAGGCGGTGCCGGTCGGCAAATACGCCAAGGCGGCGCTGGAGAAGCTCGGCGCGTGGCAGGCGGCGGAGCCGAAATTCGCGATGGCGGAGAGCGTGCGCGCCGCGCTGGCGCTGGTGGCGCGCGGCGAGGCGGCGCTCGGCATCGTCTATTCGACCGACGCCAAGATCGAGCCCGGCGTCAAGATCGTCGGCGTCTTCCCGCCCGACTCGCACCCGCCGATCGTCTATCCGGTCGCGGCCACCGCCAGCGCCAAAGCCGAGGCCGCCGACTATCTGGCCTTCCTGAAAAGCGCGCAGGCCAAGGCCATCTTCGAGAAGTATGGCTTCTCCTACCTGATCCAGCCAACCTCTTAAAGCCGTGCTGGACATCTCCCCCGCCGAGTGGACGGCGGTTCTGCTGTCGCTGAGGGTCGGACTGGTGGCGACGCTGGTCGCCACCCCGATCGGCATCGCGATGGGCTGGTTGCTGGCCCGCCATCAGTTCTGGGGCAAATCCGCGCTCGACGCCGCGATCCACCTGCCGCTGGTGCTGCCGCCGGTGGTCACCGGCTATCTGCTGCTGCTGACGTTCGGACGAAAGGGCCTGATCGGCGGCTGGCTCGCCGATCATCTCGGCATCGTGTTCTCGTTCCGCTGGACCGGCGCGGCGCTGGCTTGCGGCATCATGTCGTTTCCGCTGCTGGTGCGGCCGATCCGGCTGTCGATCGAGGCGGTGGACCGCCGCCTTGAGCAGGCCGCGAGCACGCTGGGCGCCGCGCCGTGGAAGGTATTTCTCACCGTGACCTTGCCGCTGGCGCTGCCGGGCGTGCTGGCCGGGATGGTGCTCGGCTTCGCCAAGGCGATCGGCGAGTTCGGCGCCACCATCACCTTCGTCTCCAACATCCCCGGCGAGACCCAGACCATTTCGGCGGCGATCTACACCCTGACCCAGACGCCGGACGGCGACGCCGCGGCGCTGCGGCTGGTCGCGATCTCCATCGTGATCTCGATGGTGGCGCTGGTGGCGTCGGAATGGTTCGCGCGGCGCGCGACCCAACGCCTGCACGGGACCTGACCATGCTGCGCGTCGATGTCTACAAGAAGCTGGGCGATTTCACCGTCGAGGTGACGTTCACCGGCGCGGGCCGCGTCACCGGGCTGTTCGGCTCCTCGGGGGCCGGCAAGACCTCGCTGGTCAACATGATCGCGGGACTCTTGCGGCCGGATCGTGGCGTCATCGCGATCGGCGACGACGTGCTCGACGACACCGCCGCCGGCATCCACGTCGCGCCGCATCGTCGCCGCATCGGCTACGTGTTCCAGGACGCGCGGCTGTTTCCGCATCTCAGCGTCGCCCAGAACCTGCATTACGGGCGGCGCATGAACGGCGTCGCCGACGACGCCGCGCGGCGCCAGCGCGTGGTCGATCTGCTCGATATCGGCAAGCTTCTGGCGCGCCGCACCGGGCAGCTGTCCGGCGGCGAGCGCCAGCGCGTGGCGCTCGGCCGGGCCCTTCTGATGCAGCCGCGCCTGCTGCTGCTCGACGAGCCGCTGGGATCGCTCGACGGCGCGCGCAAGGCGGAAATCCTGCCTTACCTGATCCGGCTGCGCGACGAGGCGGGGGTGCCGATGGTCTACGTCACCCACGATCCCAACGAGCTGCGCCGGCTGGGGGCCGAGGTGGTGGTGCTCCGGCGCGGCCGCGTTGCGGCGTTCGGGGCGGCCGAAAGCGTGCTGGCTGACCTCGCGCCGCAATTCGCCGACTGAACGAGCCGCTCAGAACCCGGCGACCGAGGCCCAGACGTTCGACAGCCGCCGCCGCAGCCAGTCGATGCGGGTCGGCGGAGCTTGCGGCGCGCTGTCATCGTCGTCGGGCAGGCGCAGGCCGACGATGGCGACCCGGCCGCCGGAGATGCTGCGGGCCACCAGCGTCAGCGTATCCAGCGGCAGGGTCGCGCCCACCTTCGGCGCGCGGTCCAGGTGGATGTCGAAATAATCCGCCAGCGTCAGCCTGCCCTGGTTGGGGTCGATCTTGACGTCGTAGAGTTCGGCCAGCGTGCTGAGCGGAGTGTCGCCCAGCACCACGAAATCGCCCAGCGCGCTGGGATCGGGCGCGGCGGCCGGCGGCAGATCGACGAAGAAACGGTCGAGCGCGTCGGCCTTTTCCGGCGGCGCCAGCAGATAGATGTAATCGCCGGCTGCGACCGGCGCGGCTTCCGCCGGGGACAGGATCTTCTCGTCGCGGATCACCAGCGTCGGCTTCGACCATGACGGCAACAGCCCGCGTTTCAGATACAGGCTCTTGGGCCGAACGGCGTAGCCGACCAGTTGCTGTTCCAACTGGCCGGGCAGGTCGAGTTCGACGCGGCGCGGCGCGCGGTCGGCGCGCGGCAGCGCGATGTTGAGTTTCCGCGCGGCGAAGCCCAAGGTCCAGCCCTGCATCAGCAGCGAGATGATGACCACCACGAAGGCGACGTCGAAGTACAGATAGGCTTTGTTCTGTCCCACCAGCAGCGGGATCGAGGCGAGGAAGATCGCCACCGCGCCGCGCAGGCCGACCCAGGAGACGAACGCCTTCTCCCGCCAGGTGAACTTGAACGGCGCGAGGCAGAGGAACACCGCGGCCGGGCGCGCCACCAGCATCAGCACCAGCGCCACCGCGACGGCGGGCAACACGCTGTCGAACAGCCGATGCGGCGACACCAGCAGGCCGAGCAGCACGAACATCACGATCTGCGCCAGCCATGTGGCGGCGTCGAGAAACGTCGCCACCGAGTTCTGCGCCCGGGTCGGGCGGTTGCCGATCAGGATGCCGGCGAGATACACCGCGAGAAACCCCGAGGCGTGGGAAATCTGCGCCAGCCCGAAGATCATCAGCGCGGCGGTGGTGACGAACGGCGCGTGCAGCCCTTGCGGCAGATCGAGGCGATTGAGGGCGAACACCACCAGCCAGCCGCCGATCAGGCCGAGGATGGAGCCGAGCACCGCCTCCTGAAAGAATTCCCCGAGGACGTGGGTCACGGAACTGTCGCCGAGCGAGATCAGTTCGACCAGCATCAGGGTGAGAAACACCGCGAACGGATCGTTGGTGCCGGATTCGACTTCCAGCAGCGCGCCGATGCGCGGCCGCAGCCGCAGCCCCTGCGAATGGATCAGCAGGAAAACCGCGGCGGCGTCGGTCGAGGCCACCACGGCGCTGGCCAACAGCGCCTCGCTCCAGTTGATGTCGAGCGCGAAGCGGGCGACCGGCGCGGTGATCAGCGCGGTCAGCAGCACCCCGAGCGTCGCCAGCGCCACCGATGGCGCCAGCACCGCGCGGATGCTTTGAAAGCGCGTCTTCAATCCGCCGTCGAACAGGATCAGCGCCAGCGCCACCGAGCCGACCAGATAGGTGACGTGAACGTCGCTGAAATTCAGGCCGCCCGGCCCCGAGTCGCCCGCCAGCACGCCGATCAGCAGGAACACCAGCAGCAACGGCGCGCCGAAACGCAACGCCAGCAGGCTCGACAGGATGCCGGCCATGACCAGCACCGCGCCAAGGAGAATGGCCAGGCTGACGGAGTCCAGCGACGTCATTGGCGGGGCATGTCCAAAACTGCTTGCATCTGCATCAATATCGTCGCCATCCGCGAACGCCAACCGATTTCTGCGGATGAGGCGCAAGCCGTGGCTGCGAGGCCAACGGGAAACGAGGCGTCATCGTCCGCCAACGGGTCGGCGCGAAGCGCCGCCCGATGACAGGCTCCGGCGGACGATCCGGTAATCCATGCGCGTCATGGGACATTTGACCCGCCATCGATCGCGGAATACTGGATGCTCGGCTTTCGCGGAGCATGACGCTTCCCATGTTGCGGATTTGATCCGAAAGCGAATGTCCGGTCAGGTTTTTTGAACGATCCGCCGATGCGATTTGCCTCCGATCTTATTCCCGCCACGCTGCTGCGCCGTTACAAGCGGTTTCTCGCCGATGTCGAACTGGCCGACGGCCAAGTGACCACGGTCCACGTCGCCAATCCCGGCGGCATGGTCGGCTTGCAGTCGCCGGGCAGCCGGGTCTGGCTGTCGCGCTCGCCCAACGCCGCGCGCAAGCTGCCTTATTCGTGGGAACTGGTGGAGGTCGATTGCGGCGGCGGCCCCGAGCTGGTCGGCGTCAACACCGCGCATCCCAATATGCTGGTCGCGCAGGCGCTCGCCGCAGGCAGGGTGCCGGAGCTTGCCGGTTACGACAGCATCCGCCGCGAGGTCCGCTATGGCGACGGCGCGTTCGGCGCGGCGTCGCGGATCGATTTCCTGCTGGAGGGCGAAGGTCGGCCGCCGTGCTACCTCGAAGTCAAGAATGTCCACCTGATGCGCCGGCCGGGGCTCGCCGAATTTCCCGATTCGGTGACCGCGCGCGGCGCGCGCCATCTCGACGAACTGGCGGCGATGGCCGCGGCCGGGGCGCGCGCGGTGATGCTGTATGTGGTGCAGATCGGATCGGCCGAGACGTTCCGCCTTGCCCGCGACATCGATCCGGCCTATGGCCGCGCCTTCGACCGGGCGCGGGCGGCGGGGGTGGAGGCGCGGGCCTGGCGCTGCCGGCTGGCGCGGGACGGGATCGACCTGATGCAACCCATTCCGGTCGCGGAGTAAATCCCGAATGTCCGCCATGTTCTTGCTTCGACAGCCATATCCACTAAATTAAGGGCTCTTTCTCGCGCGCGCCGCGTCCCGCTTCATCGAAACCAGAACCGCCGTCATCGGAACCGCTATGAGTTATGTCGACGCCTCCGAAGCCTCACTCCGCAAGACCGGGCAGATCAAGCTGCACGGCCCCGCCGCGTTCGCGGGCATGCGCAAGGCGGGGGCGCTGGTGTCGCGCTGCCTCGACGACCTCACCGACATCGTCAAGGTCGGCGTGCCGACCTCCGAGATCGACGATTTCGTCCGCGACTTCGCGTTCCGCCATAACGCCTATCCCGCCACGCTGATGTATCGCGGCTACCGCTATTCGACCTGCACGTCGATCAATCATGTGGTCTGCCACGGCATGCCGGGGGACCGGCCGCTGAAGGACGGCGACATCGTCAATGTCGACGTCACCTTCATCGTCGACGGCTGGTACGGCGACTCCAGCCGCATGTACGCCATCGGTTCGATCGCGCGGAAGGCGGAGCGGCTGATCGAGGTGACCTACGAATCGATGATGCGGGGCATCGCGGCGGTCAAGCCCGGCGCCACCACCGGCGACATCGGCCACGCCATCCAGAGCTTCGTCGAGCCGCAGCACATGAGCGTGGTGCGCGACTTCTGCGGCCACGGCCTCGGCCGGGTGTTTCACGACGAGCCGAACATCATTCACGTCGGGCGGCCCGGCGAGGGCGTGGTGCTGCGTCCCGGCATGTTCTTCACCATCGAGCCGATGATCAACCTCGGCAAGCCGCACGTCAAAATCCTCTCCGACGGCTGGACCGCGGTGACGCGCGACCGCTCGCTCTCCGCCCAGTTCGAGCACTCCGTCGGCGTCACCAAGACCGGCGTCGAGGTGTTCACCCTGTCGGCCCGGCACGGCGAACAGCCGCCCGCCGCCGCCTGAACCGGCCCGCGCGCGGCCCGCATCAAATTTGCGGCGACCGGTTGCCGATTGCCGGACGGCGCGGCATGGTTGCGATGCGTCTCAATCATGTGCATGTCGCGCGTGCATGTCGGCGTCGATGGCTGTTGATGGATAAAGACTCCCCTGATTCGTCCGGTTTCGCCGAAGCGGCGCCGCATTATCACGGCCATCGCGAACGGTTGCGCGACCGCTTCCGCACCGTCGGCGCCGACGCGCTGAGCGATTACGAGATGCTGGAACTGGTGCTGTTCCGCGCGCTGCCGCGGCGCGACGTCAAACCGCTGGCGAAGCGGCTGATCGAGAAGTTCGGCTCGTTCGCCGAGGTGGTGCATGCGCCCGCCGCCCGCCTGCGGGAAATCGACGGCCTGGGCGAAGCGGCGATCACCGAGATCATGCTGATCGCCGCCGCCGCGAGCCGCGTCGCCAAGGGGCGGCTCAAGCAGCGCACGGTGCTGTCGTCATGGTCGGCCGTGATCGACTATTGCCGCGCGGCGATGGC
>JBDHSX010000183.1:0-6863 GCA_039808365.1 Xanthobacteraceae bacterium | reverse complement strand
ATGGCCCTCATGACAGGATGGATCGCCTCCATCATGTTCCGAAGGGATTGAGGCGCAATCGCATGGCCAGGCGCCGGGAATGGCGGTGATCAGCACCGGAGCGCCGGGGCGGATCACGGCCGAAATTTGGGAATGCAACTTCCTAAAAAACCACTGCACCGCTCTCGAACCACCGTTGGTGCAGGTTTGGCTTCCATCTTAAAATCGCCAGTCTGCCATAAATGGCGGATCGCCCTGGTCTTGTTCTTGAACTCCTTCATGGCCCGATCACCGGGCAGGCAAGGCTGGCGCTCAGGTCATGCCCCTTCAGCACATACTGCCGCCGAGAATAAATTATTGTGGTCCATCCGCATCAAGGATGTGGATTGATATTGCGTCGCAGTATTCGATAGTGTCCTGAAGTGCGCGATCCCGTCAAACGCGAGGTCGGCCACGCCGCTGACTGAAAAATGCAGCCCACCGGCTTCCAACAAGCCCGTCGCTTCTGACGAAGCTCATCCGCTAGGTTGACCGCTATTGTCTTGCCATCAATTGGGTCGGAGATGCAGACGATCTGCGCCTCGGCCTGACGACCGAGGTATCCCCCATGTCGCCCTCCTCCACGACTCCCATCATCGTTGGCGTCGGCCAGTTCACGGAACGTCTCGGCGCCCCCGACTTCGAGGGACTGTCGGCATACGCCATTGCCACGCGCGCGGCGGAGCGCGCCATGGACGATGCCCTGTCGCTCGATCGTCTCCGGTCGGAGATCGATGCGATCGCCACCACCCGCACCTTCGAGGATTCGACGCCGCGCCGGGCCCAGCCGTTCGGCAAGTCCAACAATTTCCCGCACTCCATCGCAACTCGACTGGGCATCGAGCCGCGCGTCGCGGTATGGGAAAAGGGCGGCGGGAATTCGCCCCAGCACCTGGTCAACGAATTTTCCGCACGGCTCGCGAGCAGCGAGTTCCGAATGGTGCTGATCACCGGCGCGGAGAACATATCGACCGCACGCTGGCTCCAGGCGCAGGGCCGGCGCGCCGACTGGTCGGAAACGATCGAGGGCAATGTCGAAAATCGCGGCATGGGATTGCAGGGCCTCGCGCTTCGCTACAACATCCGTCACGGCTTGCTCGGCACCGCCCCCTATTATGGCCTGTGTGAAAACGCCCGCCGCAAGCGGCTTGGCCTGACGCGCGAGCAATACCTCAAGACCATGGGTGATTTGTTCGCTCCTTTCATGGAGGTGGCCGCCGACAATCCTTTTTCTTCATCCGATGTCAAACCCTTGACATCCGAAGATCTGATCACCGTGAGCGAACGCAACCGGATGATCGCGGATCCCTACCCTCAACGGCTGATGGCGCGCGATCAGGTCAATCAGGGGGCCGCGCTGGTGCTCACCACGGTAGGAGTCGCGCGTGAACTCGGCATTGCCGAGGAACGCTGGATCTACCTGCATGGCCACGCCGATGCCGCGGAACGCGAACTTATGCAGCGGCGGGACCTCGGCCTGTATCCGGCGGCGGCCATGGCCTGCAAGGCGGCCCTTGATCAGGCGGGCGTGACGGCGGACGACCTGTCGTTCTTCGATTTCTACAGTTGCTACCCGATCGCGGTGTCCAGTGTCGCCGTGGACGGCCTGGGGATGCGGGAAGACGACCCGCGCGGCTTCACCGTGACCGGCGGTCTGCCCTATTTCGGTGGTCCCGGAAACAACTTCTCCATGCACGCCATCGCCAGCATGGTCGAGCACCTGAGGCGCAAGCCAGGTTCCTATGGCCTGGTCGGCGCGAATGGAGGTTATCTCTCGAAATACTCGGTCGGCATCTACTCGACCCGCCCTGCTGCGTTCGCACCCTGCGACAGCAAAGGCCTTCAGGACGAAATCGATAGCTGGCCCGCCCCGGCGATCTCGGACAAGCCCGATGGATGGGCGACCATCGAGACCTATACCGTCGTCTACGCCAAAGGCGTACCTGACTATGCCGTGGTGGTTGGCCGCACCGGCAGCGGCGAACGCTTCCTTGCCAACACCGAAGCCGAAGACTCGGAGACCGTCGAAGACATGTTGGAGAGCGATCCCCTTGGACGTCGGATCTTCGTGCGCTCGACCAACCGCGGCAACCGCTTCACCTTCACCGAGGAGCGGATGGACGAATTGCTGCCGCTGCGCCGCCCGACTTTCCGCGGCTCCTATGACTATGCGCTGGTGGAGCGTCGAGGCCACCTGCTGCTGGTGACCATCAATCGGCCCGAGGTGCGCAATAGCCTGCACCCGATGGCCAACGAGGAACTTGAGGAGATCTGGGATGCCTACGAGGCGGATCCGGATCTCTGGGTGGCCGTCATCACGGGCGCCGGTACCGAGGCCTTCTCGGCCGGCAATGACCTGAAATACACGGCCAGCGGCAAGCCGATGTGGGTGCCGCGCAGCGGTTTTGGCGGACTGACCAATCGAACCCGCGTCAAGCCGGTGATCGCCGCCGTGAATGGCTTCGCCATGGGCGGCGGCACGGAGATGGCGTTGGCTTCCGACGTCGTCGTCGCCGACGAGCGGGCGTCGTTCGCCCTCAGCGAGGTGCGGGTCGGGCTGATCGCCGCAGCCGGTGGCCTGGTCCGGCTACCGCGGCAAATCCCGAAGAAAATCGCAGTGGAACATATTCTGACTGGGCGCGCTATTCGCGCCGAACAGGCGCTCAACCTCGGCCTCGTCAACCGCATCATGCCGGCCGGCCAGGCCTTGACCGGCGCGCTGGAGATTGCCGAGGAGATTCTGGCCGTATCACCAACCTCGGTCCGGGTTTCGATGAAGGTGATGAATGAAGCCGACGAGCATGCTTCGGAAGCCTCCGCCGCGAGCACGCCCTCCGAATTCCTCGACGAGCTGCTCACAAGCGAGGACTACCTCGAAGGCCCCAAGGCGTTCGCCGAGAAGCGCAAGCCGGTCTGGAGGAACCGCTAGCAGGCTGCTGAAGGTGACTTCATGCCCCGGGCGTGGCGCGGCGGCATGAAATGCCGCTCCGCAGAACCGGAGCCGTGGGGTTCGCGGCGATCCCGGTTCTGGCAGCATCAGCGACGCCGATAAGGTCAATCATCGAAATCTAGGGCCGCAGCGTAGTCACATTCTCCACCTCGGCCGAGTGGGGGTTCGCTGTCCTGGCCTTGATCATCATGCGGTCATCACCGTCAGGTCGGCGACACCAGAATCGAGTCGAGTCTCCCACCTATCAACTCTCAAGCCCGAGTTCTCGATTCAATTCGGCCGTATGCTGTCCAATCGTGGGCGCGTGGCCAGGCTCCGGATAGTCGATCCCGGAAAAGCGAACCGGCTGCCGGACTTCGACGTAACTCCCTTCTGTCGGGTGTTCACGCTTCTGGAACAGGCCGGTGGCGTTCAGATGCGGATCGTCGAGCACCTCTCCGATTTCATTGGCATGAATGGCCGGCACATGAGCTTCCTTCAGGAGCTTGAGCCATTCTTCGGTGGTCTTCTCAGGCAGGATCGTCTCGGCCACCTCGTACATCTGCGTCATGTTCTTGCGGCGGGTCGCCTTGTCGATGAAGCGATCTTCCTGGAGGACTTCGGGATGTCCCGCCGCTTGAAAAAAGCGCACCCAGCGATCGTCGAGATACGGCGCGATCGAAATGTAGCCGTCCTTCGTTCGCATCGGCTGACGCACCGGATCGAGCTGGCGTGGGTAGCCCCAATTGCCTGTCGGCGGCACAAAGGTCGCATCACACAGATGTTCGAGCATGTTGAAGCTGGCGATGGCTTCGAACATCGGGACCTCGACGTGCTGCCCCTCGCCATCGCGGGTCCTCGCGATCAGTGCGGCCATGGTCGCATAGACAGCATGCAACCCTGAAACCTTGTCAGCAAACAGCATCGGCAAGTAACGCGGCCGCGGATTTCCGTCGACGCGCGGCAATAGCGATACTGCGCCGGAAGCCGCTTGAATCACGTCGTCGTAGGCTTGCAGACCCGCATACGGTCCACCCAATCCAAAGCCCGTGCAATGAACGTAGACGATATCGGGACGCAGCATCTTCACGGCTTCATAGCCGAGCCCCAACCTGTCGATCGCGTCCGGGCGGATATTGTGAATAAATACGTCGCTGGTTTCGAGCAAACGGCGCATCGCCAGCTTGCCCTTCTCGGATTTCATATCCCAACTCACCGAGCGCTTGCCCCGATTGAGCCGCAGGTGCACCGGCCCCATCAGCGGCGTCTTCGGAGGCACGCCGATATTGCGCGCGCTGTCACCTTCCGCCGGCTCGACCTTGATAACATCAGCGCCGAGATCAGCCAGGATTTGCGTGCAATACGGGCCGAATACCACTGTCGTCAAGTCGGTGACCCGGATACCCGCCAACGGGAGTTTCTTGCTCATGCTGATCTCCGATCAAACTGCGAGGCTTATGCCTTGTTATGGTTGGTCTCATCAGCCGTTCACTGCAGCACGGGTGCAATTGTGCTCTGACGACAGCGGCGACTACATCCTCGAATCCGACGATGGCCCTCCTCTGATAAAAATCCTAGCGTGAATCGACAGAAGATCCGATAAAGGGACACAGTAAAATATTACCGCCTCCTCAATGAGAAATCACCTCTCCCCTCAAGCGATACTCGCTGAGTCGCGGAACGGCAGCGCTTTCTATGCTGAGAACGAACTATTCTTCCTGCATTTCCAAGCGGCGTCGCGACGCTGCATTATCGGCGCCTGTCGCGTCATTCATCCCGGCGCTGATAGAACACCGTGAGTATTTGGTTTGCCGGGCTAGTTCTCCTCTCGCCAAACAGGAGCGCCGCAATGTATCTCGCCACCGTCGTGCTACTTCTATTGATTTTGCCGATCATTTCGACCGCTATCGAGGTACTCGCATTTGGGCACGCATTCTCATCATCCAGCATGAAGTGGTTCGTCTTCTGGCCGATGTTGAGGTTGCTCATTGCCGGCATCCGCCAAGTTAAGCAACCGGAGTTTACTGCCCGCGACATCTTTCATATCGAAGACAAAGCCGCGCTCGGTATCGTGCGAGAGCTCGGATTCGCCAACTTCGCGATGGGTGCGCTCGGCACATTATCGCTTATCTGGCCTCAATTGTTGTTCGGCGGCGCGCTGGTGGGTGGGATATACTACGCACTCGCAGGAATAGGCCACATCCTACACGCAGCAAGAAACTCGAAGCGCACGATTGCCATGGTTTCAGACTTGGCGATTGCCATCGTGTTAATTCTGATTGCCTGGAAAGCCTTCTAACAAAGGGCCGCTCCGGCAGAACAGGCATAGAGGACCGCATGTCTAACACGGCGATTGCTCCAATGGGCTTCATCGTGTGGACGTTGGCTCTCTTGATCCTACCCTTCAAAGATCGCCTCGCTGTATTCGCCAAACTTATGGGAGAACGCGCGGAACTGATGCCAGCCGGCGACGAAAGGCCGCCACTTTGAGAAAGGCCATTCAGGCCGAAAGAGAGCGTCCGAGAGGAACCATTTTGCCCCCTTGACGGCCCCTGAGGCACACCCAAATCAAAACCGCAAAGGGCTCAGACTTCCAGTGTGGCATCGGGATAGCACGCCTGACACCAATGGGAACTCCGTTGACATGAACAGAAAGGAGGCAACAATGAGTGTCCGGCGACCTGATCCGTGGGGCCGTTCCAACAATCAACTCCCTATGGCGCTTCGTGATGAGGATCGCAATCCGCTTCTCTCGTTGCATCGCGAAATGAATAGGCTATTCGACGACGTTTTCCGTAGTTTCAACGGCCATCCACGGGTGTTCGGCTCTCTCCATACTGGTTGGCCGAATATCGAAATCTCCGAGACCGACAAAAATATCAAAGTGACGGCCGAGATTCCGGGCCTTGAAAAAGGACATCGAAGTGCTGCTCGATGATGGCATCCTGACCTTGAGGGCCGAGAAGCATTCCGAGGTAGAGGACAAGGAGAAGCAGCTTTCCGAGCGCTTCTATGGTCACGTCGAGCGCCGTATCCCGGTCGGAAGGGAAATCGAGGAAGACAAGATCGAGGCTAGCTTCAAAAACGGGATTCTGAACGTCGACCTTCCCAAAAGTGCAAGGGCGCAATCTCAGGGGAAGCGCATAGCGATCAAGAGTTGATGGTGCTGTGCAAACCGGCGGCCACCGTTCTGGGAATCCGCCGGTTCAAAGCGGGCTCGTCACCGGAGCCGGGTTCTTGTTAGCTAGCTACATGCTCTACCGATTCCGGCAAATGCCAAGGCAGCCCTCAACGTTTTTTGTGAATTTGCCGCGTGCGGTACCGGCTCTTTGATCTTGATAGATTGGATAGACGAGAGACGTATAGAACCGTTCGTGATGCAACATCGGAGTCACCCTGATAGATCGAAAAACCCTCTTTGCGCCATTGAGATAAGGCGCTACTAGAGAGTCTGCGGTCCACAGAGAGAAGGGCCGCTATATCGAATGTCGAGGCTTGCCGAAATGCCCTTCAACGAACGCTCCAAACACATCACGCAAGGCATCGCCCGCTCGCCGAACCGGGCCATGTATTACGCGCTGGGCTATGAGAAAAGCGATTTTGACAAGCCGATGATCGGCGTCGCCAACGGCTATTCCACCATTACGCCATGCAATGCGGGACTGCAGCCGCTGGCCGACGCCGCCATTGCCGCGATCAAGGCGGCCGGGGCCAACCCGCAGGTCTTCGGCACGCCGACGATTTCCGATGGCATGTCGATGGGGACCGAAGGCATGAAGTACTCGCTGATCTCGCGCGAGGTGATTGCCGACTGCGTCGAGACCTGCGTGCAGGGGCAATGGATGGACGGCGTGCTGGCGATCGGCGGCTGCGACAAGAACATGCCGGGCGGCATGATCGGCATTCTGCGCGCCAA